>JABLYA010000002.1 GCA_013177855.1 Ignavibacteria bacterium
CTACAGACATTTTAAAAGAAATCGCATAACTGTAACCTGGTTGATGCACTAAATAATTATTTATGAAAATGTGAAGGTGCAGAGCAACGACCTATTTGTAGTGAAGAATGTACTTTGGATAAAAATTTAAGTCGCATAGCGACAACCTCTTTGTAGAAAAAATGATGAACGACATCAAAAAAAGTCGCGTAGCAACGACCTCTTTGTAGGAAAAATGTTGAACAGCCAAAAATAAAGTCGCGTAGCGACGACCTATTTGTAGAACGAATTAAGTGCCGAATAAAAAATCAAATCCAGAATGAATGAAATTATTATAGAAAAAACAATTACACATAAAACAAAAATGAATATAAAAACCCCGAAGGGGTTTAATGTGAATAACCCCCAATCACATTGGGGGTAAATGAGAACAAAAAACAAAGAACCCTGAAGGGGTTCAATTACAAGAGAATTTGTTTTAATTGATCTAAAAAATTCCATTTCCGATAAGACATTAAAAAAATTTTGAAATTCACATTCAACCCCTTCAGGGTTGGAAACATCTTTTGACATTATTTCCCCGAGTGCAACTCGGGGCTAATCATATTCAACTCCTTCGGAGTTGAGAAAATTCTTCCAAAAAAACTTGATTTAATTTCCGCGAATTAAAAATAAAATCCAGAATGGATGAAATTATTATAGAAAAAAACAAGCGTCCACAAAAAAACAAAATCCCAAAGGGATGAAATTATTATAGATAAAAATTGCACGTCCCGCCAAAGAACAAAATCCTGAAGGGATGACATTATCTGAAAACAAACGAACGATTGTAATTTTTGATTAATCTATTTTTATCATTAATCCCCCAATATCACTCCTTAGGATTTTTACTTAATCTTATTTAATTTTTTTGTTATAAAAATTTCACCACTTCCTGGTTATGGGTTGCTAATCTTTTAATTGAATTGAATTGAATTATTAATGAATTACTCGAAAAGAAAAAATCAATCCAACATAAAATCAAAATTCTAGAGGAACTTCCAACTTTTTATCATATCTCTATTACAATTAATATTTGGTTTTAAAATCACGATAAATTCAAAAAAATTCTTCCCCCACATTAAATTCATTAAACCCTGGAAAATAACTTTTTGAATTTTTGATTATTTTCATCACACTTTATCCAATGAACTGAACGAAATCATTTTGTTAATTCAGCACTAAAGACCATAATTTTTTTAATTGATACATTCTATAACGATTCAGAATTTGCATAAAACAAACTCCCATTATTAAAAGCAGTTTGAATTCCATATACTAATTTCAAATCATTCATAATTCGTAAATAATCACTTCCTTTGATTTAATTAATTTTGTAAAAGTTTTTTCAACAATAGAGGTGATCAATGAAAAAATTCTTTTTATTTTTTTTAATAACAGGATTTTGCTTTGCACAGGACACATCAAAAGTCATCATTACGACAAAAGCCAATGCAGGAATCAATATCAGTCAGATTGCATTTACCAATTGGGCACAAGGTGGTGAAAATTCTTTTACCTGGACACTGCTCGGTAATCTGATCGTTTCAACTAAATCGGAAAAATGGACAACTAAAAACACATTCAAATTTGCATTCGGAAGAACTAAACTCGGAACACAAGATTTTAGAACAAACGACAACGAATTCTTCATCGAAACTGTGATTTCAAAAAATATCGGCTGGGCTGTCGATCCATTTATCAGTAATTCAATCAGAAGTCCAATCACAACAGGTTATTCATATAAAACAAAAACTCCAGAACGAATTGCAGATTTCTTTGATCCAGGTTATGTTACTCAAACTTTAGGCTTCACTTACGATAAAGTAAAGGGAATCAAAACCCGATTAGGAATTGCTCTTCAGGAAGTTTTTACGAATCGTCAAAGAAAATTTTCTGATAATCCAGCAACAAAGGATAAGGTAGAGGCTTTCAAACTGGAAACAGGAATTGAGAGTGTAACTTCAAGTGAATTTAAATTGATGGAAAATATTAATTACAAAGGTTCACTTCGCCTCTTTTCAAGATTTGAAAATATGAAGTATTGGGATGTTCGTTGGGATAATCTAATCGTCGCGAAAGTAAATGATTATATAAATGTTAATCTTAACGTTCTTGTAGTTTACGAGAGAAAACAAACTCTCAGAACACAAGTTAAAGAAGCTATTCAACTCGGATTAATTTACAATTTACTCTGAGTAGATAAATGGATAAATCAAAAGTTTATAATAAAATTAAAATTACAATTGAAATCATAAGTTTAATACTAAATTTACTTCTAATCATTGTTTTGATATTTACACCGCTTTCAAAATTTCTCGAAACAAAAATTTATGAGTACACCTCAAACGATTACATTGCGTTCATTCTTTTTTCACTGAGCATTGGAATATTAAACTCTATCTACTCAATTCCTTTAAGTTTCTATTCAGGTTATATTATTGAACACAAATTCAAATTATCAAATCAGCGATTCTGGGATTGGGTTATAGAAAAACTAAAATCCACTGCTGTTTCGTTTTTAATTTCTTTGCCTCTTATTCTTCTTTTTTACTATCTATTAAAAAATTACGAACTCTGGTGGTTGTTTATCGCAATCGCTGTATTTTTCTTTTCAATTTTACTTGCCCGAATTGCTCCGACTTTAATCTTTCCAATCTTTTACAAATTCAATCCGCTAAATGATGAAAACCTAAAAAACAAATTGACCGAACTTTGCAAAAAATTCGGAATTAACTTCGAAGGTATTTATACATTTAACCTGAGCAAAACAACAAAAAAAGCTAATGCGGGTTTTACAGGAATTTTTAAATCCAAAAGAATTATACTGAGCGATACTTTAATTGAAAATTTCACAGACGATGAAATTCTAACAGTATTTGCTCATGAACTGGGTCATTATAAAAAGAGACATATCATAAAAAATGTTTTAATTGGCTTTATAGTTACAACAATTACTTTTTATTTAGTTAATCAACTTTACATTTCCTTAATCTTCGGGTTGGGTTTCAAATCTGTTGATCAGATATCAGCACTGCCCATTCTTTTCTTGATTATGAGTATCTTTTCTTTAATAATGATGCCCGTAACAAATTCCGTATCGAGAAAATTTGAGTATGAAGCTGATGAGTTCGCTGTAAAATCAACAGGTGATAAAAATTCATTTATCTCATCTCTTCAAAAACTTTCCAGAATAAACTTAGCTGATGAAAATCCAAACCCAATAATAGAATTCATTTTCTACAGCCATCCTTCCATTCAAAAAAGAATTAAACGAATAAAACAAATTTCTTGAAAAACTTTCGTATTCCTTTTTCGTATCAAGGTCAGTAATTATTAAATTGCAACAAATAAAAAACAAAAGTGGAGTCATTCAGATGAAGAGAATTTTAACTCTAATTATTTTAGTATTAGTTATGTTAAATAATTCATATTCACAGCAGCCACCGATAATAGATCGAGAACTTTTCTTTGGCGATCCTGAAATATCAGGTGCCCAACTTTCTCCCGATGGGAAATATCTCACCTTTCTGAAACAGTATAATAAAATCAGAAATATTTGGATTAAAAAAGTTGATGAACCTTTCGAAAACGCAAGACCAATAACTGCTGACACCAAAAGAGCGGTTACAAATTATTTCTGGTCGGAAGATTCAAAATTTATTTTGTATGTTCAGGATAAAGATGGTGATGAGAATTTCCGCATTTATGCAGTAAATCCATTTGAACCTGGTGATCCTGTCCCGCCTGCCAAAAATTTAACTCCCTACGAAAATGTTCGAGCAATGATAATTGATGTACCTAAGAAGACACCCAAAGAAATTATTGTTGCATTAAACGATCGAGACCCATCTCTACACGATGTTTATAGACTAAATATCCTAACAGGAGAACGAAAACTTCTCTATGAAAACAAAGAAAACATCGCAGGCTGGGAAACTGATCTGGATGGAAATTTAAGACTGGCAATTCGTCAAACTGAAGATGGCGGAACAGAAATTCTAAAACTTGAAAATGGAAAACTCATTAAAATTTATGAAGTAAATTTCGAAGAGACTGCCTACCCTGTCCGTTTTTCAAAGGATGGAAAATCATTTTACTTAGCCACAAACAAAGGTTCGAAAAGAGATAAAATCCAGCTTGAACTTTTTGATTTGAAGACAGGCAAAACAAAGTTAATTGATAAAGACCCGCTTGATGAAGTTGATTTTGCCGGTGCGCTCTTCTCTGACATAACTAATGAACTTTTGATGACTTACTATGTTGGCGAGAAAGTCCGTTATTATCCAAAAGAAAAGAAATTCAAAAAAGATTTTGAAACATTATTAACTCAAGTCCCTGATGGCAATATTGGTTTTATGTCAATCACAAACGATGAAAATTTGTGGTTAGTTTCTGTTTCAAGTGATATTGATCCTGGATCAGTTTATTTATTTGATAGAAGAACAGGTAAAGCACAATTTGTTTATAAGTCAAGACCAAATCTTCCAAGTGAATGGCTCTCTGAAATGAAGCCAGTTAAATACACAGCAAGAGATGGAATGACAATTTATGGTTATTTAACTATTCCAAAAGGACTTGAACCAAAGAACTTACCAGTAGTAATGTTAATTCATGGTGGTCCATGGGCAAGAGACAACTGGGGTTACAACCCAATTGCTCAATTTTTAGCGAATAGAGGTTATGCTGTATTTCAACCCAACTTTAGAGGCTCAACTGGTTACGGCAAAAAATACTTAAATGCCGGAAATAAACAATGGGGTCGTGGTTCGATGCAGCACGATATTACCGACGCCGTGAATTTTTTAATTAAAGAAGGAATTGCTGATCCGAAGCGAGTTGCAATTGCTGGTGGTTCTTACGGAGGATATGCAACTCTCGCAGGACTTGCATTCACACCAGATTTGTATGCATGCGGTTTTGATATTGTTGGACCATCAAACATCATTACACTTTTGAATTCAATTCCGCCATATTGGAAACCCGTACAAAAAACTTTCGCAATCCGAGTTGGTGCTAAAGATAATCCTGAAGAACGAAAGATGTTAGAAGAACAATCACCGCTTAATTATGCAACTGAAATTAAAGCTCCATTATATGTCGTTCAAGGTGCAAATGACCCGAGAGTTAAAAAGGCAGAGTCTGATCAGATTGTTGCAGCATTGAGAGACCTGGGAAGAGATGTTGAGTATATGCTCGCTCCTGACGAAGGACACGGTTACTTAAACGAACTAAATCGACTTGCTATGTTCACTGCAATGGAAAAATTCTTTGCCAAACATTTAAAGGGAAGAGTGCAGGAAGATGTTCGAGAAGAAATTCAGAAAAAACTTGACGAACTAATAGTTGATATTTCAAAAGTTGAAGCACCCAAGAAAGTTGATTTTGATAAGTCAGAAATTTCAAAACTTGAATTCAATCCTGATAAAATGTTTATCGGAGAATTAAATTATCAATCTGATTTTGAATTGATGGGACAGAAATATCATCTGGAAATTAACAGGAAAATTGAAAAAGCAATTTTTGAAGGGAAAGATGTAATTAGAATTATTGAACAGACTGAAGGAATTATGAGCGCCTACGATACTCTTGATCTCGATGCAAAAACATTATTCCCAATAAGAAGATACCTTGTTCAGGGACAGGGCTCTATTTCATTGAAATTTGAAAAAGACAAAGTGACAGGCTTGATAAAATTCGGTCCTCAAGAAATGCCGATTAATGCAAATGTTGAGAAACCTGTTCTATCTGGAGGTGCTGGAACTGAGCTTGCGATTTCAACTCTGCCTTTGAGCGTTGGTTATAAAACTGAATTGCAACAATTTGATTTTATGTCAGGTCAAGCTGAAAAGTATCTATTGGAAGTTGCAGATAAAGAAAAAGTAAAAATTGGCGAAAAAGAATTTGAAGCTTATAAAGTAAACTTGATATCTCAGAGTGATAACGAGATTAAACAATCTCTCTGGTATGATGTAAAAGATCAAACGCTTGTCAAAGTTCAAACAAAATTACCTCCACAGGCTGGTGGTGGTTATTTAATTTATGAACTGACGGATTAAAAATTTGATTTTTAGATGCAGCAAAACGGTGACTGAATTTTGGTCACCGTTTTTTATTTTAAATTAGTTATAACCAATTATCTACAACAATTCAATGATAAAAAATGAACTCAATCTTTAATCCCGAAAATCAAAACAAAACTATTGATGGAAAAATTGTTGCCGCATTGGAGAGAATTTCTGAATCTTTCCGAGTTCTATTATGGGAAAAAGCGAAGATTGTAAAACTAAGTCCAATTCAAATTCAAATTTTAATTTTCATAAAATATCACAAGCCTGAGTTTTGTACTGTAAATTATCTCGCTGAAGAATTTAATATGTCTCCTCCAACAATCAGTGATGCCGTTAAGATACTAATCCAAAAAAATTTGATTAAAAAGATTACGAATTCAACTGACAAAAGAATTAGTCATTTATACTTAACCCGCAAAGGTGAAAAAGTTTTTTCAGAAGCAGCATCATTTGTTCAACCTTTGCTTAAAACAGTCACAAAATTAAATTCGGCTGAGAAAGAAACCTTATTGTCATCTCTTTTACAAATAATAAATGAATTAAACTCTCAGGAAATTGTAATCACACAAAGGATGTGCTTTACCTGTGTTTATCTAAAGAAAGAGGATGGAGAATTTTATTGTAATCTTCTTGAGATGAAATTAAAACTAAAAGATTTAAGGATAGACTGCCCGGAACATCAAGCCATCAGTTGAGCAAAATTATATTTAACTACCACTAGCTCCGCAGTAATCAAATAGTAGAGACAGGATCAATATCAACAATTAATCGGACATTAGAAATTTTTTTTACTTTCAGATGAAATTCATTTAAAGCTTTTTTTAGCACACTGTGAAGATAAGCGCCATTTGGATCATAAGCTCGATTACTCTTAATAATTATATGCCAGCGATATCTTCCAGAAATTTTGGAAATATAAGCAGGAGCTGGTCCAAGTACCTGAATGATTTTTTTATCATAATTCAAAAATTTGTGAAATTCAGTGGCTGCTCTTTTCACCTGATTGATATTTGGACTCTTAAATTCAATTAAAGCTAATTTATAAAACGGCGGATATTTTGCCTGTTCTCGTTCGATAATTTCTCTTTGATAAAAACCGTAATAATCATTTTGCTGCACATACTGAAGAGTGTAACTCTCTGGCCTGTATGTTTGAATTGCAACTTCACCTTGCAATTGACTTCTGCCGGCGCGACCCGCCACTTGAGATAAAAGTTGAAAAGTTTTTTCCGACGAACGAAAGTCAGGAATTAGCATCGTCGATTCCGCTGAAATTACGCCGACAAAAGTTACATCAGGGAAATCAAGTCCTTTAGCGACCATCTGTGTACCGAGCAGAATATTATACTTACCCTCTCCGAAGTCATTTAATATTCGACTGAAAGAATATTTTTTCTGAGTTGTATCCAAATCCATTCGGGCGATTTTTGAACCTGGAATAATTTGTTCAAGCTCATCTTCTACACGTTGAGTGCCGATACCTTTATATTTAATTTCAAGACTTCCACAAACAGGACAAGCTGATAATTCTTTCTTTGAATAATTGCAGTAATGACAAACATATTCCTTTTTCACAAGATGATAGGTTAAAGTCACTGAACAATTTTTACACAACTCAGTGTATCCGCAATCTGGACAAATTACATAAGTTGCAAATCCTCTTCTGTTCTGGAGAATAATAACCTTTTCATTTTTCGCCAGCGTCCACTTGATTTTATCTATCATTGTTTGAGAAAAAGATCCAACCATTCGGTTTTCTTCTTTCTCTTTCCTTAAATCAATTAAATTAATCACTGGCATTAATGCATTATCAATTCTCTTTTTAAGTTCGATTAGTTTATACTTCCCGCTCAAAGCATTAAAATAAGACTCAAGTGATGGAGTAGCAGAACCTAAAACCACGACTGCGTTCTCGACTTTACCTCGCATTATTGCCGTATCTCTGCCATGATAATATGGTGAACTTTCTGACTGTTTGTAAGATGAATCATGTTCCTCGTCTACGATAATTAATCCAATATTCTTAAGCGGAGCAAAAACTGCGGAACGTGGTCCGAGAACAATTTTATATTCTTGCTTAATTACCGAACGCCATTCATCAAATCTTTCCCCTGGTGAAAGTCTGCTGTGAAGTACTCCAACCAGATTTCCAAATCTATTTTTAATTCTTCGTATGATTTGCGGTGTCAGTGCAATTTCAGGTACAAGATAGAGAGCTGTTTTTCCCAATTGAATTATTTTATCAATCAATTCAAGATAAATCTGAGTCTTGCCGCTTGCTGTAACGCCATGAATAAGGAAAATTTCAAATTTATTTTCATCGATTGATTTCGAAATTATGTCAATTGCTTTGGTTTGATCTTCAGTCAATTTGAAATCTCTTTTCTCTTCCTGATACAACTCAACATATTCTCTCTTAACTTCGACTTCAGAGATTTTCACAAATTTCTTTTTTGCAAGAGCTTTGATCACTTGAGCACTTGCCTTTGTTTTTTCAATTAACTCAGCTTGACGCATCTTTTTATCCTTTGAAGCAAAAAGCGTAACCAGAACATTAACTTGTTTAATAGATCTTTTTTCAAGTTTGCTTACAAGCTCAGAAAATTCTTCAATGCTTAAATCACCTAATTCAACTACTTTTTCTTTTTTTACTTTAACAATTGGTTTTCGCTTTTCAAGAAAAATTGAGGCAAGACCTTTTTTCTCAAGTTTACTGAGGTAATAATTTATGTTTGATTGAATTCCTTCTTTCTTCAATTTCTTCTTAAGCTCAGAAAAAGAATGTTCTTCTTTTTCAGAAAGCAATCTGAGTAGTTTGAGATAATTGGTACGTTTTGGATCTGTGTTTTTAATCTCTTCGAAAATATAATTTGGATCAACAACAATGACTTTTTTTGATTCAATATCTGTCCCTGCTGGTACAGCTGCTTCCAGTACTTCACCCAGTGAGGCAAAGTAATAATCTGCCACCCATCGTGCAAAATTCAAAAACTTTTCATCGAAAAAAGGAATTGGATCTAAGATGTCTTCAATCTCTTTTAATTCTTTAAATGAAATTTTTTCCAGTTCTTTTTGATACTCTTTTTCATCAATTACATTAACAATAAATCCTGTTAAAATTCTTTTGCCTATGGGAGCAACAGCTCTAACACCAACTTGAGCAAGATCGATTAGTTCATCTGGAACTGAATAGTAAAATGTCCTCTCTGTTGGTATAGCAAAAACAAGTTCGACTAATTTTTTCGGAGATCGAGATTCTTTCATTATTTGAAATTGATTTATTTCACAATTGCTTTGTATACTGATGAGTAATCTTGCTCAGCATAACCTGATTTAACTGTTTCTTCAAGAACAGAATTCAAAGCATTTATTACTTTCGTATTCAAATTAAGTTGAGAAGCATATTGTTCAATTAATCTTCCATCTTTCAACATATGTTTTGCTGGGAAATTGGCTTTAGAGAAATCTTCTTGCATTATCATTGGTAATTTACTGTCAAATGTCGGTGCGTAAAGTGCGCTCTTTCTCAATATTTCCATAAATATTTCAGGATTTATGTTTGTTTTCTTCACAATACCAAAACTTAATGAAAAAGCCGGGATAAGCGATGCAATTAAATTATTGAAGGCGAGCTTAATTGCGGCTGCTTTTCCAATTTCACCAATATGATAAACATCTTTACTGAAAGCAGAAAAAATTCCTCTGTGTTTTTCAAATTGTTCTTTTGTTGAACCGACTAAAACAATCAAATTTTCACTTAAAATTTGTGGAACGCTTCCAAGGACTGGAGCTTCAAAGTACTCAGCTCCTTTTTCTTCGAAAATTTTCTGGAATGTTTTGCTTTCTTCTGGCAAGATTGTTCCCATTTGAATAATAAGTTTACCGCCTACTTTATTTAAAACATCATCATTTATTAAAACCGAATTAATTGCATTGGCATCGGCTAACATTAAGATTATCACATTTGAGTTTTCTAAGGCTTCAAGAGGAGTTTCTGCAATTTTAATTACCAATGATTTTAGTTTTTCTAACTTTTCTTTTGTGCGATTGAAAACAATAACATCATTTTTATGTTCGAATAATTTTTGAGCAATGGCTCCACCCATTAAGCCAGCACCAATTACTGAAATTTTCATATTTAATCTCCTTTCCTTTTAATAAACTTATCATGAACAAGTTTATAATAAATGAAAAGTTCTTCCTCTGCTTCGGGAGAACTTAGTTTAAATTCATTTACGATTGTGTCTTTTCTTGTTCGAGCAAAATTTAGATTTTTATCGATATAAATTTCAAATTTCGGATGAACTATTTCCAGCACATCTACAAAAAGTGTATCATTTGCGATATGACAGATAAAGTTAGTTGTTGCATAACTTTCAAGCATTATAGAATTGGCTATTAGATTTAATCTATCATTTTCAAGTGTAAAATTACCTTTTAATGGACTTGTATCGCCAGGTATTCCAAATTCAAAAATTTTTCCTTTTGTGAATTTAAAGTATGGTCCTTCATTGCTTGCATAAATTCCATCAATTTTTTTGCTTTCACAACCTGTAAAAGATAAAATGAAGAAAGCAATCAGAAGTGATAAGTTCTTCATGAAAATTCCTGTGCTTAATTGATAATTTTCTCTGCAAATTTACGAAGATGGAGTTTAGTTGATTGAAGGAAATTTTTGGATATAGAAAGGAAAATCAATTTAAGAGGAAAAACTTATGACTTAGATTTAATGAAAACAAAAAGGTCTATAAGGAGAGAATTTCGCGCCTTAATTAGTAAAAGTCTTGCCTCAATGAGCTTATAAATCAGTTAGCGTCTATGTGAATTTGGATAATTTGATGCAAACAAAACAATTAAAACGGAATAAATGTGGTTCAAGTTATGCGATGAATTATTAAAATCACTTTGAATAAAAAATCTTCTTTCAACTAAGATTTTCAAATTTCAGTTTTCAACAACCTCAAGCTGTTAAAAATTACTATCAAAGAAGTGCCCATATCAGCAAAAATGGCTCCCCACATTGAGGCATATCCTAAAAATGCAAGAATAACAAAAGCAAATTTGATTGAGATCGAGAGTGAAATGTTTTCTTTTATTGTTTTTACTGTCTTTCTGCTCAATCTGAATAGTTTTGGAAGTTTTGCGATATCATCTCCAATTAAAGTTATATCAGAGCTTTCAATAGTTGCATCTACTCCAATTTTCCCCATAGCTATTCCAATTGATGCTTTTTTCAAAGCCGGTGCATCATTTAATCCATCTCCAATCATTGCAATCATTGGATAATTTTTTCTCAAGTCATCAATTAATTCTACTTTATCAGAAGGTTTCAACTCGGCAAAATATTTTTCGATGCCAACTTCTGAAGCAACTTTTTCAACAATGCTTTTATTATCACCACTGAGAATGAAAAATTCTTTCACTCCTTCTTTTCGCAAAGATTCTACTGTTTTCTTTATGCTCTCACGCAATGAATCAATTAAACAAATCAATCCAATTGGTGTATCCTCTTCAATTAATACTATAACTGTATAACCAGTCTCTTCCAAATTATTCACAATCTGTTTTTGATCATCTTTTAATAATTTCTGAAATAACTTTGGTTGACCAATTTTATATTTTCTATTTTTATAAATTCCCGAGACTGCACCTACCTCAACTTTAAAATCTTCAATAACCTCAGCTTCAAAATTTTTCTCTTTTGCATAATTGACAATTGCATCTGCTATCGAGTGTTCAGATCTAATCTCAAGGTTATAAGCAATCTGGATTAAATCGTCTTCACTTATATCTTTCAGAGGAATAATTTTCTCAATCTTCAAATTTCCTTCAGTTAAAGTTCCAGTTTTGTCGAATGCGACAGCATCTACACGATGTAAATTTTCGAGAAAAATTCCACCTTTGAATAATGCGCCAAATTTAGCTGCCCTTGCTAAAGAAGAAAGTATTGCAACGGGTGTTGAAATTACAAGAGCGCAAGGACATGATATGACCAACAAAATTAATCCTTTGTAAATTGAAGAGTACAATTCCTGTTGATCAATAAAATAAGAATATAAAGAAATTACGAAGGCAAGAAAGACAACCACTGGAGTGTAATATTTCGCAAAGACATCAACAACTCGTTGAAGTTCCGATTTTGAATTTGTTGTTGCCTCTTCGAGTAAAGCAAGAATTTTTGAGAAGTGAGAATCTTTATAAGTTGAAGTTGCTTCAATTATCAGTGTGCCTTTCTGGTTTATTGTTCCTGCATAGCAGTGGTCACCTCTAACTTTTGCGATTAATTTCGATTCTCCTGTAATTGGCGATTGATTTATCACTGATGAGCCATCAATAACAATTCCATCGACTGGAATTTTTTCACCAGGTTTAATTAAAATTAAATCGCCTATTCTAACTTCAGTTGTAGGAATTGCAATAAAATCATTCCCTCGTTTGACCGTTGAATACTCAGGAATTAAAGCGATCAGTTTATTAATTGAGCTTTTGGCTTTGTCAATTGAAAAACTTTCAAGTTGAAGAGAAACTGCATAAAGCAACATTACAACCGCTGCTTCCGCATATTTACCGATTATTAATGCACCAAATACAGCAAGCGACATCAAAACATTTATATCTATAATTAATTTCTTCGCAGATAAAAACGCCTTATGAAAGATTTTGTATCCGCCGCTCAAAACTGAGATTGCAAATAATGCGATAGTTATTGATGCTGGTAATTCTAAATATTCTGAAATCATTCCAGCAATTACAAACAAACTCGAAAGAGCGATAAAAAATATCTGGTAAGTTTTTTTCTTTTGATGAGCTGATTTCAAATGAAGTTTATTATGATAAATCTCTGCATTAAATCCAATTGATCGAAGTGCCTGAATAATTTTACCTTCCGCGATTCGATGAACAACAATTAATCGCTGATTAACCAGATCAAACTTTATATCATCAATTCCATCTATAACTTTCAAAGCTTCTCGGACCACTCGCTCTTCATTTGCACAATCCATTCCTTCAACATAAAAAATCGAAGTTTGTCTGCTGCCCTCTTTATGAATTTGCAACCCAAGTTGGGATAGAGTTTTTTCTACATCCTCGATTGAAGTTTGATAAGATTTAATTTTAACCGAAATCTTTGAACTTTCAATATCAATATTTGCCGATATAATTCCATCGAGTTTTGAAAGTTCTTTTTGAACTTCGGTTGCACAAACGGGGCAATCAACTCCGCCAACTTGAAAGGATTTTTCAACTTCTTGCTTATCAATTCTCATTTAAATTTTCACCACTATCTTTTTTCTTAAAAAGATGGTCGAAATCGCTTTTACTTTTTTTCTTCACATATTTCGAATAAATCTCTTTCAATTTTTGAAATGATAGTCGATCTAAATCTTCATCATCTTTTGTTCTCTTTTCATACATTTCAAAGTTGTAAAGATCTTCACGGGACATTTTGTTTTTGTAATATTTCAATTCTTCAATCATTCTTTTTTGTTCTGTAATTTGCATAATAATTTTTCACCTTTTGTTATTTAAAGTTAATAAATTTATAAGAAAAAATTATGAACGAAATTAATTCACAAAAAGAAAAGAAAACTGTTCGAATTTTTTCAATTGCATCTTTTCTAAACGACCTTGGATCTGACATAATTTATCCCATCTGGCCCACCTTTCTAACAGAATATTTAAAAGCAAATATGACAATTGTTGGTTTAATTGATGGATTAGGTGATGCAATTGTTTCAATTTCGCAAGCCCTTTCTGGTTATCTCTCTGATAAATTTAGAAAAAGAAAGATTTTCATCTGGCTTGGATATTTATTCGGTGCAATTTCAAGAATTGGCTATGCTCTTTCGACAAGTTATCATCCAGTTTTATTTTTTAGAATTTTAGATCGCTCAGGAAAAATTCGAAGTGCCCCAAGAGATGCTCTCATTGCCGATGTTTCAAGCGATCAAACACGTGGAAAAAATTTTGGAATTCTTCGAAGTATGGATAATCTTGGTGCAGTCGTTGGAATTATACTCTGTATGATTTTATTCCCAATTTTAGGTTATAAGTATCTTTTTTTACTTGCTGCAATTCCATCTTTAATTGGAGTAATTATAATTTTAACCTTTCTTAAAGAAGAAAAATTTCAGACAAAAGTTTTCAAAGGATATTCACTTAAAAATCTTGATAAAAATTTAAAAATCTTATTCTGGATAAGTGCAATTTTTTCACTGGGCAATTTTAGTTATTCTTTTTTGCTTGTCTTTGCAAATAAAAACGGTTTCCCAATTTATTCGCTTCCCATACTATATTTGATTTTTACTTTTTTTGCATCAATGTTTTCATTTTATTTTGGAAAACTTTCAGATAAAATCGGTAGAAAAAAAGTATTGATGTCTGCATTTATTCTCTGGATAATTTCCATTATAATTCTGATTTCATTTCCATTTGTTGCTGGATTTATTCTGAGTTTTGTTTTTTATGGACTTCACAAAGCAGCATTTGAACCTGTTCATAAAACACTGATATCTGAATTATCACCTGTCGAATACAGAGCGAGTATACTCGGTGGATTTCAAATGATAATTGGACTTTTTGCATTTCCTGCATCTTTTTTAGCTGGAATTCTCTGGGATAGAGTGAATATCTTCGCCCCATTTTATTTCTCAATTGTATTAACTTTGCTTTCGATTGCTTTGCTTTTAAGGTTAAAGGAAAACAGATAGGAGATTTATGAGAAACTTAACTTCACTTGACCAAAAAATTCTTTCATTCAAAGTTGAAGATGTATTCAAGGTCGTATCAAATTTCGAAACATATAAAGAATGGTTCCCCGAAGATGCAAAGGTCAATTTAATTAAAATTAATCCAAAAGGAGTTGGATCCATAATTCAAGTCAAAACTGGAATTATAAGTTTTCAAATTGAGATGATGAGAATTATTCCAAATAAAGAAATAATTGTACATTACACAGGAGCTTATGAAGGTGAAGGTATCTGGTATTTCTTTGAAACCGCAAACGGCACAAAACTGATGTATGAAATTGAATTAAAGATAAAGAATCCATTGGTAATTATGCTTAACTTCTTTGTTAATGTTGCAATGCTTCATTCAAAGGTTATGAATAAAATTTTTAATCGGCTTGAAGAATACTTAAATAAAATTTACAATGTTAACTCCAATAGTCTCAATAATAATTCGAACACACAACCAAAAATCTTTTCTTTCACGAGCAATTGATTCGGTCTTAAATCAATCAACAATGAGATGGGAACTCTTGATAATTGATGACGGCAGTGAAGATGGAACAGAAACATTCGTAAAAAAATATTTTTTGATAAATAAAAGAATTAGATATTTTAAGCGTGCTTATAATGGCGAAGTCCCATCGAAAAATTTTGGAATAAAGAATGCCGTTGGTGCTTATATAACTTTTTTAAGACCTCAGGATGAATTTCAGCCAGTTCACATTGAACTGAGACTCAATTATCTTGAACAAAATCCTGAAGTTGATTTAATTACTGGCGGATTAAATCTGGAGAAATTAAGACTTGAGCAACCTGATTATTATCAGCGTCTTCAATCAAAGGAAGACAAAGAATCAATTCTGGGGAACTTAGTCCTTTTTGGTAGACGAAAGGTCTTTGAACTGCTTAGCGGATTTAATGATATCGAATATTACGAAACTGATTTTGTGGTTCGTGCACTCGATCATTTCAATATTAGAAAAGTGGATTTTCCAACATACATAATTCATCTGGATTGATAGATGGATAAACTTCCCCCTTCTGAAAAATTTTTTGATGTATCAGATTACAGCCGACCATTTTCAAGACATCTGGTAAAGTTGGTTATTAACACCAGTCTTACTCCCATTTTCTTTACAACCATTTCACTAATCAGTGGAATTTTAGCAGCAATTCTTATTTATCTTAATAAATTCAATTTTATTATTGCGATTTTAATCTTGCTCAAAAGTTTTTTTGATGCAGTTGATGGAGAACTTGCACGTGCTCGTAATCGTCCTTCTTATGTTGGAAGATTTTATGACTCGGTCGTTGATTTCTTTGTAAACGTTTTAATCTTTTTGAGTCTGGCAATTAGATTTGAAATATCAGCTGTAAAGCTGATTGTTGTAATTATTCTTTTTCATCTTCAAGGCAGTATTTACAATTATTATTATGTTTTGAAACGTCATAAAGCCGGCGGAGACAAAACAAGCAGAATTGATGAAAGAAAAATTGATCAAATTTATCCTTACGATAATCCATTCTGGTTCAAAGTTTTTCATACTCTTTATGTTTGGATTTACAGCTGGCAGGATTTGATAATTCATAAAATTGATTCTGATGCAGAAAATTTAGCTACCATTCCAAATTCTTTTATGACATTGACCTCATTTTTAGGTTTGGGGACTCAGTTATTATTAATTTCCATCTTTATTTTATTCAGTCTGGAAAAATACATTGTTGATTTCTTTATTTATTTTTATTCATTACTGGCGATTGGAGTGATTTTAATCAGGAAAATTTTTTACCATTAAATACGGCACTTAAGAAATAAATAAAGCATAAATTTATTGACGATTAATAATTTTCTTTCCTTCTATCATAAAGTATTTTTGAAAAACAAAAATTAAAATATTTATGATGTACAATAAGAAATCTGGTCAGAAAATAATCTTTGGAACGGACGGATGGCGAGGTTTAATCGATACTGAGATTAATGACGAAACAATTTCCGTAGTTGCTCGAGCCTTTGTTGATTACCTGAACTCAAAAGAGCTGAGCAATACCAAAGTTGCTGTTGCTTACGATGGAAGGCGAAATTCAAAATCTTTTGCGGAAAAATTCAGTCAGGTTTTATCGGCAAATAAAATACATGTTTATTTTAGCGATAAAATCATCCCAACTCCCGTTCTTTCATTCTTTGTTAAAAAGAAATCTTTAAATGCTGGTGTGATGATTACAGCAAGTCACAATCCTCCACAATACAATGGAGTGAAATTCAAAGCACACTATGGCGGACCATTTCTCACGGAAGAAACAAAATCGGTCGAAGAGTTTCTATATCTTAGAAGTTATTCTTACGATCAGTCTAATATTGAAATTGTTGATATGTTTGAGCCTTATTTTCATCACATTTCCCGGCTGATTGATTTCGATAAAATTAGAGAGGCTCGATTATTCCCATTAATTGATTCGATGAGCGGAGCTGGACAGAATCTTATCCAAAAAATTTTAAATGAAAACGGAATTTCAGCTGAAACTATTTTTTCTACTCCAGATGAAAATTTTAATGGCCGACAACCTGAACCAATTGCAAAAAATTTAATTCCCCTCTCTGAGCAGCTAAAATCAACTACCAAATACTCTGTCGGTCTTGCAACAGACGGAGATGCGGATCGTTGTGGAGTTATGCTTGAAAACGGCGAATGGTTAAGCACGCAGGAGACAATTCTTTATTTAATCGATTATATCGTCAACGAACGAAAATTTGATGGACACATAGTAAAAACTTCTTCTGTTACTGATAAAGTATATAGATTTCAAACAGACGAAAGAAAAGTTTTTGATGTTCAGGTAGGTTTCAAATATATCTGTGAAAAAATGATCAATGAGGATATTGCGATTGGATGCGAAGAAAGCGGCGGATTTGGTTTTAAGTTTCATATTCCAGAAAGAGATGGAATTCTATCATCTCTTTTTATTCTTGAAATGCTGGCAAATTCTGGTTTGAGAAAAATGTCGGAGTTTGTAGCTATAAAGAGAAGAGAATTCGGCAAGATTTTTTACGACCGTATTGATCTTGATTTTGAAAGACCTGACAGACTGAAAAAACTTCCAGCAATATTTAAAAATCCTCCTGAAAGAATTGGAAACTTTGAAGTCAAAAAAATTGAATCTTTTAATAGCAGTCACGATGAAATTAATGGATTAAAATTTTATCTCTCAGGCGAAAATCATTGGCTTCTAATTCGTGCATCGGAAACTGAACCCATAATCAGATTTTACGCTGAAGCAAATTCTGATGAAGAAGTCAAAGAAATTCTAAACTCAGGAATTGACTTAATTGAAAAAACACAGACATAATTCGGAGAACCTGTGAACATAAAAATTATAAATTCACAAGAAGCATCTGAGAATTTGCTTTCTCTCTCAGACGAATTTGTAATAATTAAAAATCCTGATTTTATTTTCCCCGGTTATGAAGTCGTTCCACTGGCAAAAAAAATTTTTAATCCTGAGAATTTCATTGCTGCGGTTATGGATATGGATGGAACGACAACTACAACAGAAGAACTCTGTGTTGAATCTCTTGAATTTATGATCAGGAAAATGTCAGGATTATTAACCAGAGATCAATGGATTGGACTAAATGAAAAAGATTATCCAAATGTTATTGGAAACAGCACAACAAAACATGTTGAGTATTTAATTAACACTTACAGAAGTTTGATCAAATTTGAAGAGACGATTAATTCATTTGTTAGTTCGATTATCTGGACTTTAAGAAAAGGAAGATCTGAACAACGAAAAAACGAAGTTAAAGACCTATTGAAGAGTTTTGATATTGAAAATGCTTTTGAAAATTTCTTAATCAATTTGAATGAAGAAAAAATTTCAAATGAGAATTTCAAAAATCTTGCAAATAATATTCTCAATCGTATTAATCTGAACGATACCTCTACTCTCACAAAAATTGGAATTGAGATTTATTATCAACATTATCATCAATATCTCTTGAATTTATCTTCGGGTCAAAGAAGCTCAAAAAAATTAATTGAACCTTTGCCGGGAGTTGCAATTACCTTGAGTTTAATCAAAGGTCTGCTCGGCGAAGAAGCAGAAAAACTCTCTGACAAATTGATTGAAGAATATAAAAGAAAAAACCCGCAGACCAATTTGCAAATAGACTTTAATGAAGCAAAAAATAAATTGAAAAAACTCGGAACTTATTTTGAAAGTAATCCAGTTAAAACTGCCGTTGTCACATCATCTATTTTTTATGAAGCTGACATTGTCTTAACTGAAGTATTTGATCAAATAAAACAAGAAATAAAAGACTGGAATATTTCTTCTGAACGGAAGGAAAAAATCATAAATAAATTCTCTTCTTATCAAAATTTTTACGACGCTGTTGTAACCGCAACCGATGCATACGAATTTCGATTAAAACCGCATAGAGATCTTTATAGTATTGCATTGCATAAACTCGGTATCTCAAAGAAAGATTTTTCAAAAGTTATAGGATTTGAAGATAGTCAGTGTGGAACAATTGCTATTCGAGCTGCTGGAATTGGATGTTGTATTGCTGTCCCATTTCCGCAAACGAGCGGTCACGATCTTCAAGCAGCCTCTTACATATTGTGGAATGGGTTGCCAGAATTCGTAATAAAACTTAATTGTCTTTCAAGAATTGGGTGAACTATGAAAATATCAGAGAGAGTTTTTCATGTAATTTCAAACACACATTGGGATCGTGAATGGCGGTTTCCTTTTCAGATAAACCGCCAGATGCTTGTGAATATGATTGACAGAGTAATAGAAATTTTAGAAACCGAGCCGCGTTACAAAGCTTTTCATCTTGATTCGCAATCAATTGTGATTGAAGATTATCTGGAAATTAAACCGCACAAGAGAGAAATAATTTCAAAACTTGTAAAAGAAAAAAGACTATTTATCGGTCCATGGTTTGTCTTGCCCGATGAATTTCAAGTTGGTGGAGAAAATTTAATTCGTAATCTCTTGATTGGTCACAAAATTTGTAATGAGATTGGCCGGGTAAGTAAAACTGGATATTCACCTTTTTCATGGGGACAAATTTCTCAACTGCCTCAAATTTATGCGAACTTTGGTATTGACTTCGTAATGTTTTATAGAGGTGTAAATTCACTCGATTCACCAAAAGCAGAATTTATCTGGGAAGGAGCTGACGGTACTAAATTGCTTGCATCAAGATTTTCTACAATGCCGAGATACAATTTTTATTTTTATATCTATCGTCCAGTTCTGTTTAATGAATTCCCTTCAACAATTAAATTTGATTGGAATAGAGAAAGTTTGCTCTTTCATTTTGCTGATCAAAATTTCTTTACACAAGATTACTTTAATCCCAAACCGGCTCAAACCTATTTCCCCGAAAATATCAAACCGCAAGTTGAAAAAATTATCCGTGATCAAGCCGATGACTTTACAACTCCACACATAATATGGATGGAAGGTCACGATTCAAGCGGACCGCACATTGGAACTGTCAAAATCATTGAAGACATCAAAAAAGAATTTCCTGAACTGAATGTAATTCACAGTACATTGGAAGATTATGCCGAAGCTGTTAAGCAATCAATTGATACAAAAAAATTAAATCTGGTTAAAGGTGAAAGACGAAGCACTCAATTTGATTTAAGAAGCGGAAATCTTTACGGCTACACAACTTCCGCAAGAATGGATTTAAAGTTAAAAAATTTTGATTGTGAAAGGTGGTTACAGTTCTACGCTGAACCATTTTATAACTTCGCTTCAATTCTCGGATTAGATAGTGACGATCGGTATCTTGAATTAGCATGGAAATTACTCGTCCAAAACTCATCTCACGACTCAATCGGCGGATGTAGTCTTGATCAAGTTCATGAAGATATGATCAATCGTTTCAAACAGGTGAAAGAAATTTCAACTGGATTAATCTCAAAAGCTTTACAATTCATTATCTCGAATGGCGATTTTGTAGAGAAGAAGAAGAAAGAAGAAAATTACTTGATTTGCTTTAATTCATCTTCTTACGAAAGAACTGAAATTGTACCTTTTGTAATTGATATTCCAATAGAATACGATAAAGGCAGTCTTAAAATTTTTGATTTAAATGATAAAGAAATGGAAGTTCAAATCTCAAGAATTGAAAATGCTCAACAGGTTCTCGAGCAAATGATTGATCGTCCAATGTTTGTTGATGTAAAAAGATATTTCGGATATCTTGAACTAAAATCAATTCCACAGATTGGATTTAAAACTTTTAAAGTCATTCCTTCTGACAAAAAAATTAGTAATGAAAAAATTGCTAAGTATAATCGTGGAAAATTAGTTGTAGAGAATGAGCATTTAAAAATTTCAATCAACAAAAACGGGACATTCAATCTTTTAGACAAAAGTTTACGATTTGAGTTCAAAAATCTTGGTTACTTTTTAGATGAAGGTGAATCAGGACACGCTTGGGTACACAAATCAGAAAAGCCCATTGTCACAACTCTTAAATCAAATCCCAAAATCAAATTAATTGAAAACGGAAACTTATTCGCAAAAGTTCTAATTCAGCACAAGTTCAAAATTCCAGAAAGGAGAATGAAAATCTTTTCTGGAAAAGAAGTCAAAACAAAAAGTTTTACTATTCCAATTGATGTGGAACTGACTTTATCTAAGTATTCAAAAAGAGTTGATTTAAAGATTGATTTAAAAAATGACGGTGAAAATCATCGATTGAGAATTTTATTCCCATCAGGAATTGAAGCTAAGTATCATTTTGGTGAAGGACAGTTTGATGTAGTTCAAAGAGAAATCAAAAGAATTGATGCGAGCAATTGGATTGAACAACCAATGTATGATTTTCCACTACACAATTTTGTTGATGTAAATGACGGTGATAAAGGACTTGCTCTTTTAGTCGATGGATTAAAAGAATATGAAGTCTATGATGATAAAAATCGGACTATTGCTTTAACATTGCTTCGTGCTTTTAGTTATGTCATAGTTCCATCTTCAACGGAAGAATATTTAGAAATGAAAGGCTCGCAATGCCTCGGAAAACATAGTTTCAGAATTTCTGTTTATCCACATTCAGGTAATTGGGATGATGGTAAAGTTTTTCCAGAAGCAATCAAATTCAATCAGCCATTACTATTAATTGAAACAAATAAGCTTACTGAAAATCTTTTGAATGATGTTTCTTTAATCAATATTAAACCAGATAATTTAATTTTCAGTTGTTTCAAAAAAGCAGAAGATAATAATGGATTTGTATTGCGTGTTTACAATCCAACCGAAAAATCGATCGACGGAGAGATTTCATTTAAATGGAATTTAAAATCAGCAGAACTGGTCACTCTTGAAGAAAAGTCAATACAACCCATTAATTTTGTAGGTAGTAAGCTAAAAATTAATGTCGTTCCGAAAAAAATAATCTCTTTAAAAGTTCAATTTGAAAAATAAAAATTCTGTTCTTTTGAGAGTTGAGAGCACCTGAATTAAACAAACAAGTAATGACTTAAGTCTTATTATTCAGAAGGTAAATAAAAATAAACCTGTCTTTTATTTCAAAATATTTCGATAAAGAAAATTGTAAACTCAAAGGGTGAAAAATATGTTCAAAAACAAGTACGGTTATTTCACAAAGGATTTTAGAGAATTTGTAATTACAAATCCAAGAACTCCTCGTCCATGGTTTAATTACATCTGGAATGAAGAATATGGCGGATTAATTTCGCACACTGGCGGCGGATTTAGTTTCTTAATAAGTCCAAGAGATAATCGATTAACAAGAATGCGTTATAATTGTCTTCCGTGGGATAGACCTGGACGATATGTGATTATCAAAGACAAAGAAACAAATGAATACTGGTCGCTCAGTTGGGCACCAACAATTGATAGAGATTATGACAAATATGAATGCCATCATGGTCAGGGTTATACAAAGATCATAACTGAAATTGAAGGTATCAGAGGTGAAATAACTTATTTTGTTCCACAGGATACTAATGCTGAAATCTGGCGAGTGAAATTAACAAACCTTAAAAAGAAAGTTCGCAATCTCGAAATTTATTCCTTCGTCGAGCTTCTAATGGGCAATGCATTAAACGATCTAATTAATCAACCAAACGATAAACACTTTACTGAAATTTATTTCGACAAAAAACATTCAGCTCTTGTTGCAACTCGTCGTTACTGGGTTTTGAATAGACGAGTTTCTGTTGAACAGCCGAATTTAGATTGGAAATATCGAATCGTATTTACAACCACTTTACCTGTGTCCGGATTTGACAGCAGTTTGGATGCATTCATTGGACGCTGGCGTTCCGAGGCAAATCCCGAGGCAATTGAAAAAAGCAAAATGAACAATACTGAAATAACCGCTGGCGATCCTGTAGCAGCACTTCAATCTAAAATAAAATTAAAAGCACTGGAAGAAATTGAATTTGCTGTAATAATGGGCGTCGCTCCTAAGTCAGAAGATCCGTTTGAACATTTGAAAATCAGTCAATTAAAAAATCTAAATGTGATCGATGAAAAATTTAATCAATTAAAAAATTACTGGGATGAATATCTATCAGCAATTAAAGTCAAAACTCCAGAAGAAAAGTTTAATTTAATGTTGAATGTATGGAATCCATATCAAGCTGCTGTTACTTTTGATATGGCAAGAAATGCTGGTTACTATCATGGCGGACTTTTGTTTGGAACTGGTATGCGAGATCAATTTCAAGACATCTTAGGAATGGTTATTACTCATCCCGAAAGAGTACGAAAACGAATTCTTCAAGCTTTAAGATTTCAATTCAGTGATGGTTCTACTTTACACAATTTCTTCAAGCTTACCGATTGGGGAGAAAAGACCAATCACTCAGATACACCACTCTGGATTCCATTTGGAATTGTTGAATACTTAAACGAAACCGGCGATCTTTCTATTCTTGATGAAATTGTTCCTTATTACGATAAAGGTGAAGCAAATGTCTATGAACATATGGTCAATGCAATTGATTATTGTATATCTCAAACAACGCCGAGAGGTTTGCCAAAAATAATGAATGGTGATTGGAACGATACCTTAGATAAAGTTGGACCAGAAGGAAAAGGCGAAACCATCTGGGGTGCTTTCTTCCTCGCTTACGTAATTCGCAAAACTTTTGAGTTGCTTGAATTTCGTAATGACAAAAAAACTCTCGAAAGATGGAAAAAAGTCTATAACAATATTGGAAAAGTTGTAAATGAAATAGCCTGGGATGGTGATTGGTATATCCGTGCATTTAAAGATAATGGTGAACCAATAGGAACTCATAAAGCTGAACAGGGAAAGATCTTTATAAACTCTCAGAGCTGGTCAATTATTTCAGGATTGGCAACAAAAGAAAGAGCTAATCGTTGCATTAAATCAGTGAAAAAATATTTATTGCGGGAAAATGGCGTCCAAATTGTTGCACCCGCATATCGTAAAGTTGAAGAGGATGTTGGTCTGATAAGCAGATGCGTTCCCGGTAAAAAAGAGAATGGAGCTATTTTTAATCATGCTTCAAGCTGGTTTGTTCTTGCCGCAATTCTTAATGGTGAAGTTGATTTGGCTTTTGATGTATATATGCGAATGAATCCTTTAAACAGTTCAAATCGAATTGATAGATATGAAGTCGAACCATATATTTATGCGGAATATGTAACAAGTCCCGAACATGAGACAGAAGGTCAGGCAAGTCATTCCTGGTTAACTGGAACTGCCGTCTGGATGTTAAGAATTGGACTTGATCACATTCTTGGTTTCAAGACTTCATTAAAAGGAATTACAATTGATCCTCACATTCCATCTCGCTGGAAAGAATTTACTGCTGAAAGAAAATTCAGAGGTAAAATAATAAGATTGCAAGTTGTCAACCCAGACGGAAAAACAACAGGTATCCGAAAGATGATGATTAATAATGAACCTGTTAAAGATAATTTTATTGATGTAACTAAATACCCTAATCATAAAATTGATGTCTGGGTGATGATTTAATTCAAAAAAGATGGTTGAATAATTTGTAAACAAAAGACTAAATAAATCAGAAATAATTCAAGTATATTGAAAAGTACTTTTTAGTTATTTTTTGAAAGTTATCTCAGCTTTACTAAAATTTATTTAGAAAAACACTTAAGAGGAATATTGAATATGCAATTTGAAAGATCAGCAGGAATTTTATTACATCCCACTTCATTGCCTTCAAAATTTGGAATTGGTGATCTGGGAAAAGATGCTTATCGATTTATTGACTTCTTAGCTGAAACTAAACAGAAGTTATGGCAAATCCTTCCACTCGGTCCAACGAGTTTTGGAGACTCTCCGTATCAATGTCTTTCTGCTTTTGCTGGTAATCCACTTTTGATAAGTTTCGAAAAACTTGTCGAAGATGGGATATGTTCAGAAAAAGTTTTGCAAGATGTTCCCGAATTTCCAGAAGATAAAGTTGTTTATGGCGATGTAATTGAATACAAGTACGAAGTTCTTGATTTGATTTATGAAGAATTTAAGACATCCGGAAATAATTTAATTCACAAATTGTATCAGGATTTTTGTGAAAAAGAAAAAGATTGGCTTGATGATTATTCTTTATTTATTGCATTAAAAGATCATCACGATGGAAAACCATGGAACGAATGGGAAAAAGAAATCTCCCAAAGAAACATTTCTGCCGTTAAACATTACAAAAAACTTTTAAAAGACGAAATTGAATATCACAAGTTCGTTCAGTTTTTATTTTTCAAACAATGGCTTGAATTAAAATCTTATGCAAATTCAAAGGGAATAAAAATCATTGGTGATTTGCCAATTTTCGTTGCATTTGATTCCGCAGATGTCTGGGTCAATCGACATTTATTTGAAGTCAGTGCTGATGGGAAGCCATTATTTATTGCTGGAGTTCCACCAGATTATTTTTCACCAACGGGACAACGCTGGGGAAATCCACATTACAAATGGGATGTAATGGAAAAAGATGATTATCTCTGGTGGCGCAAAAGAATTACATCTTTACTTAAAATGACTGACATCATAAGGATTGACCACTTCAGAGGTTTTTACAACTATTGGAAAATTCCAGGTGAGGCACCAACAGCAGAAAAAGGTGAATGGGTACTCGGACCTGGTGAAAAATTCTTTTCAACTCTTGAAAAATACTTTGGTAAATTACCCATCATCGCCGAAGATCTTGGAATACTTGTTCCTGAAGTTTATCAGTTGCGAGATAAGTTTGGTTTTCCTGGAATGAAAATTCTCCAATTTGCATTTGGAACAAATGGCGAGAAAAAATTTCTTCCTCACAATTATGTCAGAAATTGTGTTGTCTATACAGGTTCCCATGATAACGATACAACTTTGGGCTGGTGGAATTCAATTCAAAATGATGGAACTGATACAAAAGAATTTTTCCTACAATATTCTGGCTCAAATGGAAACGATATTTGCAAAGATATGATCAGACTTGCTTACTCTTCAATTGCAGATATAGTTATTATTCCATTGCAAGATTTTCTGCGTCTCGGTTCAGATGCTCGGATGAATTTTCCTGGAAAACCAGATGGCAACTGGGCTTGGCGTTTTAAGTGGGATCAAATCACAAACGAACTTATTGAAGAGATAAAAACATTTGTAAAAATTTTTGAAAGATAATTTCCTTTTAACACTTAATTTTCTTCTTGCCCGTTAAGTTTGATCAAACAAAAAAGCGAAGCAATTTTATCTGCTAAATTCTAGATAAAACTGCTTCGCTCTAAAATTCTTTTTAACTCTTACTTATCCATTTTTCCAATGCAGAAAGAAGATGAGTCATTGCTGTAATTAATGGCTCATGTTGATCACGCTCAATATTTTCCAGAATTTCCTTATGAATCTGAGTATAATCATCATTCATCTTTTTCACGAATTCAACACCTTTTGGCGAAAGATACAATCTCATATTTCTTCTATCGAGTGGATCAATCTCACGGACAACAAATCCTTTTTGAACAAGTCCATCAATAATTCTTGTCAATCTGCTCGCACTCAGTCTTAAACGATTAGCGATTTCACGGTTATTAATAATTTCACCTTCCTGCATACTCTTCAAGCATCTAAATTCTGCTTGAGTAAGATTATGTGCCTTTGCCAGCCTCTCCTCTTTTTCGTGACAGCTTGCAAGAAGTCTGAAGGTAAGATCGGCTAAATTCCGTGCTGTCACATCGAGTTCATCTTTATTCATTTTATCCTCCCTACAAAATAAAATTTAGTTTTTAGGAACCGGGTGTTTTATTTTTTCCCAGGCTTCATCAAAATTTATTTCTTTGTATGTTGGGCTCTCAGGATTATGACATTTCACACATAAGTCCTTATAATTTTCATAAATTATTAATCCATTCTTCACAGCCTCTTCACGATTCTTCATAACTTTCATATCCTTATAATCTGAACCAGGACCATGACAGGTTTCACACTGAACTCCATCTTCAATCTTAAATTTTTTACCTAAGAGACTTGCATCTACATCATATCCGGAAGCATGGCATTTTAAGCAGGCTTCAGTTTTTGCAGCAGGAGTTTCAAAACCTTTTTCTTTTGCAATTCGATCAGCCTCTTCGGTCAATAAAGTTTGATAGGCTTTTGAATGTGCTGAATTTTTCCATATATCGAGCTGCTTACCTTGTTTATCAGTCTTATGACACATACCGCAAGCTTCGGCACCTATGTAACCATGTTTTTTAGGTTCATCTTGTAATTTAAATCCAGCAAAGAGCAAAATTAAACTAAAGAAAAGAGTTAATATGAGGAATTTTTTCATTTTTGACCTCCGATTTTGTTAAAATTTGTTGTTAAAAAACTTTTTGTTTGGATTAACCATTCCAATTTCAAAAATCTTACTACTCAAATTTAATCATAATTTTCAAAATTTTAGCCCATTAACAAATCAATTTTATAAAAAAATATGGGAGGAGTAAAAAACACTCCTCCCTTTTTTTAAAACAAGTTATTGTCCAGTCACATAAGGATAATTCATTATATCTGTATTCGGATTAAATCTTGTTCCTGGCATTTGATCATAAATCATTGCATTTGTTCCATAAATCAATGATTTAGCGTCATAACCAAGAACTCGCAAGAAAGCAACAACTTGAGCACTTGTTTGACCAGTGTAACAATAAACGACAACTGGTTTATTTGTTGGCAATGTCTTCAAATAAGTTGTGGATTTCAGATCGCTTCTTGGAGTGTATTGAACAGCACCAGGAATATGACCCTGATTATAATGATCAACTGGCCAGTAATTAACAATATAATATCCACTTAGATTTGTGAAAACACCACTGTGACTAATTTTTGCAGGATCCCAACCAGCGGTTAAAAGTTCTTTTACTCTTGCTTCTAAAATTTCTGGACCAGTTTTCTTTCCTGTATTGATTGAAGGAAGATCTCCAGGCTGATTTTTTGATGCAGCTTGAGTTGTAAATTGTGAAGCTCTTGAGTTACCTATATTTGCTAACCAATATCCCTCTGCAAATACTTGATGCCAGGAGCTCATTCCATATTTAAGAGAAAAGACATTATTATAACCCATTAATCTCAAAAGTCCTGTTACATATCCTGCTGATTGACCAGCGTAGCAGGTTATTACAATTTTATCATAATTAGAAGTATTTAAGGTTTTAATATGATCCAGAACTTTTGGAATGTCTACTCTATGCGCCCCAGCAATATGACCTTTATTAACAAATGTTGCTGAGTCTCGCACATCGATTATATAAATTTTTGAAGGATTATTTTGTAAATAAGTATAAACATCACTTGCTGATATAATTGCTGGACAACTTGTTGAATTGATGTAATCACCGCCAGGACCTTCAAGGTATTCAAGAAGTACTTGAGCCTCGTTAATTGGAGTTTCGGGCTCAGAAGATTTTTCTTTACAACCATTTGTAAAAGAAACAAGAATTAGAACTAGTAATAATGCTAAGAGTTTTTGTAATTGCTTCATAATTTTTCTCCCTATTTTTTGTTTAACATTTAATTATTAACTCCCCAGCTTGCTGGAAGCTTTCCATCCACAGTTACTGATCTGCTTGCTTCCTTTTCCCAATCAAGCAAGTCTGAGTTGAATAGATACAATTCTTTGTTTCTAAATGTATTTCCTTCTTTTATTATGTGACAATTATCATAGCAAGGTTTACCAGGCGAAACTTGTGTTCTGCTGGTCCACCTCTGTATGTTATGAGGTGTTGCATATTTATAAGTAGGTCTAACAGCAAAATTTGGAAGATTCGAAACTCCATATAAACTCCAGCTGTCTGGAGCCATAAGAGAACGTCTTAAAGTTGCATATTTATATGGTTTGGTTTCTGGAATTGGATTAATTCCAATTTTAAATGACTGATATGATGGTATTCTCGCACCCTCACCACCAACGTGACAGCTTCCACAATTATTATAATTTTGTGAATGACAGACGTTACAATTGAAAGTATTTATATGAACTTGATGATATGCATTGCTTGTTGCAATTCCTGAATGACATTTCTCGCACTTAGGTAAGGAAGGAACTTTATATCTTTGATCATAAATCTTTCCATCCCCGTGTAATTCGTCGGTCGTATGACAACTTAAACATTTAAGTCCTTTTGTTTGATGAACATCCGGAGTGCTTCCCGGTGCCAATCCAAAATACGCATGTGCAACTCTACTCGAATGACAAGCTGTACATTGATTAAGCATATCTGGTTTAGTGAAATTATGCCCATTCAATAATCCACCACCACCAGCTTTCGGACGGTTCACATGACAATCACCACATCCACCGTGACATTTTGCACAATTAATTTTATAACCATCTTTTAATTGTGAAGGTAATTGATCAAACTTAGCTGGTAAATCGTTTACATTAGTATATACAAAACCATATCTTAGAACAACCATACTCTTTTGACCCCAGCCATTATGGATATTATTATGAGCTTTTGAAACAATACTCGGATGGCAAGAAGCACATTTTTCCATTGCTTCTTCTGAAGGATGTCTTATAAAATCTCCAGAATGTGCAAGTCGCTTATCGCCAGTATTATCTACACCATTATGACAACTTGTGCAAGGAATTTTTCCATGTGTTGAAGCTTTAAAAGCCCTATATCCATCTCCACCCATAAAGACACGATCATAAGGTTCAATGTGGGGAATTTCGCCACCACAACCACCACCTGCAGAAACTGTATCTGGTGAATAAACCTTCTTCAAGTATTCATAGTTGGTGTGACAACCTTCACAGGAATTGACAGAAAGTTCTTGTTGAACACTTGTTGGAGTTTTTGGTTCTTCACCGCAACCAAAAATTAATACACTAAAAAAGATAATAATCAGCAATGAAATAAAATTTTGTTTCATATTATTTTCCTCCGGGGAATTTTTTAGGTGGGTTACAAAATTTCTAAAATGAATTTCCTTTCGAAACATCCTCAGCACAAAGATTATGAGAAAAATAAACTGAGAGGATTGAACCTGGATCAATCCTCTCTTAAAAATTAACGTTCTATTTCAATGTTAAACACATTAATTTTTCCATTAATGTGTTTTTCTTTATCGATAATTCGACCCTGATAATCAACAACTCCTGGATGGCAATTAGCACAAGGATTATTATTTAAGTCTGTTAAAGATGAATTAATATGACCAATTGGCGATGGATCAGTTTCGGACTTACCATGACAGCTGTTACATTTCAAATATGTTCCATCAACAACATTCCAAATAGGATTCGAGTTGTTTCCAATCATTGCATCTTGAGTATAAGCAAATGGATAAGAACTTTCAGACTTTGTAAATCTAAAATTGCCGTGGCAGTAAGTATTAGAACAGGAAATTTGATTGTAATTATAAACTGGTTGATTAGTTGGACTAGTACCTTTCACAGCAAGTCCAGTAAAGATAATTTCCGCCGAGGGACTTCCATCAATATGCCCCGCATCAGAAAAACCTCGCGGAATCGTATGGCACACAGAACATTCCACAGCACTGCCTATTGATTGACCTCCCAAGTGTTTCGTGTGTGCACCAACTCCACGAGAAGTTTCAGAAATTCCTCCGCTCAAGTCTCTCGGCGGCGCAATTTGTAATGGATTTGCAAAATCACCATGACAGGTATTGCAAGCTTCAGGTCCGCCTGGTTGTTTATGACATTCAAGACAGGAAGCATTTGCAGTTCCGCCAGTGTAATTTACGGCATGGCATTGTTGACAATATTTCAAATCCCAGTTCATCTGAGCGACTAACTTTCCATGAAAATTGGGCGATGAAGGATTATTCACACCCTCTTTGTGTAAAGATATTGGTGCTGGTGTTGTAATATCCGATTTTATTTCGCTGCACGAAATAAATGCTATTGAGAGAAATAACAAACTTGAATAAAGTAAAATTATCTTTTTCATAGTTCATTCACTTTTTTATTTCTTTGGAATATGACAGGTAATACAAACTGGATCCTGTCCCTGCACATCATGACAAGAAATGCATCTTTCAATATCTCTTCTTGCAAGTTTTGCATGTTCTCCGCCATCAGTACCAGGAAACTTCACAAAGTTTGGTGATAAGTGAGAAGACGGTAGCGCTCCTCCTAATGAAATATCTCCACCAGTTGCACTATGACAATTCACACAAAAAGTTTCTATTTCATGGCAAGTCTGACATTGTGCGTTCTTACCTTTCAAATCCATTCCATGAGTAAAACGATAATTTAAATCATGAACTCGAGTGACTTGCTGCTGTTTTGTTCCATCAATAAAATTATCAGGCACAAATGGTTGATAAAAATCGTTCGGTGCATTCGATTCATTTAGAACTTTTGTTCCAACATGACAGCTTTCACAGGAATTATTATCATGACACATTACACAATTTGCATTTGGCTTGGAAGCAAGGAATTTATGAAACTTGACAAAATCTGTTTTTTGATGGTCAGCTGGAATGAGATTAGCCGTTGTAATATGACAGGCTTCGCATGCATTGGTTACATTCTTTTTATCATTATGACAGGTGTAGCAATTTTCCATCTTAGGATTAACTAGAGCCGATTCAAAGCTGTAATCAACTTCCGTCAAACCTTTATGACAATCAACGCATTTCTTTCCCTGTTCAAGATGAGATTTATGATTAAAAATTAATTCTGATTTCTTTTGAATTAAAGGCTCTTGAACATTCTCATAATGACAGGTATTGCATCCATCGGTATCATTGACATCATGGCAGCTGGCACAATCATCTTTTACTGGCAATAATCTCATTGATAAACTTGTGGCTTCGGTTACTCCCGAATGACAGCTTTCGCAATCAACAGACTCATGAATTCGATGGGAGAATTTAATTATGTCCTTATTTGTTTTCTTCTCACCAAGTAAATTAGGCAAAGATTGCGAAGCTGTTATAAAAAGGAATAAGAGCGAGATTATTCCAAAACTAAAGTAGTAATTTTTTACTTTCATATTACAACACTTTTAAGTTTGTATTAAACCAGTAATTTATTTTGAATAAAAATCTGAAATCATTTTTGTAGATTTTATTATTCAGATATTGAGCCTGAAGGTCAAACGAGAGAATTCTCCAGGGTCGAATGTTTGTTCCAGCTAAAAAATAAAGAGTTGAATTTTTTAGACTTGATGAAGAAAGTTTATAACTCGAATAACCTAATCCAAGTGACGGAGTCATCAAACCGTTAAACAATCTGTAATTCGAATAGAGAGAAACAGCATCCAACTCGCCGGCATAACCAAAATTCTTTGCATAAGAAACCATTCCAAAAGGAGTCACAACCCCCAGCGAAACCCTTGATGAATTATCATCACTATATTTAACAAGTCCATATTTCCCCGTAAAACTAATCGAACTATTCAATCTATAATTCAACCCAACTTCAATCTCTTGATTATTCTGGACGACAGATTCAAAAATTGTAAAATATGAATTATATCTGATCAAAGGTTCTCGATAAGCGTAATATAAATTCAAACTAAGGTTTCTGAAAAGATTTGCATCTCCCGAAAATTCAAATCTCGAAACCTTGTCAAAATTCAAATCATAGAATAATCTTGAGTTTAATGAAATTTTATTCAAATCATAACCAGCTTCAGCATTAACAAATTCAAATTGAGTGCTTCCTGGTTGAACAAGAACAGTTATGGGGTTTAAGTTCTCATCAAGTCTTGTTGTTAAGTAATTTTCCGAATTATAATTTTTATTGAGATATCCAATTCCTAAAAACAAATTTCCAAATTGACCCTGTAACTTACCGCCAAATAAATAATTATTTCCCCAGTCAGAAATCAGACCAAATTTTTGATAAGCAGGAACATTCCCGCCATAATAACCACTCAATTTTAATTTCCAATATTTGAGATCCAAACTTACACCATCAAAAAGACCACTGGCAACCGAATGATATAACGGCTGTCTACCAATTTTAATTGTTGCAATATTCAAGATATCACGAGCCTCGGCATAAAGATTAAATAAACGCACTCTTGGATCATACTTAATCTTTTTGATTAAATCCTGCTCAACTATGAGGGTAGTTCTTAATGTAAACCAATCTTTATTGAGATTAAATTGCCCGTATTGATAAGATCTTAAAAACTTATTTGAAACATCTTTTGATTCAGCTCTTTCAAAAGTATAGAAAGTTGAAGAAATTCTACCATTAAAATTCTGGGCAAAGATTGGAAGGAATAAGGCAAGTAAAAGAGTAAAGATTTTTCTCATATTCTCTCTTCTATTTTATTAGTCAATAATTTGACAATTATAAATTTTCAAGAATTATTCCACTTTTATTCGTAGTGCATTACCTAAAATTAATCAAAAAAAGTAATTTTTGACAATGTTGATAATTCATTTTTTATCACAATTAAGAATCTTAATTCAGATTTGAAAAACAATCATCAATTGGCAATAATTAAGTATTAAAAAACTGCATTTTCTTCTTTTTTGTTTTCAAACTTTGGACTATATTGCACTCCGAAAAAATTTTTTTAAGAACAGCAAAATTAATTTAAGAGGAAATTATGGCTAAGACATCATCATTTGCTGATAAAGCTGCTAAAGCACAGAAGAAAAAAGATGAATTGATCAATGTAAAAATAGTCGAAGCTTATTTTGACGAAAAGAAAAAATCCTACAAGTTCAAAAACCGTTTCGTTAAAGTTAAAACTTTAGACGAATTAGCAAAAATCTAAACAATCTATCTCCCCTGATTTTTAGTCTCCTTCAAAAGAAATTTTTAGAAGGAGACTTTTTTATTTTAAATCAATTTTCTTCAATTCAATTCATCAAGACCTATTTCTTATCTTTGTAGAAAAAAAGGAGCAATTTATGACCACTCAAGAGTATATCCAGATTGAAGAAAAGTTTGGCGCTCATAATTACCATCCACTTGATGTTGTCATCACAAAAGGCGAAAGAGTATGGGTTTATGATGTTGAAGGAAAAAAATATATGGACTTTCTTTCAGCATATTCAGCAGTAAATCAGGGACATTGTCATCCAAGAATTATCAATGCATTAAAAACTCAAGCTGAAAAAATAACTTTGACTTCAAGAGCTTTTAGAAACGATCAACTTCCACTGCTTGCAAAAGAACTTTGTGAACTGACTGGTTATGAAATGATGCTTCCAATGAATTCAGGTGCAGAGGCCGTGGAAACTGCAATTAAAATGGCTCGAAAATGGGGTTATAAACTTAAAGGTGTAGAAGAAGACAAAGCCGAAATCATTGTTTGTTCAAATAACTTTCACGGAAGAACAACAACTATAGTCTCTTTTTCAACGGAACCACAATACAGAGATGGATTTGGTCCATTTACTCCAGGCTTTGTTATCATTCCATACAATGATGTTGAAGCTTTGAAAAAGGCAATAAATAAGAATACAATCGCGTTCCTTGTTGAACCTATTCAAGGAGAAGCTGGAATTATCATACCTGATGATGGTTATTTGAAAGAAGCATTCGATGTATGTAAAGAAGCAAACATTTTATTTATTGCAGATGAAATACAAACAGGACTCGGAAGAACCGGAAAATTACTTGCTTACGAATATGAAAGTATTAAACCTGATGCTGTCATAATCGGCAAAGCTTTATCAGGTGGAGCTTATCCAGTTTCAGCTGTTTTATCATCGAAAGAAATTCTTGGTGTATTTAAACCGGGAGATCATGGAAGTACATTTGGTGGTAATCCACTTGCTGCAGCAATTGCAAGAGAAGCACTAAAAGTTATTGTGGAAGAAAAATTACCAGAAAGATCTTTTGAGCTTGGAAATTATTTCTTAGAAAAGCTCAGAACAATTCAAAGTAAACATATAAAAGAAATTCGTGGTAAAGGATTATTCATTGGAATTGAGCTTCTGCCTGAAGCAGGCGGCGCAAGAAGATTTTGCGAAGCATTAAAAGAAGAAGGATTACTTTGTAAAGAAACTCACGAAAATGTAATTCGTCTCGCTCCGCCTCTAGTTATTGAAAAGGAAGAAATTGATTGGGCGTTTGAAAAAATTAAAAAAGTCTTAGAGGAATTAAATTAAGAAAGGATTTTAGGTGAGAGTTAACTGCTCAAAAGAGCAGTTACTCACCTTTTTATATTTTAAAGATTTTCTATTTCAGCTGAGATGAGGATTCTACCACAAGATTCGCAGGTATAAATTTTATCATTTCTTCTAATTTCGAGCTGCTTTTGAGAAGAAATTACCGCATAGCAGCCTTCGCAGGCATTTCGCTTTATCGTAACAACTGCTTTTCCTTTTGCTTCACGAATTCTTGTATAAAGAGCTAAATCGGCTCTCGTAATTTTTGCGACAAGATTTTCTCTTTTTTGCTCGAGCTCTTTTCTCTCTTTTTCAGTAACCTTATCAATTTCAGCTAAATCTTTCTTCTTATCTTTTAATTCTTTTTCAATTTCATCGAGCTCAGGTTCAAGTTCTTCGATTTCTTGAGTAAGTTTTTTACTTAAGTCAGCGAGAGAGTTATTTTCCTGCTCGAGCTTTTGAATTAATTCTTCCGTAAAATCTATTTCTTTTGTGAGAGCATCGTATTCTCTATTTGTTTTTACCTGCAAAAGCTGAGCTTTGTATTTCTTTAAGTTAGCTTTCGACTCAGCTATTTTGTCATCGTTCTCTTCTCTCTTCTTGAGAGAATTTTCTTTTTCGCGTTTTTTCTCTTGAATTGTATCTTTAAGAGTTTTTAATCTTGACTCAAGCAATTCAATTTCTCGTGGTAATTCCCCTCTCAGCTCATCGAGCTTATCAAGCTCGGTATCAATTTTCTGGAGTTCCCACAATAATTTTAATCTTTGTTTCAATTTTTTATCTCCTCAATTTTAAATTCTTTTAATTTTTTCCTTCTGCCGATACTTTAGAACTTTAATTTTAATCCTGTTCTTACGAAGAAACTCTTGTAATCGATTTTCAAGCTCATCTAAAACAGGAAATTCAGTATGAAAATGACCCGCATCGATAAGAGAAATTTTATCACCATAATCAAGGAAAGTATGATATTTAATATCAGCTGTAACGAAAGCATCACATCCTTCCGAAATGGCTTTGGAGATTAAATCACTTCCACTGCCACCGCAAACTGCAATTTTGAATAATATTTTTTTCTGACCCTGAGTAAACTTCACCACTGGTGCATTTAACTTCTTTTTAACTAAACTCACAAAAGACTCTAAGTTCATTTTCTCTGGAAGGAATCCAACAGCACCAAAACCAAAGTTCACATTTCGATTTTGAAGAGGATAAATATCGTACGCAGGTTCTTCGTAAGGATGGTTATCTAAGAGAGCTTTGAGAACTTTGTTTAAGTTCCACTTCTCAAAAATCATTTCCAATCTTATTTCTTCCACTTCTTCCAATTTTCCTTTCACACCGACTGCGGGATTTGTATTTTCAAGACCGAAAAATGTTCCTTTACCTTTTAATCGATAACTGCAATGTGTATAATTACCTATCACACCCGCACCAGCTTCTGAAAGTTTATTGATCAAATTACTGACATAAGTTTCCGGGACAAAAGTGACAAGCTTATATTGAGTACAAGGTGCATTCTCAAGGAATGAAATTTTTTGCAATCCAAGTTTTTTCGCAAGAACAAACGATACACCGTCTTTTGTGAAATCTAGATTAGTATGAGAAGAATAGATTGTGATTCCATTTTTGATGGCAAGTTCAATTATCTTACCTTTATCAGAAGATAAATCAACTTTATTCAAAGGATTGAAGAATAATGGATGATGGGAAATTATCAAATTACACTTTTCTTTAATTGCTTTTTCCAGAGCATCCAGACTTAAATCTAATGTTAATAAAATTCCTTTTGTCTCCTCAGCTGGATTACCTATTTGTAATCCAATATTATCTCTTTCCCATGCAATTCCTTTCGGCGCCCAATCTTCAATGAAACCGAATATTTCTAAATTTTTCATAATTCCTTTTTTAAACAAAAAAAATGCACTTTTTAAGTGCATTTTTAAAAACTTTAACCGATTTTTATACTAAGTTTTATTTTAGGCTTGACTTTATCCTCTATCTCAATCATAGTTCTTTCACATTCAATATATCTTAATTTTTGAAATTTATCAATCTTTAATTTTCAGGTTGAAAATTTCTTATTTCCTCAAGAAGAACATCAACAATCTCTTCTTCTTTGATTCTTCTCACTACTTCCCCTTTTCGATAAAGTATTGCAACGCCTTTCCCTGCAGCAATTCCAATATCTGCTTCACTTGCTTCGCCAGGCCCATTAACAACGCATCCGAGCAGGGCAACTTTAACTGGCTTTTTAATGTCTTTTACAGCTTCTTCCAGTTTGTTTGTAATGGTAAATAGATCTACTTCAAGTCGGCCGCAAGTTGGGCAAGCAATTATTTCTACATTTCGAGTTGCAAGTCCAAGTGATCTTAAAATTTCTTTACCAACTTCAACTTCTTTAACTGGATCATCAGTTAAAGAAACTCGAATTGTATCCCCAATACCTTCGGCGAGCAAAGTTCCAATTCCAACCGCTGATTTAATTGTTCCTACTCTTGTAGTTCCTGCTTCAGTTACACCAAGATGTAGTGGATAATCAGTCCTTTCAGCAATCATTCTATATGCTTCAATCATCAATCGAACATCGGTAGATTTAACAGATATCACAATATCTTCAAATCCATATCTCTCACAAATTTTTACATGCTTCATTGCACTTTCGTACAATGCTTCTGCTGTTGGATAACCATATTTTTCAAGAATTTCCTCTTCAAGCGACCCTGAGTTTACACCGATACGAATTGGTATTTTTCTTTCTTTTGCCTTTGTTAATACTTCTTTTATTCTTTCTTCTGAGCCAATATTACCAGGATTAATTCTTACTTTTGCAACACCAGCTTCAATGGCTTTTAATGCAAATATGTGATTAAAATGAATATCAGCAACGATCGGTATATTAGATCTTCTAACAATTTCTTTAATTGCTTCAGCTGCTTCTTTATCATTAACCGTTACTCGAATTATATCGCATCCAGCCTCTTCAGCTTCTTTGATTTGTCGAACAGTAGCTTCAATATCACTCGTTTTCGTTTTTGTCATAGTTTGAACAGAAATTGGTGCATCGCCACCTACAGGAACTCCACCAACATATACTTTTCTTGATTTTCGACGTTTAATCATACATACCTCTTTGATTTTGTTATAATTTCAACAAGTGACTTGCCAAATAATTCGGCAGATTCTGGACCTGAACCTGTAAGAATGTTATCATCAAATTCAATAAGATTTTCTGTTACAATTGCTCCTGTTGATTTAATTTGTTCTTTATCTGTTGGGAAACAGGTAACTTTTCGTCCTTTCAACAATTCTGCAGAAGCTAAAATTCCAACAGCGCCACAAATAGCGGCAACTATCTTCCCTTTCGAGTAAAAATTCTTAATTGTTTTAATTAATAGATTATTCTTCCAGTAATTTCTTGAACCTGAGCCACCAATTAAAACTATTGCTGAAAAATTTTCAGGATGAAGATTAAAAAGATAAGTATCCGGTTTTATTCTCAAACCAAATTGACCGATCGAGAGATTTCTATTTTCAGAAGCAATAAAGACTCGTATTCCGTTTTTTTCAAGGATGGATTTTGGAATTAAAAACTCCGTATCGTGGAAATTCTTCTCAGGGATAAAGAATACAACACTTTTAGCTGAATGTTTTATCATACAAATGCAAGTTATTAACCGAATGTTGATTTTTCAATTTATTAAACTCTCACTCACTAAAGTTTAAATCTTCACTTAATTACAAACCTGAGATTTTCAATTATTAGCTTGCCAATTCTTGGATTAATTTCAAAACCAATTTTTTCAGGTTCAGACTTAAACGAGAATTTTTCTAGAAAATTTTTGTCTATTTCAATTTCATAATCTCCGGCTGTCAATCCATAAAAATAGAATGAACCATCACTAAAAGTTGACAGCAAATATTTTTTATTTGTTTTCAAATTTCTCACAACCAACTTGACATTTGAAATTGGAATTTCTTCTTTATCAAGCGATCGAACGACAATTCCACCAATTTCGCCAGTTTCATAGTAAGGTAATTGTATGACCTTTAATCTATTTCCATCTGTCAAGATATTAAAATCCGAATGCTCAAACGAATAATTTATTGATTTGAGATTCGTCTCATTCAATTTAATTGAATATTCTTGATAGGGATTTAAACCAAAGAAAATTCTTGCATCGTTTTTAAGTTTAGTTGAATAAACTGCAGAATTGAGTATGAAATCTACGCCTTTAATATTTTCTTCATCTTTATCTTTTAAGCCATTACCATTTTTATCTTCGAATCCTTCAATAAAAAGGCCAGCTCTGCCTATTTGCGGTTCACGGTAGAAATAGAGTTGATTAATCTCAGGGCTATAACCAACCGAACCACTCAATTGATGATTGTATAAATCTTTACCACTGGAGTTAGAAATGTATCTGAATTGAGGTAATTCAAGGAAAAGGCTGACATTAAAGTTTGATGTTGGAATCTGGACGATATTCTCGTAATTAATCTGAAATCTTAAATCTTTTGTTAAAGTTGCAGTATAGAAAATTGAGTAACTAAAAATTTTTTTCTTGAGAATATCAAGAGTCGTTTTCGAGCTTAAAAAACTTCTATTTAAGATTGGAATGCTTCGAGCTACATTATTAAAATTAATTGTAGAGCTTAAAACTAATTCTCTTCTTTTGAGCAATGAATTTGTCTTAAAATCTTCATAATTAAAACCAGCGCTAAAACTGACCCAATTCAGCAGAAAAAATGAATTTAAATTCCAGAAGTTTCTTTTGAAACTTTCAGCATCTATTTTTTCAAAATTTAAGAAGACACCAAGTTCACTGAATTTAAATTTTATGGGAAAGTAGAAACTTGATTTATAAGAATTTTTTAATCTTGCGAGATTATAAAATTTGTGAGGTTTATAATTAATGTATTCAAAATAAGAGGAAGCATAATCGGGAAGAACATAACTTGCAGTAATTTTTGATTGAATTTTTGGAGAATAAAACACATTAAAAAATAAGTTTGATGAAAGTCTAAGAGTGCTTTTGCCAAAAAAATTGAGAAACTTTTCGGTTGTATCGCTTAAAAATTCTGAACCAGCATTTAAAGTCAAATAATCTTTTAAGCCATACTTAAATTCGATATTAGCTAACCTGTTTTGCGTAAAACGCAATCTTCCAAAAGCTGCATTATAATTAAAGACACCTTCAGGTAATAAATCGTAAGGTATTTGAAAAATTTTTCTATAAGATTTTGTCTCGCCTTTTAAAGTATGAATTCTAAACTCATAATTCGACATTCCATATTTAATAGGTATCTCAAAGTAAAAATTACTTTTATCGTCTGATTGAGTTAAATCGATTAATTCATTGTTTAAATAAAGCTCAACATAACTATGCGGTTCTGCAAAATCCCGATAAATATAAGTTCCAAGTTTTTTTCTCGGTTCAACTGGTTCATTGGTTAAGTTAATTCCACGATAGGTATAGGTATTAATCCCTTCAATATAATTATCACCAATAATTACTTGAGTTAAATAGTTATTTGGGTCGGGTGTATACTTCCAGTTAAAATCTTCTATGATACTTTTTGAATTGGCGGTTTTAAAAATCTGTCTTGAATAATAAAAATCGCCGTAAAGAAATTCCCCACCAAGTGCTGTGTTTAGATTAAAATTCGATCTCTGATTTTTTAATATCGTTTGATTAACACTATAGTCAAAAATAAATCCATTTAATAGACTTCTTTTTCTCGTGAACAACAAAGGCAATGCAGTTTCCTCTTTTGGAAATTTAAAAGAAGAAAGTTTCTGTCTGAGCATAAATTCATTATAGACTGGCAAAGGTCGTTCGCTTTTCACATAAAGAATAAGATTTGAAAAGTCGAAGTCTAATTTCAGGTTTAGAAGTTTCTCAATGAAATTTAAAGAGAAGTATTTCTGATCATACTGAACAATATTTTCGTCCTCATTTATATCAAACTCACTGTATTGATTTTTTGCTTTGTTTTTTTGTAAGTCAACATAAAAATAGTTTGAAGTATTATCAGTTGTTCCTTCGATAAGATTCTCGTTTTCTATTGTAAAAGGTATCTGAAGTATTTGAAGCAAATCGGTGAGAGAAATAAAAATTTTATCTTTATAAGAAACAGCTTGAATGAAAGATTTAACAACTCCAGCATACTCAAGATTTAACAAGATTTCTTCAATTTCATCACTTGAAAAATTATCTGCTTGAGGTAAATCGAATTTAGGTGTTTCAAAAACATTGACTGTAAAATACAATCTGCCAGAATAGATTGATCGTCCATCATTGAGGTTTGCCTTAATATTCCAGCGATATGATGAATTATTTTCAAGTATTCCTGCAGGTAATGTGAATACAGTGTCTTTCAGCTTAAATGATTGTTCAGTATCATAAATCAGTTTATAGTTTCCCTTATCATCTCTTTTACTGATCGCAAGTGAATAACTCTCTGCCTCAGGAATCCTTTTCCAGATAAATGTAGGTGTGGTAGTGGCAACTATTTCTTTATTTTCTACCTTGTAACCGGGATAAATTGCTTCAGGGGCGATTATTTTTTTTGGTAAAGTAATATAAAAGATTCGTTCATCTGAAAGTGATGAATTTTTAAATTTATCGACTGCTCTGATCTGCCAGACATATTTTAAATCAGGTTTAAGAAGATTGCCTTTGAGAACAAAAAATGTATCTTTTATCAAACCAAAATTTTCTTCTGAAAAGATTTTTCTTTTTTTACCACTTTTACTTTCTTCAAATATTATTAATTCATAGCCAACTGCATCTTTATGTTTTAACCATTTAAATACTGGATTTAGATTTTTGATATTTTCTTTTTCAGGAGAAAATTTTCCTGGCGATATTGTTACAGGTTTATCTTGAAATTGTCTTTTCTTTAAATTCACCTTCAGGTAAAATTCATCACCAAAGTTGCCCCAATTTTTGCCATCAAATGCACGAACATTCCAGCTGTAAGATTTTCCGTCCTGCAAAACTAAATCCGGAACAACAAAGAATGTATCTGTAAGCTCAAAAGTTCGAATTAATGCAATAGATTTATCGTCAATGCCGGGTTCATCTTCTTTAATAATTAACTGATATTTTGATGCATTGCTCACACTATACCAGTTGAAAGTTGGATTCAATGTGCTTACAGTATCAATGACCAATTGAGATTGGATGGGTCTATTAAGACCTGGAAATCTGGTTAATAAATCTTGAAAATTAAAAATTGGAAAAAGAACAGTAGGAATTAGAAATAGTTGAAATAAAAGCAAAATCATCAAAAACTTAATTTTCGGGGATCTCAATATGTATTTTCTCATCTGGCACTGAGATTATTTTAATAGAACTTTCTGGAATATCTTCTTTCTCAGTATTAACGGCGGTGATATTTAGTTCATACTTCTTTCCTTTTTCAAAATCTGAGTGGTCAATCTGAATTTTCTTCAATAATTTGTAATAAAGCGGAATATATTCACTTAATGTTTTGACAATATTTCCTTTCTCGTCTTTTACTTTAACCAATAAATTCCCAATAAAAGGTGAATTACCAATTCTTTCAAGTTCAACTATCAAATTTGTTTTCCCTGAGTCAGGGACGAGTTCTAAGTTCGAAATTTTTACACCGCTTTCTCCAACACCTACTCTATAAAGACAGGTGGTGACCTGATTCAAAACAAATTTAATTCTTGCAGTAATACCTGATTGCATTGTATCAATTTGTTCAGAATAAGGAGTTGCCGAAGTAATTATTCTTGTCCAATAGGTTCCAGGTTGTAGAGTATCAGGCGCTTTTATTGTTAAACGTATAACCTGTCTTTTCTTTGGTGGAAGAATGAACTTTTTTGGAAATGCTCTGATGTAATTATTGATCGAAGATGCTTGAGAAGAGTCATTTTCAAAATATTTCATTAATATTTGTCCTGTTGAGTCAGAAACAGGATATCCAAAAGTAAATGAAACCGAAATTTCATAATTGTTTTCAGATTCATTTTGAACGATGAAGTTACCAATCTTATTGTTTTGATCTGTATAAACTATATAAGGTGAAATTAAAATCTGAGAATAAATACTTAGTGATGAAAATAAAATTAGAATCACAGAAAGAAATATTTTCATTTCAAATTACCTCAATTGTTATAACTATGGTGCCTGTATATTCACCGGGAGAAATTGTGCTCGTGCTGTTAATTTGACCTCCAAGCCACAAATAAAGTTTTTGATTATTCTTAATTTTTCTTATGCGTAATGGAGAATAAGGATTAAAATATGTCCTGCCTGTTATTGCATCCACCTTAGACCATGAAGCATAATTATTAAAGTTTATTGATACATTATCTATTCCATTTGATAAAGAATTAGGTAGAGAAAGTGTTAAAAGAAAATCCTCTCTAATTGTTGAAGTATGGTAGAAACTTATTTTTAAAGCATTTGGATCTGTATCAGGTACATTTGCACTGTAACCAATAAAAACTTCACCAAAGTTTAAATCACTAAGCTTTTGAACAACAACCTGCCCAAATATTATTTGGGTTTTAATCAATAAAGTTATTACAAAAATTATAAGCTTGATTTCTTTCATACTTGTTTAATAAGCTATTGATATTACGAGTATTCCTGAATAATCACCTTGTAAATTTGATTGATTTACAATCAAAGAACCTCCAACCCAGACATTCAATATTCCTTCTCCGTTTTGATTTTGAGGTTGGTAATAGACTCCTGATTGTATCTCTACTGGATTAACAAAATCAGTATTTATTCCAGTATGTACGATCTTTGGTATAAAAACTGGACCACTTTGATTTTGATTATTTATCAGATTTATAGTATTGAAATCAACTAAGACAGGTTTTTCAGGATGAGAGATAATTTTAAATTTTACTCCTTCTTCTGGTGACTTAGTAAAAAATTGTTGAGAATTGGATAAAACAATTTCTCCAAAATCAAGAACATTATTTTCGCTGCTCACGCTGATACCACGTTTTAATGAAGCCTGTACCGAAATATTAATCTGCTCATTATTCTGACTGTATAAATTATAAGTCGCTAAGATTAAAACTAGTAAAAAGAAAAAAGTTTGTTTGTTCATTTAATAAGTCACTGTTATGTTGAATGTTCCTGTATAATCGCCAATTGGTTGATTTGCTTGAATGTTTAATGAACCGCCAACCCAGACATAAAGAATTCCTGTTCTATTTACTGCAGGCAATTGATATGAACCACCATTGGCTACTTGTTCTGGCAAATCATAAACAGAGCTTGAACCTGTATGGACAACATTTGGTGTAAAATTCAATGAGCCTACAATCCCACCATTTTGAGCAACCCATTGAGCATTTGATAAAGAAGTATAGTTATAGGAGATAATCACATTTCTGTTAGGATGTCCTTCGATTCTGAAAACGGCTCCCTGCGAAGGATGAAGGTTATAAACAAAAGCTGAGCCTGTTAAAATAATCTCTCCAAAATTTATTGAATTATTAATTGCTGTAATAGATAATGGTTTAACCATAATGACTCTTGCCAATCCTGAAATGCTTGTAGTTTGAGCAGATAATGTTGAAAGATAAAAGGCAAAAACAATAACTATTTTTCCAACATAGTTCATAATTAAAGTTATGAAATTCATTACTGAAAATAAATTAAAAGAAGGGATATTCATTTTTTGTGGGGAAGAAAAGAACTCTCAAATTCAAAAATATAAGATTACCGTGTCCCTCACTGAAGAGGGACACAGTAATATCAACCAAGGAAATGTTACTTAATCAATACCATTTTTAAAACCTTAGAATTTTTAGATTGCTTGAGCTGAGCATAATAAATTCCGCTCGGTAAACTTGAAGCATCAAAGTTCAGATTGTACAATTTGCCAGCTTCAAGCTCAGAATCAATCAATGTTTTAATTTCTTGACCAACCGAATTGAAAACTTTTAAAGTGGTTTTTCCACTTTCTGGAAGAATGAAAGAGATATTTGTTGATGGATTAAAAGGATTTGGATAATTCTGGAAAAGCTCAAATGTTTTAGTTCCTAGATCAAATTCCTCAACTCCCGTTGTGTAATTAGTAAATTGTGGATTATAATTAGTCCATCCTTCATCCCATCTTAGTCCGTTCGGATCAAATGCACCAACATAAGTAGTCTGTGTAAAGAAGGAAGATAATCTTGGGTTGTTAAAACTGGCTCCGCTTGCTGCAGGTGAGTTGATTGCAGGAACTGGATTTGGATTGGTTGGATTAAATGGATCAATTAAACCAACACTCGATGGCTGGACATATCTTCGATTACCATAGGTTGGATTGTCATACCAACCTTGTGCATCAAAACCACTCTGATTTGTAATAATTCCATTACCAGCTCTTAAACCAGCCCATATTGAGTTTCTTATTTGAAGCGTATCGCCGGTTGCTGAATTACGAACTGCTGAACCATCCAACAACAAACCGGTGGGGAATCCCATCACAATTGAATTATAAATTGAAGTTTGTGCAGCTCTTCTGATATGTGCACCTCTTCTGAAATTTGGATTGTATTGTGTGAAAGAAGTATCAGGCATTGGACCAATAATTGTAAAGTTAGAAATCACGGGCAAAGTTCTTGGTATGTTATATGTGCCAGTTCCATCATTATCCGTTTCAAATCCATTTGAACCAGAAATATCAGCAATGTTAGGATCTCGAATTGCAAGTCCAAATTGTAGATTTCCACTAAATCCGAAATCCATATCAAAATCATCGTCAACTCCTTTATAAGAGATAAGATATTTTGCATTAACATTTCCACCAAACCATTCAAAAGAATCATCTCCTGAATAACTTACTTGCACATATTCAATGACAGTGCCTCGACCGACACCGCCAAGTGTTAACCCATTTATTTCATTATCAGGCAGAAAAGCAATTCCCGGAAATTCAATACGTACATATCTTAAAATCCCACTATTGTCGTTATCATTTGGATTTGCCCCACCACCGTAAATCGTTCCTGTTCCTCCTTCGATTGTTGCAGTTCCACCTGGTACATTGATTCTAGCATTGCCAGCAATAATAATCCCACCCCAATCACCGGGTCCCCTTTGCCCCACGGGTTGTTGACTTGTGAAAACTATTGGTCTTTCTTTTGTTCCGTTTGCAATAATCTTCGCCCCACGATTAATGATTAGAGTTCCTTTTGAATCTTTTTCACCATATATAATTGTTCCTGGTTCGATTGTTAATACAGCAGGAGGATTAACATTAACAAAACCACGAAACAAATATTTCTTTGTGCTCGATAAATATGCATTAGAATTAATATTACCTTCTATTACACTATCAACTGGTGCGAGTTGAGCAAACAGATTAATAGAAAATAAAACAAGACTTAAAAGTAAAGTATTTACTTTCATAAATGAGTATCTCCTTAATTTAGTTTATAACTTATTCCTAATGAGTAAGTTGAGTTTGTTTTTATAACTCTTGCCGGCAAGTTACCCTGTACAAACTCAACATCTTTAGCAAGGATATCCTTAATACCAAAACTTAAGCTAAATCCTGAAAATAGAGGCTGTGAAATTTTCAAATCGATTATATCACGCGGTTTTTCAATTATATCGTCTTGATATGCTGTTGCAACTTCTACAATTCTTTCGCCAATGCGGTTATAAAAAACCGAGAGTGAGGTACCAAGTGTTGGTTCAACAAAGAATAAACCTAAATTGATAACATAAGGTGATTGTCCCTGAAGTGGTCTATTTTCTCTTGCTATTGTTGTTTCGGTTCCTTTGACATTAACGAGTGACTTTATTCTTGTATAATTTCCATTAATAGAGAGATTTTCTAAATAATCACTAATAAATCCAAAAGAAAATCTTCCTTCAATTTCATAACCATAAACTTTTGCTTCATCGGAGTTCATAAATGTTCTTTCAGAACCGAGTGCGCTGCCTGTTACAACAACTTTTTCTATTGCATTTGAAATCTTTTTATAGAACAAGCTGGCTGAAATTAATTTCCCTAAGCCAGGAAAACTTTCAATTCTTAAATCATAATTTTTAATGAAGGACCTTTGTAAATCGGGATTACCACGCAATGATGTTTGAGTTGCAAAATCGAAATATGCAAACGGAGCAAGTTCTCTTAGTTCAGGTCTATTTAGTGTTTGACTGTAAGATAATCTTAGATTGGTCTTATCATTTAATTTATAAAGAAGATTGATTGATGGCAGCAAGTCAATTTTCTTCAAATGATTTGATATTGGGATCTGTCCACTAAGATCCATCGAATTAATTTTTTGAAGAGCATTTTCTAACCTTACTCCGCTTATAATATTTAAATCTCGTTCAAGTATTTTCACAGGAATTTCGGTCATTGCATAGCTGGCGAAAATCTCTTCTGATGCAGAGTAATTATTAGTTCCATTAACATATTCGTCTATTGAAAATCCATTCTGTCTGAAATTCTCAGATTCAAAAATTTTATCTAAAGGAAGATACAATAAGCTGAAATCGGTAAACCCATTACCTGGTGCATTGATAATTACACTAATTAATCGAGATGAAAAATCTCTTTTTACTTTATCATAAGAGATACCCAATTTGAATTTTGTAGAATAAAATTTTGTTTTAAGGTCAAATGATATTCCTCGTGATTTATCATAAAGATTTGAGAAAAACCTTCCGCTATTTTTAAGATTTGGCTGAAAACCTAAAACAGCGGCAAAAGGTAAATCTTCACCAATATCTCTTGCATAATAAATTCTTCTATAATCCGGTTCATTTTTTCTTGAATTATTAAGATAAATCTTCCAGTCTATTTTTAATTCATTCAATGAAGCGATGTAATGTTCCCCACTTAATTGAGTAGAAATCAAATCTCTTTCAATGTATCTAAGAGCGGTTTGTTTTTGCTCTTTTCCCGCGTCGGAATATTGGTAACCGTGTAATTGTGAAACTTCATCATCTGATGTATGAGAATAAAGATTTTTCAAGCTAAACTGATGATTACCTGAAATTTTGTAACTAAGATTAAAAAGCCCTCCAATGTTTTTTGACAGTTGAGATCTGTTTCCAGAATACTCAAACCGTTTTTCACCGCTCGACTCATATTCGTTCAGTATTGAAAAAGAATTTTTATAATCATTCTTGTAATTGAAAGCAACTAAGAAACCAAACTGCTGACCAATAAGTTTTGCCCCATCTCCAATCATAAATGAAAAGCTCTGATTTAATGGTGCCCTTGTTGTATTTGGTGACCAAACATTTTTCAAACTTCTTGCCAGTTCATTTATTTCGTTTCGAGCCAAACCTGATTTAGTCAAATCGTGAGGGAAATTAGAAGGAAGATCTCTGCTGCCGTTATCAAATCCCCAGAAATTAGTTCCATTAGGATATGTAAAGAAACTTCTTAATGTAGTATTGTCAGTATATGATGAAGAATAATTAAAATTAACTTTCAAATCTTCTGGAAAACTTATAGTATTTAATTGAACTACTCCGCCTGCAAAGTTAGCTGGTAGATCAGGCGTGTAAGACTTAATTACATTTGCATTTTCAATTAAACTTGCTGAAAGTAGATCAAATGAGAAAGCTTTTTTCTCTGATTCTGTACTTGTCAGATTTGTATTGTTTAATTGGGCGACATTATACCTCTCGCTCGTGCCTCGAACATTTACAAACTTATTCTCAATTAGTGTAACTCCGGTTACTCGCTTTAAAACATCACTTGTCAGCCCATCGGTTGTTTTTCTAATTTGTTCAGAGCTGATGCCATCCATTATATTTTGTGAATTCTTTCTGAGATTAAGTAAGGCACTTTCAAAAGATTTATCAACTTTACCAGCTACAACTACCTCCTGCGTTTCAATAATATTGTTGCTTAATGTGATTTTTAATTCAGTTGTTTTGTTAGCTTCAACCTTTACATCCCTGATTATTTTTGTCTGATATGCAATGTGACTTATTTTAATATTGTATAAACCAGTTTCAATTTCTTTTATAGTAAACTTTCCATTAAGATCTGTTGCGGCACCAATGAATGTATTTTCAATCAAAACATTACCGCCGATAATTGCTTCTCCAGTCACTTCATCTACAACAATACCAGTAATCGTTCCCTTATTCTGAGAGAAAAGATCAACCTGGAAAAATATTAAGAAAACGGTTACAAGAAATATCATAAAACTTTTTAACTTTTGGTTGATTTTATTTCTCATTTTTATCTCCTTGGTTTTGCCTGCAAGCTAAAGGTGACTTGTTAAGAAAAGGTTAACACTAAGTAAATTTTAGATTAAGTAATTGTAAAATTACTCTGAACGTATTCAAAAATGATTTATTAAAAAAATTAACTTCTTTCAATTATTTTAAGCAGAAATATCAAGGGGGGGTTGATTTCTACTTATACTAGGAAGTACCTATTAACAAGAGTTAGACGCAATAAAATTAGATAATAGAAAACCCTAAATTATTTTGATCTAAGAAAAATTCTTTTAGAGATAAGAGAATGTTCGAAATTTTAAGTTTAAATAGTAAAAACCATTTCATCAGATAACTCTCAGAAGCAATTTAGATTTTTTATAAGTCATTTAAATTTAACTGACTATTTTTTGGCCCCAAAGAACAGCTTATTTCTTTCATTGAAAAATTTTTTTTGATTTTTTAATATTTAAATGAGGTTTGTTAATTAAAGGCATCTTAAAAAACTTAAAATTCAAAATCATAACGGAGAGAAAAAATGAAAACAAAATTATTTCTCATCGTTTATTTTATAACCTGCTCCTTTTTACTTTCACAAAACATAAATGTATTCGGAACAGGTTATGGTAATTATCTTTCACTTGTTACAAACGATATACGCTCTAAATTTAAAAATGACTTAAACGGTAATTCCTATATTGTATCATTGGGTGTTGATAGAAGATTATATGCAACAAAGATTACTGAAAATAAAATATACGCTCCATTACCCATTTGCCAAATCCCTTCGTGGGGGCTAATAGTATGGGATTTTGATATTGATATTAACGGTGTATTTCACATTGCTGGATTTATCGAAGAAAGTTCGTATAAGTCTTTATTCTATATAAATTCCAGTAATGGTATCCCTGTAGTAGTTTCAACAACACCTGCTGATAGTGCATTTCAAACATATGTTCGTGTATTGAGAACGACGGATAACCAACTAATTGTAAACTATGCCTATCGTCAAGGACCATTTCTTAAATGGATACAATTAATAAATCCCACTTCATCAAATCTGAATAAATTTGAAAACAACATTGATTTATCGCCCTATAACACTTCACCGTACAGGTTAGATTATCTAGAGTATTCAGCAAATAAAAATCTCTTTTTTTATGTTCTGTATACTAAAAACATAAATTTTTTGGATTCCGTACAAGTAACATATAATACTTTCAAAGTAAATAGTAACGGCATTGTGGATAATTTATTAACCCAAACTTTTGTGCTAACAATGTATGGGGATCCATATTATTTAACCTTACCACTTGCAAATAATAATGACCAATATATTAATTGGTTAATCGCAGAATTTAGATTTTACAATATCTTAGATAAAAAATTATCTATAAGAGATTTATACATCGACAATTCAAATAATATTTACTTCATAAATCAATTGAATAATAATCTTTATTATTATGTCTACACTGCTCAAAATCTACCTATTAATTCGGGGTCAGCTCCGTATCGCCAAATTCAGATTACAAGTCAAAATTTGACTTACCGACCAGATAGTTCAATTCAAATTAATATTTTACCAGTTAGTCTCGGGGTATTGAACTTAAATAAAGCGTTTATTTTATTTTCTAATACACTTACTAATGCACTTAAAAGCATTGGTTCAACATTACTGAGAATTGAAAATAATAGCATTTATCATGAGTATATAATTACAATTGGAAATTTCGAGGTTGCGGCCGGTGAAAATCAATTTTGGTTATATCGTAATAATAGACTCTACTTAGCAAAATCTATTGAATATGACTCAATTGATGTTAACCATGGTAGATTTTACTTTTTCCCCATTAAATATGATAACAGTGAACTGCTCTCTAACTATAAAGAAAGCGAAATTTTAAAATTTGAATTTCCGCAAATTAATCCATCTAACAAACCATATAAATTTAAATTTGACGAAAATGGTTTAAGTTATATTCTTTCTATGACCATTGATACAATTAAATTTATAGCCGGAACGGAAAAGTTTGGAAGACTTTATCTTACAAGAGAAACTTCTCCAGGGATCTGGATACAACAAATTATTTCAAACGATACTCTTTCATACAATTACTCTCAACATGATTTTGATATAGACAAAAATGGTGTGGTTCATTGTGTTTACAGCTTCGATTATAAACTATTCTATACAAACAATTCTACAGGTCTATTTCAAACTCCTATAGTCGTTGACACTATCACTTATGGTTATTACTTCTTTGTTAATGTGCGAGCTTATTCAACAGATACTGTTTATATACTCGCTAAAACAGGATATGGCAATTATAGCCTGTATTCTGGTAATTATAATAATAACTTCAACAAATTTAACATATCATTTCCAAGCAGCTGGCCTCCTGTGCTCGCAGTAGATAATAATAATAATGCTTTTGTTTTTAATCCAGAACGTTACTCCTCAAGTGGAAGTTATGATTATTACTACTACAAATTTCACTATAACAATTTCATATTTAGAAAAAAGTTTCTCTCATTTCCTGCACAAGCATCATCTAGGCTTTATATTGATGCAGCTTATGATAAAAATAGAATCGTTCACTTAATAGCAGGTGATAATGTCCATCCTAAAATATATTATGCAAATTCAATTAATGATTTTTCTAATCCAGTAGAGTATGACTTAAGTATCATATCAAATATTTTCAATTTTAGAACCAGTCATCCGTATATAGGAACAATTAAACTTTATCCTTCCAGCAATGAAAACAGAATCTATTTTACAACTTTACTCGGTTTAGAAAATCCTGCAAATTTTCCAGCCGCCTTCGGCTGGTTACCCTACATTATGACAAATATTGAAAATCCAGAGCGGATTATAGTCGATAATTTTAGATTATACCAGAATTATCCTAATCCGTTTAATCCTTCAACAAAATTTAAATTTTCTCTGCCTGAAAAAGCTAATGTAATAATTGAAATTTATGATATACTCGGACAAAAAATTTATGAATTCCCCGAAAGAATTTTTGAACCTGGCATTTATGAAGAAGAGTGGAATGGTATTGATAATCAAAATTCTAAAGTCTCAAGCGGAATTTATTTCTTAAAACTCAATGCAAGATCAGGACACAATAAAGTTTTCACTGATATTAAGAAAATGGTTTTGATGAAATGAATTTTATAATTGTTAATGAATATGCTCTTTTCTGAATTATAGTCATTATAAACCTTAATTAAATATTTTAATTCCCTGCATCATCATTTATGATGATTTGTTTGCACAGGATTGCCATTTATGGCAATCCGATTTTATAGTAATCCGAAATTATAATTAGCGTTATCACGGGAATGAGGCAGGAGTCTTTGTAACTCAATCGGCGCTCAATATGTATTTTAACAAACAGCTTGAAGATGAATATTAAAACAAAAATTTTTCGGGGCAAAGAGATATTTGGAAAAATCTAAAAAGTTGTTCTGTAATATTTCCCAAATTCCTCTGCGAGACCTTTCAGTAACTTAATATTTTCAGCTGGGACTTTTGGAGCAATTGAACATGCTGTACTGAGTATAAAACCGCCGTTAACTTTCCCCGTCAAAATTATTTCTGAAACATCTACAATAATCTTCCTCGGTTTTCCAAAAAGCAAAGTATTTACGGAATCTATATTTCCTTTGATGAAGACTTTTGTCCCTAATCTTCTTTTTGCATCGATTAAATCAACATCACCAAGTGGTTTAGGATCCAGACATTCAATTCCTGATGTGCCCGATTCAATCATCAAATCAAGTCTATCATTAATTGCGCCGCAAGTGTGAAGATAAGCAAATTTACCTTTTGACTTAATTGCAGAAATTATTTGTGATTCATAAGGCAGAACAAACTCTTTGTAAAATTCTGGTGAAATAAATCCAGCTCCTGCAAATGGTGAAGAAATTTTTATTGCATCTATTGGCTTATCACACATCTCAAAAGCAAGTTTTGAAATTCCGTCCGTGTAATGTTGAAGAATTTGTTTGCATTTATCCGGATTTTCTATGAGAGACATTAAAGCATTTTCATATCCCAGAAGATCAAGTAAATAATCAAACGGCGAAGTGACTTCTCCATGAATTGAAAACTCATCTCCAACTCTCTGATAGATCAAATCAAAAATTTCAAATTTATTGTTCAGATCAATTTTAAAGTGTAATCCACCAGAGACAGGTATGTAATCAATTTCTTTTGGTAGAGATGAAACTTCTATCTCATCAATCGAGGGATATTTTCTTTCACCGTAAAATTCCGGGAATGGTAAATCTTCATTTGTAAAAATTAGCTTTCTATCATCGAGATAAACAATTTCTCTATCTTCTTTTATTTCTCTTTGATTATAAATCTCTTTCCAAGTTTTGAAGTGTCCATGCAGACTTACCAGAATTCCATCAAATTGATAAAGCTCTCTCAAGTAAATAAGTCCATTTGCAAAAGTTTCAGCATCAAACCAGAAATCTACAGGAGAAATGTCTTTCAATTGCTGAAGCATATGCCCGATACTCATCTGACACATTACAGGAACTCGATCGGGATATTCAAAATTCATTGCAAGAAGAACTCTTTCCCTTGAAGTCATACCATTTTAATAATGTTTATTTTATCCTCTAAAAATTTTATAGGCTGGAAAAATCCAGCCTTAAGAAATTTATTTGCAGAAATTGAAAGAGCTTTTTTCAAAATTTACACTTTCAATCACTTTAACAAGATCATCTTCCTTTCTTTCACAAAGTTATCAGTCACAATTCGATAAACATAAATTCCGCTCGTAAGTCCAGACGCATCAAAAGTTTTCTGGTGAACTCCTGCTTTCTGAAATTCATCAACCAGTGTTCGGACTTCTCTGCCAAGAATATCATAAACTTTTAGTTGAACTTTTGTATCAATTGGTAAATCATAAATAATGTGGGTAACTGGATTGAATGGATTCGGATAATTTTGATAAAGCTCAAATTTCTGTGGGAGAATTTCATCAGTCCATTCGACAGATGTTAAAAGTCCCGGTTCTGGTGCAGGTAATTTTTTAGTAGTATAAATTCTGAATTCACCAGGTTGAAGAGTTATGGTCATTTGAGTATTGGTTACGTTGATGCTGTCACCATAAAAGTAATTATACCACCAGCCTGTGTTTTGAAAGTTTGGAGTAACCGATCTTTGAACAACATCAAAATTTCCAACAATTGCAACATTCATTGAATCGTGATTGAGCCACAATCTTTTAACTGCACCGCTGAAGTCAGTCGTAAAGTTTGTTGTTCTAAAAACATCATAGTTTTTCTTCAGATTAATCAAAGTTGCAAAAGTTTTGTAAAGTTTATTCCGATTTGCATCGAGAAAATAACCCCAGCGAATTGGTTTTGGACCTGTTCTTCCGTTGTATTCAATAGAATAGTCATAACCAAGTTCACCAAACTGCCAGATCATTTTTGGGCCTGGAACAGTAAAGAAGAACGCACCAGCAAGCTTGATTCTTTCAAGTGCAGTCGGAAGACTCTTAATGTTATAAGTCCCGCTCGAATTCCCATACATCAAATTTTTATACATTAATCTTTCTTCGTCGTGACTTTCCATATAACCGACAAGATGTGGTTTTGAAAATCCACGAGCTTTATAAGAAACTCTTGTAAAATCCGATTTACCTCCATCGTGCCAGCCCATTGTTGCTTCGTTGTAATTATAGTTCATATTGCCCCAGCTTAGCATTCCGTAATTAGTCAAAACTTGCTCTTCTGAGTCAACAGCGAAATGTTCTAAAATTACATAAGCTGTTGAATCATACTTCCAGATTGAATCAGCATATTGCTTTAAGATGTTAATTCTCGATTGATCATATTGTCCCCATAGACCAACATCATTCCCAGAATTTGTTTGAGTAAATCCTTTTGAAAGATCAAATCTAAATCCATCAACTTTATATTCTTGCAAATAAAATTTTAATGCACGAGTTACAAGCTCTTTTGTTGCTAGACTTTCGTGATTAAAATCATAACCTACATTGTAAGGATGCTTAGCAATAGGATTAAAGTAAGGACTATTTGCTGCTGGTCTTTGATTGGTTTCATCCCACCACATTCTAACTAAAGATGACTGACCAAAATTGTGATTGAACACAACATCAAGAATAACGGCAAATCCCATTTGATGAGCTTTATCGATAAAAGCTTTTAAGTCGTTTTTAGTGCCGTAATATTTATCCATTGCAAAATAAAATGTTGTGTTGTAACCCCAGCTTTCGTTTCCTTCAAACTCATTAATTGGCATTAATTCAATTGCATTAACACCAAGTTGTTTTAAGTAGTTTAACGTATCTGCTAAAGTTTTATAATCGTGAGAGGCAAGAAAATCTCTCAAAAGCAATTCATAAACAACAAGATCAGTCTTCTGCGGTTTTTGAATTGATGGCATTTGCCAGCTGTATTGAGGTTGATTTATTTGAAAAACCGAAACGAGATGAGTTGTTTTTCCAAATGGATAAGGTTTTAAATTAGGATAAACCGATGGCGGGATGTACTGATCATTCCAAGGATCTAAAACTTTTTCTGTAAACGGATCAGCTACTTTCAATTTCCCATCTATAAAATACTGATAAGCATATTCCTCATTTGGATTTAAGTTATCTATCTGGATCCAGTATCGATTTCCATCGGGAGTCCTTTTCATATAATAGTTGGGGTCAACTTCCCAGTTTGTGAAATCTCCAATCACATAAACATAATTTTTAAATGGTGCATAGAGACAAAGAATTACAGAATTACTATCAATTACATTCACTCCGTCCTGAATTCCAGGTGGAAGTGCAACTGTTTGAACAGGAGATCTTACGATAAAGTAATTTGAATCAACTTTTGTATTTCCTAAACTGTCAATTGCAACAGCTCTCAAATTATATCTGCCATAATTGAAGAACATCATCGTTCGACTTAAATAATTAGTATCCGTCTGAGCAATTAAAGAATCATTTAAGTAAAGTTTAAGATTTACAGAACTTGCGGAAACTGCCGTGATTGTAAAATTCTGAGCTGTATTAATTATAGTTCCCTTTTCAATCGGACTTAAGAAACGAACATTTAAACCTGGTTTATAAAGCGGAAGAAATATATCACTTCCATCTGCATCACGACCAACTTTGCTTCCATCAGCATTTCGAAAAACAAACGCAAGTTTCAAAATATCTTCAGAATCAGGCACTCCATAATACTGCGGAATATTGATTGTGATTCTCCAGATATTATTTCCGATATATTGAATTGGTGGTTGATTTGCTGGTGAACCCCAGGTTGTCTTTACATATCTCCAATCATTTGGATGACGACTCAGGTTGGTAATCACACCAGTATGAACATAAATTGGAAAAACACCAATTAGTGCACCATTCCCTTTTGTCACATCATAATCAATTGTGATTACATCATTTCTTGTTGCAAAGTACGGCGTCCATTGAAGCACTTGAGAAAAAGCACTGACTGTAAACGTTAATGCAAAAATCAGAACAAAAAATAATTTTGATTTCATTTAATATACTCCATCTTTTTGGATTCAGAGTAATCACCAATTGTAATTGTATAAATGTAAGTGCCTGAACTCAACTTATGATAATTCCCATCAAACTCTATTTGATGATAGCCATCAGAATTAATCTGATTCTTAATCGATGTAATTTCTCTTCCGAGTGTATCAGTAACTTTAAATGTCAAAATTTTACCAACAAAATCTTTTGGAACAAAAAATCGAATTTGTGTTGAATAATTAAAGGGATTGGGATAATTCTGATACAAAGTAAATTTCGATGGTATCAAACTTAATTCTTCAACTAATGTTTGAGGAAGTTCTGGACTTCCAGCATTGATCCAGGCTGTATAAATTAATGAAGCAAGTCGGACGCTGGCTTTCTGAAAGAGATATTTTGTAAAATCCTGTGAGTAATTCCATAAAGTTGAATAATAAGTTTCACTGTTTGTATTCCCAGCAATTGATTTTGCAATACTATCAGCTCTCAATAAATCATCGAGATATGAATATGATTCAAAAAGATAATTAAAAATAAAATCGAGTGGATCCTGAACATAAGTTATACCTTCCGTAGAGATTGTAATTTCACTCTGATATCGGTTAATCATTTGAGTTTCATATCTCGAATGTATTCCTCTCTGACCCGTGTATTGTCCATCATAATTCCGCGTGATATGAAGCGGTTGATGTCCATCTGCAACATAGTGACCTAAATCAGCGGCAATTAATTTTGCTCTGTCCCAATCTTTTCTTTGTAATGCTGCAGTTAAAGAATCAACTGTTGTTTTTGTCGCCCATGGCAAAATTCCTTGCTGCCACACATAATCCCAGCCATAACGATTAATCAAAGTATCAATTGAATAAGGGAAATTACCTGATAGAAATTCCTGATAATTATCTATGTCGATAAAATGTTTATTTCCTTCAGTTGGGTCGGAGCTCTTACGGTAATCAGCATCAGATGCGTGTTGAGCCAAAAATTCTGACCAGCTGGCATAACCTACCATAGACGATGGAAAATGTTTGGTCGAATTTCGATTGATTATGCTGTGACCAACACTTCCCCAACCAAAAATTTCTTGAACAATTAAAAATAAAAGTACCAATGATAGAACGACTGAAATAATTTTTTTCATTTTTATTCTCCAATAATTTGAACGATTATTCTTCTCTGTCTTGCACGATTATCAAAGTCAACAAAAATTATTTGCTGCCAGGTTCCAAGTAATAAATGTCCCTTTGAAAACGGAATTTGAATTGAAGCACCAAGCATAGAGGCTCTTAAATGAGCATAGCCATTCCCATCTCCCCATGTTTTATCGTGATGATAAGGACGATTGGAAGGAATTAGTTTTTCAAAAAGTTCGGGTAAGTCTTTTAATAATCCAGGTTCGTATTCAATTGTTGTAATTCCTGCTGTTGAACCGACAGCGAAAACGAGAACATTCCCTTCTTTTAGTCCGCTTTTCGTAATTACTTCTTGAACTTTTGTAGTTATGTCTATTATGTCAGTATTTCCACGAGTGTTGATTTCAATTTTATCAGTCAAAATTTTCATATATGATCATTCCTGAATTGTTATACATAATTTTCTAAATATAAGATAAATAGATTGGAAAATATTTAGAAACGAGTAATACTAATCGAATATCTCAAATTAGTGGGATATTATCTTGATTATGTTTATTCTCAATCTTTCTTATAAAATGCATTAGATGTCTCTCTGATTTAGTATTCTTTTCAAAATTTGTTGACAAGTTGCTTCCTTCTATAGTATTGTAGTTTTAAAAATAATTTCCTTCATTTATCTTGAAATTGATGAAAGCATTTTTAATCCTTTTGATTACATTCATCTCGATCAAAAATACATCCGGTCAAGAAGCTGATTATTTTGTCTATCATCAAAACCTATTTGATGTTAGCTTTAATTTAAATTACATCACTGGAGCAAAGGTCTATTTGACCCCACGCGCTTCTGATCCAGATTTAAGAAATCTTTATTATACCTTCGATGGATTTTTAAGTTATTCATTTGAATTAAAGGCAAATGTCTGGAATAATTATGTTTATGCAGGTTTAAGCGGTGAATATTTGAAAGCATCAGAATTATTGTATTCTGTACGAGCGTTGGTAGATAATTTACCAAGAACACTTCAGGTTGAGGAAAGTTTTTACTTGTATCCAATTGAGATAATTGCTTATTATATTTTCCCGTTCAGTCGAGATTGGTATAAAGCTTATATGGGCGCAGGTTTCGGAGTCTATTACGGTAAGTATGAAAGAAAAATCTTCAATCTTAAATCTGAAAGCAGAATTTCCAGACTTGATTATGGAATTCTTGTTAATGTTGGGGCGGATATAAATTTAATTCATGACTTAAGTTTAAAAATTGAAATGAAGTTTCGTGACCCTGAACTTGAATTCAAAAACACTTTTCCCGAGACACAAACTACAATCAATGGCAGCAATGTTCAGCTCTTCGAGAAAACTTTTTATACAAAAATTAATGTAGATGGAATAAACCTCATTTTAGGTTTGAATTACAGATTTTGAGATATTTGTCTCGGTAAAAATTTTTTTAACCCGTATAAAATTTTATCAATTTCTCATTAAATCAAACAAGATCTGAAATAAGTGGAGGAATAAATGCAGGATAAATGGAACGAAAGATTTTCGAGCGAAGAATATGTATATGGTAAAGAGCCAAATATTTTTTTGAAAGAGTTTTATGAACTTAATCCATCTTTATTTAAGAATCCTGTTTTAATGTTGGGCGATGGTGAGGGAAGAAATGGAGTCTATTTAGCCACCAGAGGTCTCGATGTCTCTTCTCTTGATTATGCTGAAATGGGACTTCGAAAAGCAAAAAAATTAGCAGAAGAAAAAAACGTGGATTTAAAAACCATTTTATCCGATGTAAACGAATTTGATTTCGGTAAAGAAAAGTGGGGAACGATCGTTTTAATTTTTTTACACTTGACTAAGGATGAAAGAAAAAATCTGTACTCAAAAATCAAAGATGCTTTAATCCCGGATGGATTATTTTTTATGGAAGTATTTTCAGTCGATCAATTGAATTATAATTCCGGCGGACCAAGTTTGCCTGAATTACTTTATACAAAAGAAGAACTAGAGAAAGAATTTAAGAAACCATTTGATGGTTATCGATTTGAAATAATTATTTCAGAGCAAAAAGTAGTCTTACTCCATGAGGGAAAACTTCATGAAGGTGAAGGTTCAGTTGTAAGATTTGTTTGTAGAAAAGTAAAAGAGGAATAAAAAATGGCTCGAGTGATTAATCCAAAAGCTGAAGAATTGCTTGATAAAGAATTTAAAGTTTTAAATCATGGCTTTGTTCGTCTTGTTGATTATATGGGTGGAGATGAATCAATTGTTCAAGCAGCAAGAGTAAGCTACGGTAAAGGTACCAAAACAGTCAGTGAAGATCGAACTTTAATTCGTTATTTGATGAGACATCAACATACAACACCTTTTGAAATGGTTGAATTAAAATTTCACATCAAACTTCCAATTTTTGTTGCAAGACAATGGATCAGACACCGAACTGCAAATGTGAATGAATACTCTGGAAGATATTCCATAATGCCAGAAGAATTTTATGTCCCTGAAGAGTCAGTTATTAAATATCAAAGTACATTAAATAAACAGGGAAGAGATAGCGAAGAAGTTCCTCCTGAAATTCGAAAGAGAGTTCTGGAAATTTTGCTTCAAGAACAGAGATCAGCTTTTAATGGCTATCAAGAAATGCTTGAATATAACATTGCTCGTGAACTTGCAAGGATAAATCTTCCTTTGTCTCTTTACACTCAATGGTATTGGAAAATAGATTTACACAATCTGTTTCACTTCCTGAAACTTAGAATGGATAAACACGCACAATATGAAATTAGAGTTTATGCTGAGAAAATGGCTGAAATTGTAAAAGCTGTAGTTCCGATAGCTTATGAAGCATTTGAAGATTATGTTCTTAATTCAGTGACTTTTTCAAAAAATGAACTGCTTCTTCTGAAAAAATATTTACCTGAAAAAATCGATGAAGAAGAAATTGAAAAACTTGATTTCTCCAAATATGAAAAATCTGAGTTCTTCGATAAATTGAAAAAAGTTTCTGAACTGAAATAACGATTTAGTTTTCTTTTCCTAGCGAGTTATTTCTTTTTAAGAAAATTAATTTTTATAATTTCATTGCTTCCGATACGAATTTGATAAGTAGTAATGTTGTGGGAAGAAACCGAAAGCAATTAAAGGAGTAAACGCAATAAATTTAGATTGAATATTTGTGAATTGATTGTGATTTGCTTTTTCAATTAGCTAAAAATTTTTCTCACAAACATTAACTTGAATTAATTCATTTGTTTAATTAGTTTCACAAAAGAAAAAAACAAGAAGATATGAAAGATAATTTTGACGACAATTTTTTTGATGATTTCGACGGTGACTCTGAAGAATTTGATGATAGTGAATATCAAGAGGATTTAGCGTCCCTGAACGAGTTCTACAGGTCTGTTAAATCCAATCCTGTCGTATATGATTTAGATTCACTGGAAGATTATATCGGTCTTGCCCTTGAACTCGGTGAATTTGAGATTGGGCTTGAACTTACCGAAGCCTATTTGAAATTTTCAAATTATGATGCAGAAATCTGGCAAAAAAAAGGAATATTCCATTCTTATCTTGGTGATTTTGAAGAAGCTGAAGAATCACTTAAAAAAGCATATTCATTAAATCCGACCGACATCGAAACAATTTTGAATTTAGCTTCTATTTACGAAAAACTTTCTATTCCAGACCAAGAATTATATTATCTTGAACAGGCTGTTCAACTTGCTCCCGATAATTCAGATGTAAAAATGCAATTAGTTTATTTTTATGAGGATAATGATTTCGATAAAGCTGTTCAGGTTTTGAACGAAATGATTGAAAACGATCCTGAAAATATTGAGTTATTAAGCGAGCTCGCTTACTGCTATGAACTTTACGAGTACTATGACGATGCAATTAAAACTTATCAGAGAATTTTAGAAATTGAACCATACAATCATTTAATTTATTACAACCTTGGAGTTGCTTATTCAGAGAAGAAAGAATGGAACAATGCGATTGAAAGTTTCAAATTCGCAATCGCTATTAATGAAGAATTTTCTTCAGCTCACTTTAATTTAGGATACACTTATGCTTCATTGGGCAATCACAAAGAAGCAATTGAATGTTATAGAAGAACACTTGAACTTGATCCTGATGATTATTCAGCCTGGTATAATCTGGGAGTTAGTTATGAGGAGTTGGGTGATCTTTATAAAGCTCTGAATGCATATACAAAATCAATCGATATAAATCCTCAAAACACAAATTCGTACATCGCAAGAGGTTATTGTTACAACGAACTTGGGAAAACTCAACTGGCTATTAATGATTTCGATAAAGCGATTGAAATTAGCCCTGATGATAAAGCTGGATGGATTGCAAAAGGTGATCTCGAATATTCTCTCGGTAATTTAAGCGAAGCAATTATAAATTATCTAAAAGCAATTGAACTTGATCCATACGATCCCGAACCTTATTTGAATGTGGCCAGTACTTATTACGAACTCGGCAATATTCAATTTGCATTAAAATATTATGATGACTGTATATCTTATTGTCCCTACGTCACTGAGCCATATTACCAAAAAGCGAAGATATTAATTTTGCTGAATCAGACTAACGATGCATTTAGATATTTAGAAGAAAGTTTCAGACTCGATAAAGAAAAGCAATCACAATTTGAGAAAGAATTTCCTGATATCGCCTCAACAAAGGATTATCAAAAAAGATTTAATAAAAGAAGTTAGATCTAAAATCATTCTTCCATCTATCAACTTTATTTTAAATCCAATAAAAATCTCATTAATCCTTTAAGTCCTCACTTAGTAAAAAAAGCCTCTTATAATTAAATTTGAAAAATTAAATAAGGAGATTAAAGTGATTATAGGCATTCCAAAAGAAATTTATCCCGGCGAAAATCGCGTAGCGATGGTTCCAGATGTTGCCGGTAAATTGATTAAAAAAGGATTTGATGTCTTAATCGAAACCAATGCAGGACTTAACGCTGGCTTCACGAATGAAGAATATGAAAAAGTCGGTGTTAAAGTCTTAGATGATTTAAAAGAACTTTATTCTAAATCGGACATCGTTTTAAAAGTCCAGAGACCCGTAGAACATCCGCAGTATGGTAAGAATGAATTAGAATTGATGAAACCAGGTTCACTACTGATTACATTTATGTATTCGCTTCATTATCCCGAACTTGCAAAGAAGGCAGCAGAGCTTGGTATTAATGTCATCTCGATGGATGCAATTCCACGAACAACTCTTGCCCAACCAATGGATGCTTTAAGTTCTCAGGCTAATTTAGCTGGTTACAAAGCTGTTATTCTTGCTGCAAATCATCTTCACAAAATTTTCCCATTACTCATGACAGCTGCTGGAACAATTTCACCTGCTAAAGTTGTGATTATGGGAGCCGGAGTTGCTGGTCTTCAAGCACTCGGTACAGCAAAAAGATTGGGCGCTAATGTATGGGTTTCTGATATCAGACCAGCTGTCAAAGAAGAAGTTCAAAGTCTTGGCGGGAAGTTCATTGAAGTTGAAACTGATGAATCAATGCAAGATGAAGGTGGATATGCAAAAGAGGCTTCACCAGAATTTTTAAGAAGACAGCAGGAATTAATTGCAAAACATGTTTCTGAAGCTGATATAGTTATCACAACAGCCCTTGTTCCTGGAAAAAGAGCTCCGTTATTAATTACAGAACAAATGATCAAAAATATGAAGCCTGGTTCGGTTGTACTTGATATGGCAGTTGGATTTGGAGGTAATGTTGAAATAAGCGAAAAAGGAAAAGTTGTCAAAAAATATGGTGTGACTATTATTGGCGAACCAAATCTTCCAAGTCTCGTCCCATATCACGCAAGTGAAATGTATGCAAGAAATCTTTTCAACTTGATTAATTATGCATCGAAAGAAGGCAACTTCAATCATAATATGGAAGATGAGATAATTGGCAAATCAACAATTGTAAAAGATGGTCAGGTAGTCCACGAAAGAACGAAAGAATTATTAAATAACTAAATGAAAGGATAAAACTATGGATGGAAGTCTCTTAATGTTAATATATGTCTTTGTCCTTGCAATGTTTGTGGGATTTGAATTAATCACCAAAGTACCGCCCACTCTTCATACTCCATTGATGTCTGGTTCAAATGCAATTTCTGGAATTACGATTGTTGGTGCGTTGATTAGTGCAGGACTTGAGCAATTTACGATAAGCACAATCCTTGGTTTAATTGCCGTGATCTTTGCAACAATCAATGTTGTGGGTGGATATTTAGTAACTGATAGAATGTTGAAAATGTTCAAAAAAAAGTGAGCTGATATATGGATACATTAATTAAAATTTCTTATCTGGTTGCTTCAACTTTATTTATCTTCGGTATAAAATATCTGGCTTCTCCAAAAACAGCAAGGCAAGGGAATTTTTTATCTGCAATCGGAATGCTTATTGCTATTGTGGTAACTTTATTCGATAAGCATGTTTTAACTTTTGAATGGATAATAATTGGATTGGTCGTGGGTTCGGTACTTGGAGCTATAATGGCTATTAAAGTACCGATGACGGGAATGCCTCAGATGGTTGGATTGCTAAATGGATTTGGCGGCGGTGCATCGATGTTAGTTGCCCTTTCTGAGTATTACAAGGTTCATCTCGGTACTGTTAAGAATGCAAGTTTCAATACTGAATTAACTGCTACAATCGCTCTGAGTATTTTAATAGGTGCTGTAACTTTCACAGGTTCACTCATCGCTTTTGGTAAGTTGCAGGGAATAGTGACGGGTAAAGTTGTTAAATATCCCGGTCAACATCCATTAAATTTATTTTTATTAATTCTGGTACTTGCTGGTGGTGTTTACTTCACCATTAATCCTCAACTTGAATGGGTGATTTTATCAGTTAGTGGAATTTCACTTGTACTTGGAGTTTTGCTTGTTCTTCCAATTGGTGGTGCGGATATGCCTGTGGCAATTTCGCTCTTAAATTCTTACTCAGGATTAGCTGCCGCATCAACTGGCTTTGTTCTTCAGAATGAGCAATTGATCGTGGCTGGGGCATTAGTTGGTGCATCTGGAATTATTTTAACAAATATTATGTGCAAAGGAATGAATCGCTCTTTAATGAATGTTGTTCTTGGTGGATGGGAAAGTGCAGGTTCATCTGGCCCAGCAACACAAACAATTAAAGGTAATGTTAAATCCATCGAAGCTGAAGAACTTGCAATGCTTTTTGATGCTGCAGAAAACATAATTATCGTTCCCGGATATGGAATGGCGGTTGCTCAAGCTCAACATGCTGTTCGAGATTTGTTTAATATTCTTGAATCAAAAGGTAAAAATGTAAGATTTGCAATTCATCCTGTTGCTGGAAGAATGCCAGGCCATATGAATGTTCTGCTTGCAGAAGCTCAAGTTCCTTATGATAAACTTTATGCGATGGAAGATATTAATGACGATTTCCCGAATACAGATATTGCATTTGTAATCGGAGCAAATGATGTCGTTAATCCAGCTGCCCGTCACGATAAAAATTCTCCAATTTATGGGATGCCAATTTTGAATGTCGACTATGCAAAAACTGTAGTTATTAACAAGAGATCGTTGAATGTTGGATATGCTGGAATTGAGAACGAACTATTCTTCTATCCTAACGCATTGATGTACTTTGGTGATGCAAAAGAGGCAGTTAATAAATTAGTTCACGAATTGAAAAATCTTTAATCAAAAAGCTCCTGATTTTTTAATGGAACTGTCAGAGCCTAATCTGGCAGTTCCATTTTTTATTTTAAAAAATAATTTTAGTTGTGACTTTTTAGTTAGAGCTTTATTTGAATTTTAAATCTTCTGTAAGGTAAATTTTATTTTGATCAAAAAATCATTTTTGAGAATGAGCAAATATGCTAATTCAGATCATTCCCATTAAAGCGCGCCGCAGAATATCAAGAGCAGCTTGAGATGTTCGTTCTTTGTTTCTTACTCTGTTGTCGGCAAAATTAAATTGCTTTGCAAATTCTTTTTCACCATCTGAATAACCAATGTAAACCAGTCCAACTGGTTTTGTTTCTGTTGCGCCAGTTGGTCCCATTATTCCTGTTGTTGAAATACCAATATCTGCATTTGAAATTTTTCTTACACCGCGAGCCATTTCAATTGCAGTTTGTTCACTTACAGCCCCAAAGTTTTTAATTGTTTCTGGATTAACACCAAGTATTTGAATTTTGGCTTCATTTGAATAACTCACAACTCCTCTTTCAAAATAATTGCTGCTACCAGGAATGTTCGTAATTCTGTTGCAAATCAATCCACCCGTGCAAGATTCAGCAACTGCAATTTTTAATTTCTTTTCAGTAAGAATTTTTCCAATTACTTCTTCAAGACTTAAATCTTCATCAGTGTAAATAAATTCACCAACCCTTTCTCTTATTTTCTCTTCCAGACTTTTTATCTTTTCAAGATTGAGCTGTTCGTTATTACTTCTCATTGAAAGACGAATTTTCACACCAAATTGACTCGGAAGAAATGCAACTTTCACTTCATTGAAAAGAGGATTTAAATCTTCAAGTCTCGAATAAAGAGCAGATTCAGGGATACCAGTTGTGTAAAGAATTTTTTGATTATAGAAGATATTTTTTGATTGAATGTACTTTTTCAAATCAGGCAGAATTGTATTTTCCATCATTCCTCGCATTTCATAAGGAACTCCAGGCATCACAAAAAATCGCTTCCCATCTTTCGTGATATCATAACCTGGTGCGGTTCCGTAGTCATTCGGAATTACTCTTGCAATTCTTGGAACCATTGCCTGTTCACGATTAATCTCAGGCATTTGTATTTTTCTTCTTTCAAAAAGTTTTTTTATTCGTTCAAATGTTTGTTCATCAAAGACTAAGTCTGTTTTGAAATATTCAATTATACAGGTTCGTGTAATATCATCGTGCGTTGGACCAAGTCCGCCGGTGATAAAAATAAAATCAGAAATTAATTCTGCATCGCTCAAAGTTTGTATTATATCTTCTTTATTATCACCAACTGTAAAATTTCTAATTACTTCATAACCAATTGAAGTCAATTTTTCTCCGATGTAAGCCGCGTTGGTATTGATTGTCTGCCCAATTAATAACTCATCTCCAATTGATATAATTGATACCTTGTTCATAAATTTTTCACCTCCGGAAAAATTAAAAGTATTAGATGTAAAATTATAAGTGAATAAAATCCAGCAATAAGATCATCAAGCATAATTCCCAATCCGCCTTTTATATCCTGACTTTGTCTTGCGGGGCATGGTTTAATTATGTCGAAAATTCTAAAAAGAACAAATCCAATTGCTGCTAAAAGAAATGTTTTCGGAACAAAAAGCATTGTGAACCACATACCTACAATCTCATCAATCACAACCTGAGGCGGATCAATGCCATAAACTTTTTCAGCAAAATCGGAAGTGTAAATTCCTATAACTAAAAAAAGAAGTATTAATGGAACCAGTAAGTATGGTTCATCAAATCCAGGAATGAATAGATAAAATAAAATTGCCAGGAATGAACCAACTGTACCCGAAGCAAAAGGAAAGTAACCAGTAAAAAATCCGGTTGCAAAAAATAATTTTATTCGATCTTTAAAAGTTAATTTTTCGCTCACTTGAAAATCTCCTTGATTGTAAATCTGTTTGTGTAAAGATATTCAATGCCTGTGTAAACCGTTAAAGCAGTTATAAATAAAATAGAGTAATTAATGAGCTTATCATTTAATAGAACCCTTGCCCAGTTTTTATCTATGAATGTAAATAAATCTTTTTCGAGCCCTATGTAAACAAAAAGTAAGTAGTAAAGAAAAATCATCTGTAAACTTGTCTTCAATTTTGCAAGAAAACTCGTTGAGAATGCTCTTTTTTTATACTGGCCATAAACACGCAGCAAGGTTACAAGCAAATCTCTGATGACAATAATCAAAACCATCCAGAAATTTAATATGTCAATGTAAACGAATAAGAAAAATGCTGTTGACGTAAGTATTTTATCTGCAAGTGGATCTAAAAATTTCCCTAGTTCAGAAATATAATTGTATTTCCTGGCAAGCCATCCATCATACCAATCTGTTAAAGCAGCAATTAAAAAAACAAAAAGTGAAATCTGGTTTAGAGTTTTGTTGCTTGACAAAAAGAGAAATGCAAATAACGGCGTTAAAATTATTCTTGTAACAGTTAGTTGATTTGGTATTGTCATAATTCATTCAAATTTAAATAAGGATATGAAATTTGAAAAACAATCTTTTTCACTAATAAATTCAACTCGATTGATTTTTTGTTCTACATATTGTTTTAGTTTCACAAAAGATGCCGAAGAAGATTAAATAAATTAAACCAGTTTCAAAATAATTTTAGTCATTATAGATCAGCCAAAAGTTTCTGAACTCAAAAATCCCTAGATGAAAATCGCTACAAAATTTAATAAACTATTATTGAAATATTTTATAATCCTCAACCGCATTAAATCATCTTTCAAATTGATCTTTCGTTTAATCAAAGCTTTATTAATTAAAAAACATTCACCCTAAGCATAGACTTATCATTTGTCTGAAAAATTCGAAAATTGCCCCATTTTCTTTCATTGTTTGTCAGAATAAGGGTTTCTATATTTGTAAAAATTTTTGAGAAAATTACTATATAAAGTTGAAATTCTACAATAAAACTATTCTGCAAAACGGAATTCGTGTTTTAACCCAGGAAGTTAATTCAATTAAATCATTTACGCTGGGAATCTGGGTAAATGTCGGATCAAGAGATGAAGAGAAAAGTTTAAACGGACTTTCTCACTTCATCGAGCATTGTGTTTTTAAAGGAACCAGAACAAGAAGTGCGAAAGATATTGCAACAAGCATTGAAAGTTTGGGTGGATACATTAACGCATATACAACAAAGGAACATACTTGTTTTTACACCCGAGCTTTGAATGAACATTTCTCCAAATCTTTTGAAGTTTTAGCTGATCTTGTAAAAAATCCAATTTTCCCTGAAAATGAAATTGAAAAAGAAAAATCTGTCATTCTTGAAGAAATCTCATCTATCAATGACACACCCGATGATGTCATTTTTGATTTAATTGAAGAAAAGCTCTTTGAAGGAGATGGACTCGCTAATCCGGTTATTGGAAAAGAAGAAAATATAATTGCTTTTAATTCTGATCTGGCGCAAAATTTTATCAAACAGAACTACTCCGCAGATAAAATAATAGTTTCTGTGGCTGGTCCAGTTCCACACGAATTAGTCGTTAAAAAAACTGAACAGTTACTTGGAGATTTACTCCCGCAAAATTCTATCAACAAGAGAACTGAACCTTCATTGATAAATAAAAAAGTTGAAATAGAAGAGCATCGTGATATTAATCAGGTTCATATTTGTATTGCTCGCAAAACATTTGGTGCGAAAGATGAAAGGAGGACAGCCCTTGCAATTCTAAATACTTTGCTTGGTGGAATGACAAGCTCTCGTTTGTTCCAATTGATTAGAGAACAAGAGGCACTTGCTTATAACATTACTTCTTTTTTAAATAATTATTACGATGCTTCTGTTTTTGGAGTTTATCTCAGTACATCGTTGAACAATTATCAGAGAACAATTGACTTAATTCAAAAAGAATTTCAATCTATTGTTTTAAATGGAATTAGAGATGAAGAACTTGAAATCGCTCGCAATTATCTAAAGGGTGGAATTTCAATGTCCCTTGAGAATACTTCAGCAAAATCAACTCATCTAGCTATGAATGAATTTTACTATGGTGAAGTTAAATCTCTCGAAGAAATTTTTAATCTCGTTGATCGTATCAAAAAAGAGGATATTTTCAATCTTGCTGAAGAACTTTTGAAGTGGGAGGAATATTCAATTTATAAAATTATGCCAAAGTCGGGAGGAAGAAATGGGAAATAAAGCTGTTCCTTCAATTTCGAATCGTGCTCGATCAATGCAGGCTTCTCCGCTAAGGAAGCTTGCATCAATTGCTGAAGAAAGGAAGAAAAACGGAATCAAAGTTTACCACTTAAATATTGGTCAGCCCGATCTTCCAACGGATAAAATTTTTTATGAGCAACTTCTAAAAATTCCTCAAACAACCGTTGCTTACGCTCCATCGAATGGAATGCCGCAAACAATAAAAGCATGGAAAAAATACTTCGAGCACGTTGGAATTCAATTCGATGAGAAAGAAATAATTGTAACTCAAGGCGGTTCCGAAGCGATCATTTTTGCAATGTGTTCTATTTGTGATGTTGACGAAGAAATAATTGTTTTTGAACCATTTTATACTAACTACAATGGTTTCGCTACTCTGGTAGATGTCAAACTGGTCCCAATTCCACTTTCAATTCAAAATGGATTTCATCTGCCAACAGAAGAAGAAATTGAAAAATACATTACTCCAAAAACCAGAGGAATTTTAATTACCAATCCCTCAAATCCTACTGGTACAGTTTATTCAAAAGAAGAATTACAACGATTGGTTAATCTTGTTAAAAAATACAATTTATTTTTGTTAAGCGATGAAGTTTATCGTGAATTTGCCTACGAAGGTAAATTTTTTAGTGTGATGGATTTTCCCGAGATTAGTCAACAAACAATTTTACTCGATAGTGCATCAAAGCGATTTAATTTGTGCGGAGCAAGAATTGGAGTGCTTGCAAGTCATAATGAAGATGTAGTTCAATCAGCTTTTAAGTTTGGAATGGCAAGACTATCCGTTGCAACAATTGAACAGCTCGCTATAATCCCGATGCTTGAAAATCCATTTACATATACAGCGCCAATCGTTGAAGAATTTCGAAGAAGAAGAGATGTTGTTTATGAAGCTCTTTCTCAGATAAATGGAGTTACATATTATAAACCAGAAGGTGCATTTTACATCATCATCGGTTTACCTGTTAAAGACTCAGAACATTTTGCTCGATGGTTAATTGAAGAATTTGATTACAATAAAGAAACTGTTCTATTAGCTCCAGCTCAAGGATTTTATGCAACTCCCGGCAAAGGAACTAATGAAGTAAGACTTGCTTTTATGCTCAATGTAGACGATATGAAAAAATCATTGAAAATTATTTCTATTGCACTTGAAGAATATTTAAAGAAATTTAACTAAAAAGAGTAGGTTGAAAATGCCAAAAATTACAATTGACGGAATTCAATACGACTTTAACCCCGGTGAAACAATAATTCAAATTGCTAAAAGAAATGGAGTCGAAATTCCCCATTACTGCTGGCATCCAAAACTCTCAGTTTCGGGGAATTGTCGAATGTGCCTTGTCGAAGTGGAAAAAATGCCTAAGCTTGTAATTGCCTGCGCAACTCAAGCAATGGATGGAATGGTTGTTCACACTAAATCAGAAAAGGCAATTAAAGGTCGTGAACATGTAATGGAATTTCTTTTAATCAATCATCCTCTCGATTGTCCAATTTGTGACGAAGCAGGTGAATGCAAGCTTCAAGAATATGCATACGAACATGGAACAGGTGTTAGTAGATTTATTGAAGAGAAAAATCATAAACCTAAGCGAGTTAAGCTTGGTCCCTATGTAATGTTCGATGCAGAAAGATGTATTTCTTGCTCGAGATGCATTAGATTTTCAAAAGAGATTGCAAAAGCTGATCAACTCACATTTGTTCAAAGAGGTGACAGAGTAACAATTGAAACATTTCCTGGCAAGCAATTCGATAATCCTTACTCACTTAATGTTGTTGATATTTGTCCAGTTGGTGCTTTGACAAACATTGATTTCCGTTTCAAAGCTCGTGTCTGGGAAATGTCAGCAACCAAGAGTATCTGTATTGGTTGTGCACGCGGATGTAATATTGAGATATGGGTACGAAACAATGAAATTTTAAGACTCACACCAAGATTTAATGAACAGGTAAATGATTATTGGATGTGTGATTATGGCAGAATTAATACTTTCAAATTTGTTAATGCAAAAGATAGAATAGATGGTCCATCTATAAAGAAAAATGGAAAGCTTGTTTCCGTTAACTGGGATGAAGCGGTTAGTCGAACAACCTCTGAATTAAAAAGATTTAAACCAAATGAAATTGCTGTGATTGCTTCGCCATTTGCAACACTTGAAGATAATTACGCTTTATTAAAATTCTCAAGACAGGTTCTCAAAACAAACAATATCTTTTTCGTTCCGCATATCAAACCAGGCGATCAGGATGATATTTTAATCCGTGAAGATAAAACTCCAAATTCAACGGGACTTAAATTGCTTGGAATCGACGAAGCTAAAAATGGATTGCGTCTCGAAACTCTTTCTGATAAAATTAATTCTAAATCGATTAAATGTTTAGTTGTTGTGGAAGATGATCCTTTAGCTATAAAACCTGAACTGCAAAATGATTTTCAAAATCTCGAGTGCTTAATTGTATTTGCAACTAATGAAAATAAAACTTCACAATTAGCTGATATTCTATTTCCAGCTGCAACTTATGCAGAAAAGAACGGTGTCTTTGTCAATTTCCAGGGCTTTGTTCAAAGAATTAGACCTGCAGTTGCAACAGTCGATTTGGACAGAAGTCTGGACGGACTTGCTCAAAGTCGATGGGATAAGTTTGGAACTGAGTTTGACAAATGGGCAAGAGGAAGAAAAGTAAATGCTCGTTCTTCCTGGAAAATTATTTCTCAAATTGCCAATGTGATGGGTGGAAAATTTGATTATGATACTTCTGAAGATGTATTTATCGAAATTACTCAAAATGTCCGAGAACTTGCGAACCTCGACTATGAAACAATCGGAGACACAGGTTATAAAATTCAATCATCAAAAATAATTGAAGAAAAAATTCTGGTTTAAGTTATGATTATAGTAATTCCACTTGCCAAAATAGCTATCGCACTTTCAATCTTGTTGTTTGTTGTAACTTATCTTGTTTACTTTGAAAGAAAGATTAGCGCATATATTCAGGATAGAATTGGTCCAAATCGTGTAGGACCCTGGGGATTACTTCAATCTCCAGCTGATGTTTTAAAATTAGTCTTTAAGGAAGATATCGTTCCACTTGCAGCGACAAAGTTTGTTCATTCCCTTGCACCAGTAATTTCATTAACGATTGCAATGTCAACCTATGCTGTAATTCCATTTGGACCAGACATTAATTTATTTGGACAAAAAGTCAGGTTGATTGTTGCAGATGTTGATGTTGGAATTCTTTTCATCTTAGCTTTTACATCAATTGGAGTTTATGGAATTACACTGAGCGGTTGGTCTTCAAATAATAAATATTCTTTGCTTGGCGGACTTCGTTCAAGTGCTCAAATGATAAGCTATGAACTTTCAATGGGAATCTCAGTCGTTGGCGTTTTAATGGTTTCAGGATCTTTAAGAATTTATGATATAATAAATCATCAGCAGGGCTGGATGTGGAATGCATTTATTCAGCCGATTGGATTTATCACCTTTGTTGTGGCTGCATTTGCAGAAACAAATAGATTACCTTTCGATTTACCAGAAGCCGAACCAGAACTTGTTGGTGGTTATCATACAGAATACAGTAGTTTGAAATTCGCAATGTTCTTTTTAGCTGAATATGCAAATATGATTATTGCCAGTTGTTTAATTGCTGCTTTATACTTAGGCGGATGGCATTTGCCTTTCGTTGATTCAGCTTCATTAACTGAAGGATGGTTGCCTTTAATATCAGTAGGAATTTATCTGGCAAAAGTTTGTTTGCTGTTATTCTTCTTTATCTGGGTTAGATGGTCAATTCCAAGATTCAGGTACGATCAATTGATGAATTTAGGATGGAAAGTAATGTTGCCTTTATCACTTGTTAATTTAGTCTGGGTTGCAATTTTAGTTTATTTCTTTAAAATATAAGCGAGGAATACGATGGCAGTAAAGAAAAGAAAAAAAGATTTAAACTTTTTCGAAAGAATTTACATTGTTGAAATTATAAAAGGGATGCTCTTAACATTAAAGCATTTCTTCAGTCCAAAATTTACTCGTCAATATCCTGAAGAGAAATATGTTCAGCCGCCATCGTATCGTGGAAGACCGGTTCTTGTGATGGATAACGGTAAAGAGAGATGCGTTGCCTGTGGACTGTGTTCGAGAGTTTGTCCGGCACTTGCTATTCAAGTCCAAGCAGCTGAAACTGCGGATGAAAAAGAAAGATATCCTTACCTTTTCGAAATAAATATGCTTCGTTGCATCTTTTGTGGATTCTGTGAGGAAGTTTGTCCAGAAGAAGCAATTGTAATGAGCAAAGATTACGAACTCGTTTTCACAAAATATGAAGATGCAATTTTTGGAAAAGATAAATTACTTATTCCAGCTGAACAGTTGAAAGATAGAATTGAATTCATAAGACAGTATAGATAAAATTTAAAACATCCCTTTGGGGTTAATTATTTTATTAGCTCACCGATGTTCTACAAATCCAATATTCTTCAGCGGTGAGCTAATTTTTTAATTTCCAAATTACTCCACGATTTTAATTCGACAAAACTTAATACAGACTTACATTTTAAAAGTTCAATCCTTTAATTGGGAAATAACGCTTAATTACATTTTAGGTACTAATAAAAAGTTATTCCTTCAAAATGTTGTTAAGTACTCTCTGATGAACTTACAACTTAAAATGAGCTGGTCACGAATAGTCCAAATTAAGTAGTGGACACAGAATGAAAGAATTTATTCAAATTTCTCACCGAATAAACTAAACTAAAAAATCTCAACCCCGAAAGAGTTGAATATGAACAGCCCCGAGTTGCACTTGGGGAAATTAAAAAGTTAGAAAAACTACAACCCATAACCACAAAGTGGTGAAATTATTATAGAATTAAATTTGCACATAAAAAAATTAAAACTCCGAAGGAGTGACATTTTTAGGATCAACGATAAAAATAAATCAATTTGTAATTCTATAAAATCCATTATTTTGAGATAATATCATCCCTTCAGGATTTTTTCTTTTTGTGCAATTGTTTTTGTCTATAATAATTTCATCCATTCTGGATTTAATTTTTAATTGTTTCGTAAGATATTTTTCTAACAAATTTTCAATCAAAAAATATTCTATATTCATTGTTTTTCTATAACTCCGAATGAGCTGAATATGAACAGCCCCGAGTTGCACTCGGTGAAATTAAAAAGTTAGAAAAATTACGACCCTGAAAGTTTCGAATGTGAAAAACATTTAAAACCTTTTCTCATTTTGACAACATTTTGAACATAGATCATTTATGAATTGATAGACAAAAATATTTTAGATTTGAATCAAAAATTTATTCTTGCAAATAGAAATGCTTTTTTTTAGCTTTATTTTCAATTTAGCATAACAAATACATTAATTTTAACTCCAGATTAGATGTATAACGAACTAAAGGACTTAAAATGAAATTCAAAAAAAGAACTCATACCTGTGGAGAACTTAGAGAATCACACATAGGTCAAATTGTAACTTTAAATGGCTGGATAGACAGCCGAAGAGACTTAGGTGGTGTGATTTTTATTGATTTAAGAGATCGTTATGGAATTACTCAAATCGTATTTGAACCAAATTATAATGCGCAGGCACATGAAGACGCAAAAGATTTAAGAAGCGAATGGGTAATCTCTGTAACTGGAAAAGTCAGAAGACGACCGGAAGGAACTGAAAATCCAAATTTAGAAACTGGTTTAATTGATGTTATGATAGATGAAGTTACAATTCTCAATAAAGCTCAAACCCCACCTTTCCCAATTGAAGATGAAATTGACACAAATGAAGAAATCCGGCTGCGCTATCGATATCTCGATTTAAGAAGAAGAAGAATGCAAAAAAATTTAATTCTCAGACACAAAATGTATCAAATCACAAGAAAGTATTTTGATGAAAATAATTTTCTTGAAATTGAAACACCATTCTTAATGAAATCAACTCCTGAAGGTGCAAGAGATTTTTTAGTACCGAGCAGATTACACAAAGGACACTTTTACGCTTTGCCTCAATCACCTCAGACATACAAACAAATTTTAATGGTCGCGGGTTTCGACCGTTACTTTCAGATCGTAAGATGTTTTCGTGATGAAGATTTAAGAGCCGATCGTCAGTACGAATTCACACAAATTGATGTCGAAATGTCTTTTGTCGATGAAGAAGATGTTTTTCAAATTGTTGAAGGATTAATGAAAAGACTTTATAAAGAAACTTTAAATATTGATATCCAGACTCCTTTTCTCAGATTGACTTACAACGATGCAATGGAAACTTATGGTTCCGACAAACCAGATTTAAGATTTGACCTTAAGCTCGTTAACCTCAATTCAGTTTTTGAAAAGAGTGAATTTAGACTTTTTGCAGACGCTATAAAGAAGGGTGGAATTGTATCGGGATTAAATGCAAAAGGATGCGGCAATTATACACGCAATCAACTTGATGTATTAACTGACTTTGTAAAAAAACTCGGCTCCGGCGGATTAATCTGGATCAGAGTTACTGAAAATGGACTTGAATCTCCTACATTAAAATTCTTTTCTGAAACAGAACAGAAAAATTTGATAGAGAAGATGAATGCTGAAACTGGAGATTTAATTCTTATCCAAGCTGGTGAGTGGAAAAAAGCTTTGACTATCATGGGCGCACTTAGACTCGAAATGGCTCGAAGAATGGATTTAATCAAAGAAAATACAGAACCAAAAATTTTATGGGTAACTGATTTCCCTCTATTTGAATACAGCGAGGAAGAAAAACGACTTGTTGCAATGCATCATCCATTTACTTCACCAAAGGATGAAGATGTAGATTTAATGCTAACAGAACCATTGAAAGTAAAAGCTAAAGCTTACGATCTTGTCCTAAATGGTAATGAAATTGCCGGCGGAAGTATCAGAATTAATACCCCTGAAGTTCAATCGCGAATGTTTGAAGCACTTGGAATTTCAAAAGAAGAAGCAGAAGAAAAATTTGGATTCTTATTGAATGCATTTAAATATGGAGCTCCACCACACGGCGGAATTGCATTTGGTTTCGATAGAATGGTAATGCTCTTTGCAGGTGAAAAATCTATTCGAGATGTGATCGCATTTCCAAAAACTTCAAATGGAATTTCTTTAATGGATAATGCTCCATCTCCTGTTAAACCAGAACAACTGAAAGAACTACATATTAAAGTTGTATAAAAAAAATTGGGAGGGTCACGCCCTCCCTCAATCTAAAAGCTAAAAATTTATTTGTCTGATCTTTTTATCTCTCATACCAGCTTGTAATTTTTCTCTCAAAATCTGGTTCTGATGAAATAAATCGTCCAACAACTAACTTTGGTTCAACAAAAGTATTACCGTCGCTGCTTACTCTCCAGCTTTCATCGGGATAAATTCGTTGATGAGATATGTTTGTCTTCACATCCATCTGGATATTTATGCCTGCAGAAACATTTTCGCCAAAATTTTTCGCTATAATTTTAATCTTATTGATGCCCGGCTTTAAGTAATTAGTTATATCAAAAAATTTTGCTCTTTGACTTTCTACAAGAAGTGAAAGAGTTCGCCGTCCTCTCACATCACCAATCAAAATATCATTTACATAAAGTTCAGCATAAGAGTCAGCCATAAGATGAATGACAGCCGAATTGACTTTATCTTTCACTATTAAATCACGAATAAAGATTGCATTTTCTACCTGTGGTTTATTTTTTTCGTAAGGATTGGAATCAAGGTGATACATCCATTTACTTTTAATTGTTTGATCGTATTCAACAATTTCCTGTTTCAATGCTTCTTTCATTCTTTCCCAGGCAAAAATCTGCCTATCATATTTCTCTTTTTCTATTAAATGGAGATTATCTTCTCGATTAGTTCTTAACCATAATTGACGATACTTCGATTTCATCTCTTTAAGTCTTTCTATCATATCATCACACTTCTTTGAAATTAACTCTCTTTCTTCTTTTGAAAGAAATCCATTTTTTCTGTCTACAATTTTTTTGATTTCAAAAGCATAATTTAATTTATCGCCATACCACACAGCCTGTTCTGCAGCAAATTCAAGATAATCAAGATGAGATTTGTTTCTTGTTACATTCTTCTTTAATTCGTTAATTAAATAAAGCGCTGTTAATCCTTTTGATTTAGTATTTTCAGAGAAAAGCAGAATGTTTTGTTCCTGATAATTTATTGTGTTGTTCCACTGAATAAATGGATTCCGCCAGAAGTCATATTGTGTGAAAGATGCACCGAAATCTGAAAGTATTGAATAAACTGCATCTATTTCAGGTTTGTTTGATCCATAAAAATCACGATAAAATTTTTCTTTGAATTTATATAAATCAACATATTCAGGATTCCAGGAACACTCAGCACCAAACGCATAACCTAACCAATTGAATTCACGGAAATTTTCGCCTCCGTTATCACCCCAATTCGAGTTTATAAAACCAATTGAACCATATTGATAAGATATTTGGGCAAAATTTTTAATATTCAAGAGTGAATTAATAATGTGAGGAAAAATTCTATTATAATTAGTTACAGAAGGTGAACAAATAAAAGGTTGATTATAATCTTTGTACTTTTTGACGAATGGTTCATAATCATTTACACCATATCTCCAATCGACAACAATTATATCTTTTGGCAGCATTTCGAAAATCTCTGGATGATGATGAATTATATCACCATACATCATCATCTTCTTTCCATACTTTTTGACAATTTCATTCACTCTTTTGTAGTGATTAGCATGAACTGCTGCAATACCAATTTGTTTTGTTATCTCTCGGCTATTTCCAAATCCAACATCCCACGATTCATCAAGTCCCGCATGAAAATATTTTGATGGAAAAAGATTGGAGAGTTCTGATACACACTTCTCAATAAATTCATAAGTTTTTTCATTGGTCACATCTAAAGATGCAGCGCCAGGGAAATCGGCTAAGTAATAATAGTTTGGTTGAATAAGCAAATTCTCCCAATGACCAAGCGTTTGAAAAATCGGAATTATCTCTACAAAATATTTTTCACCATAACTAACTAATTCCTTGATTTCTTTCTGTGTAACTCTTCCCCGATTCAATCCAATATCTGGAAATGATTTTAATTCAATTGCATCTTCAAAATAAATCTGATAAGTGTTCATCTTGTATCTTGCAAGATTTCTAATAATTTTTTTGAAATCTTCCAGAGTTGAAACCTGACCTCTGGCAATATCATCAGAAATTCCACGCATTTCGAAAGCTGGATAATCCACTATTAAACATCCACCAACTGATAAATTATTTTTTCCGTCCTTCTCTACTAATTGAACTAAACTCATCAATCCATAAAAAGCACCCTGAGGATTATTTGCTAATATTGTTACTTTCGAATTTTCTACACTTAGTAAATAGGCTTCTTTTTTCTCGAGAAGATTGTGCTCTCTGATAATTTCTTTAAACTGCCATGCATATTCATTTGAAGAAAGAGATCCAAAGTAAAAGAAATTTTTCGAAGGTTTTTGATTTGAAGTTTTTAGTTTTAATTCAATTTGAAATTTTTCTTTAATTAAATTTTTAAGTTCATTCTGGAAAAAATCGCTACGCTCCTTGAACTGCTCAAAAAAAAGTCGGGTAGAGTTATCGATTAAAAATTTTCCATCTGCCCATATAACTTTTTGCGGTTTAGGGATTATGTTGATATTTCTCATTTGTTCTCCTGAAACTAATTGGGAAAATAAAATTGAGACTAATAAATAAATTAAAATTAATCTCATAACCGCCACCTTTTTAGTTTGTTCATAAACAAAAATAAAAAAATAAGATTAGATGAATATCATAGATAAGAGTGATATTTGATTTAGAAAATTGGATGTGCAAAGATTTTCTTTAGAAAATCACATTTGAAAACTCACATCAAGTTTTTGACTAAGAAAGCATTATTGATATAAAAAATTAAGACAGGGCTGAACCCTGTCCAATAAAATTAATTGTAAATTAAAATTAGAAACAAACTATAAGCGATAAATAACTTATCGAAGATCTACGACTTATCTGTTCATCTTCGAATAATCCAGCTCACTTCCGAGTAAACTATGAGGGATTAAGAAAACAATAAGCATTAAAATCGAGGCAAATAAAATCCATTTCTCATAGTTTTCAGATTTTTTCATTTTATACAAAGCGAAAAGCCATCCAATCAAAGCGATTAAAGTTTTGTTATCAGTAAGATCAATTCCAAATGGAAAACCCGTCCACCACTCACCAAAAGCAAAATATTGAACTGCTGGACCAAACACGAAACCACCAAGTATTAAAAACAATAATGTTAAATAAACGAGATTTTTATAATTCTTCTCTCTGTTAAAATATTCAAGCCCTGTTCTGACAGAAAACAGCATTGCCAGAAAAATGAAAAGAATGTGAGGTATCAAAATATAAGCAGGCACATCTCCTTTAAATCTTAAAATAACTGGCTCATCTTCTGGCAAAAGAATAGATTTACCGTCATAAAACAATTCAACTCGATATTCAATTTTTCCTGCAGGCGGTTGCGGAGGAATTTCTCCCGATAAAACTCCATTTTCATTATTGAGCTTTACAACTTGCCAGTCATCATTTGTTTTGTGTCGTTTCCAATAAATGTTTCCAATCGTTTCAGAATTTCCTACATCAATTACAACCTTATAAGGCTGGCTTGAACTATGTGAGCGTTCGAGCTTATAGGTGACCTTTTTATTATTAAGTTCAAATTTACCTTTAATCGGGTAAGTTGGACCAGTAATTCGTTGATAAACGGCTGAGGCAATAGTGATAATAAAAGCCAGTAACCAGATTAAAATCTTTTTATTCATAATTCTTCCCTTTATTAAAAAGTTGTTTCTGTTTGATAAGCTTCTAAAAGTAATTGATTATACTCTTCTAAAGAAATTTCAATTGCACCAAACATTTCTAAATGAGGATTAATTATCTGAACATCAAGAAGTTTGAAATTTCTTTCTTTAAGATGAAGAATTAAATGAGCAAGCGCAACCTTCGAAGCATTTTCGTGAAAAGAAAACATACTTTCTCCAAAGAAAGCTCCTTTAATCACAACACCATAAAGTCCACCGACCAACTTATTCATAAAATAAGTTTCTACGCTGTGAATATATCCGAGCTTATAAATTCTTTCGTAAGCTTCAATCAAGTCTTCTGTGATCCAAGTTTTTTCTCTTTTTGCACAATTCCGAATTACCTGCATTGGATCTTGATCAAATCGGACTTCAAATTTCTTTCTTTTAATTAATTGCTTAACGCTTCTTGGGATATTGTAATTATCAAGCGGAATGATTGCTCGTATTTGTGGGAAATACCATTCAATAGGACTATATTGATCATCGGCCATTGGAAAAGCACCAATGGAATATAACTTAATCATATTTTCAGGTTGAAGTGTCTCGTCAATCAGCATAGAACCATTTTCATGAATTTGCACTAAATAAAAATTAAAAAATTGAAAAGGCTGCATCAATAAATTTTTTTCAATTCAGCACCAGGGAAATAGTGTTTGAGAATTTCTTCAAAATTTTTTCCTTTTGAAGCCATCACGGCTCCGCCAATTTGACAGAAACCGACACCATGTCCCCAACCTGCCCCATATAAAATAAATTTACATGGAATATCATTCCCCTCTTTATAGACTGGCTCCACAACAAAAGCTGAACTATACAGATGTTTTTCAGAAAGAGCTCGACGAATTTCAAGTTCTTTACCAATTGTAAACTCTTTCTTCGTTCCAACGATCTTTAGTTTTTTGATTCTTCCCGATTTTCCTCTTTCAAGCGGAATTAGATTTTTAATTTCTCCAAAGTCGATTCCAAGTTTAATTTCGAGCAAAGTTTTCAAAGCCAGCTGTTTGATTTCAATTTTCCATCTAAAAAAGTCCTTTGTCATCAGATCGAAATTATTTAAAACTCGTTTCAATAAATCTTCATCATTTGTATTGCAATAAGCTTCAGTGTTGGATTTGATGAATTCTTCAAATTCTTTTTCTGTCTGAGGGAAAGGTTTATCTTGGTTTTCTGAATCATAAACTGATTTAAGATAAGGGTAATAAATATCCTGCCAGACATTTTGAAATTCTTCCGTTATTCCTCCACAACTTTTTGAATATCTTGTATCGCAAATCTCATCGTTGTAAGTGAGAACAATTCCATAAGTTTCTCTAACTGCATCAAGGGCTGTATTACTTCTAACTCGGGTCAAACCTTGATATCTCTGACAGTGATCGTCTGCACAAACATCAAAATCTTCGTGGGCAGATTTATCATACCAAACAATTTTTTCATCATCAGAAATATGAAATTTATTTTCAAGCTTATCATTTTTATTTGAATTTAATTGAGCAAGCAGCCAGCTTCTTGAAACAATTGAATGAGCTTTTAAATACTCAAGAGGACTTTCTGAATTCATTTCAGAGGAAATGACACTTTGTAAATATCTTTCGATGTCGAGCTCATTAATTAAAGTTAACTTTCCATTTTTATTTATAATTAAAAAACTTCCTTCAAAATATTCTCTCTCTTTTTGTTCCCAATGAAAATCAATACCAATAACAACATTTTCAACTTCAAATTTATATACAGCTTCTTCAATCCTGTTATTTTGTCTGACTGGATTAAAATTCAGAACCGTATCCGAAAAAATTATATTGTCATTTTCTTTTAATAAAATCTTTGAACCATTTGCATATGCTTTAAGGCTTTTTTGCTTAAGTTTTAATTTATCATTCAAAATATAGTCACCATGAATTTTAAATGAGATAGAATCCTGATTTTCTAAAATTCCTACTTTAATCTTGGGTGGATTCATTTTACAAATACCATTTTTATTGTTTTAGATTTCCCTTTAAAATCGAGTTTGGCAAAATAAACACCGCTTGAGAGATTAAATTTATCAGCATTGAATTCAATTTCATAAGTTCCGGTTGAAAGAAGCTCGTCTTTCAAGCAGATAATTTCTTTGCCTAAGATATCATAAATCGTAAGCTTTACATTTTCTTTTTTGTAAGGATTTAGAGGATCTGTCAAAATGTAAAAACTAATTCGAGTTGAAGAATTAAATGGATTCGGAAAGCTCGACAGAATTATGAAATCATTGATTGAAAGTTGTTCATCTCTTAGCTGTGAAACTTGTCCAGCATAAATTATTCTTATTGCATCAGCAGTAATTGTTCCATCACCCTTTGCAAGCAAACGAACTTTAATTTGATCGTTATTCGAAACGATAACAGAGTCGAGTAAATTCCACAATCCACCATTTTGTTGTTGATTTACTTTTTTGACTTTAAAGTAATTAGAAGTGTTGATTTGATATTCTGCATTAGTTGCCGAGGTAGCCAGATCCTGCCACATTGCATAAACTAAATATTTACCCTCGCTCAATAAAGGAGAAGTCCATTCAACATACTGACTTTCATCGCCGGGTAAGATGTAAAGAAAATTTTCACCGTAAAAATTCCAGAAAGAGTTTGAATTCGAAATGTTCCAATTTCCAGAAATAATAGCGTTATCATTATCTATTATAAATCTTTTCGGGTGATTGACGCCGAGATATTCCATTATACCCCAAACAGTCTGTTTACCAAATAAATCTAAAATTGAATTATCAATCCATTGTCCATTTGAGAAGTAAGTGTACGGTGTTTCATAAGTAAGAGCTAAAATTTGATCTCCCCAGTTTGACCACATCCATCCTTCAGGGAAATATGGTTGCAAATTAGAATAGCTGTAATCTGATGGCTTGATAAAATCACTGTTCCCGGACTGAAGATTGGCAAATTGCATTTGTTTTCGATAAAAATAATCTGAAGTTGAAGATGCTGTATGAATCCAGAAAGTTGCATAATTGGCAACCTGAGAATGCATATTCAAAGCAACATAAATTCGATTATTGGATAGAATACTTTGAAGAAAATTTTTTGTGTGAATTACTTCCTTCGGCGTCTGACTTTCGGGTTTATTCCACGAACTTTCTATATCCACATTATTTGCATTAACTCTCGATTTACCAAGATAAACTCCATCTGGATTAATAAAGGGAAGAATAAACCACTTTAATTTCGTTCTTAGATACGAAGCTACTTCATCATCAGAAAGAAAATAATTTATCATTCCATCAAGATGATATGAAGATGGCGTTTCAGATGGATGTGTTCTTCCATGTGTCCAGATGAAATACTTTTGAGAATCTGGAATTGTAAAATCTGTGATTGTCAAAAGAATTAAAGGACGATTTTGTTCAGAATAACCAATTGTATCAATTTTTACATAAGGGTTATTTATCAATTGATGAATTTTTTCTGTTAATTGTGTAACTGAATACGGAACATAATAAGCTACATAAACTGAGTCTTCTGTGTAAGTTTTGCGAAAAACATTTCTTTGTGGACTTTCGGCTGCAGTAAATCTAATCCAGTTTTTATTATCGTAAGAATACATCGGGCGAGTTGCATCGGAATTTAAAATTGTTACTGAGACATATCGGTTTTTAACATTTTTCATCTTGAAGTAAAACCATCTGCCAACAATATCAGAATTTACCCGTACCGAAAAATTAATTGAGTCAGTAGTAGTAACAGATTGGAGATTACCGCTGTCAAAATTTGCTTCAAAAATTACTTGAGAAAAGCTTTGAGAAACAAGCAAGAAAACAATGATAAACGATAAAAAATATCTCATAACTGATTTACTCTTTTACAAATTTATGATTGATTAAAGTGCTAACAAAGAATAAGCTTAAACGAAAAACAAACTAATTTCAATGGAGTAGTTTAATTCTAATTAAGGAAAAAGTGATAATAAATTAATTTGTTCATTATACTATGATCAATAAATTCGCTTCATTAAGAATAACGCATTTATTAGAGAATCAAAGCAAAAAAATTCTGAAGATTATACAAGAAAAATCTTGAAAACAAAAAAAGCACTTATCTTACTGATGAAGATAAGTGCTTCTGAATTAAAATGAAGAAATATAGTTTATTCTCTTTCGTACATTTCTTTAATTAGATTAGCATAACGTTCTTCGATTACCTTTCTTCTTACCTTCAATGTTGGTGTTAATTCACCGCCTTCAATAGTAAATGGCTTATCAAGAATGACGAATTTTCTAATTCTCTCATAATTAGCAAGATTCTTTTGCAGTGTTTGAATATCTTTTTCAATTAACCTATAAATTTCAGGATGATGAGCAAGGTCTTCAACTCTTTCGTAAGGAATTTTGTGAGCATCTGCATATTCTCGAATTGCTTCGAAATCGGGAGTGATGAGAGCTGAAAGGAAGGTCTTGTTATCACCAATCAAGACAAATTGATCGATAAACTTACTTCTTGTAAAGAGATTTTCGAGTTGTTGAGGTGCAATGTATTTACCACCAGAAGTTTTGAATAAGTGTTTCTTTCTGTCTGTGATTTTCAAAAATCCTTGTTTATCAAATTCACCGATATCGCCAGTATGAAGCCAGCCGTCTTTATCAATAGCTTCTTCCGTTGCTTTTTTGTTTTTGTAATAACCCTTCATAATGTTTGGACCACGAGCAAGTATTTCACCATCATCAGCAATTTTGACTTCGACACCAGGAATTGGTTTACCAACTGTTCCAAACTTGTAATCATCAAGTCGGTTGCAAGTTATAACCGGACTTGATTCTGTTAATCCATAACCTTCAATAATCAAGATTCCCATTGCTTCAAAAAATTCACCTATCTCTTGTGGAAGTGCAGCACCGCCACTGACAAAGAATCTTAATCTACCGCCAGTAGCTGCTCTTATTTTATGAAATACAAGTTTTTCAGCCAGTTTATATTTTGCTGCTAGAAGCGGGTTTGTTTTTCTTTCTTTCTTTGCTTGATGATATTTCTTACCTATTTCGAGTGCCCAGTAGAAAATTTTTTGTTTCGTCGGAGGCGAAGAATCAACATTCTTCATAACTCTTGCGTGTATTCTTTCAAACAATCTAGGTACTGATGTCATAATTGTCGGTTTTACTTCCTGTAAATCTTTTGCAACTGTATCGATTGATTGGGCATAAGCAATCAGACATCCTGCTGAAAATGCAGTATAATACCCTGCCATCCTTTCAAATGAATGTGAAAGAGGAAGAAATGACAGGAAAATATCAGTGTGATCCGCTGGAATTACCTGTAATGCTGATTTCACATTACTTACAAAATTATTGTGCGTAAGCATCACACCCTTCGGTTCACCTGTAGTTCCTGAAGTATAAATTAAAGTTGCAAGATCCTCAGGTTTAACCTTTTTCATTTCCTCTTCGAGAACAGATTCAAATCTGGATGCCTCCTGTTTACCTTTTTCAACTACTTGATTAAAAGTTAGAATTCCCTCTTCAGCATCCTTTTCATTCAAAACAATAATATGTTTAAGCGATTTAACATTATCTTTAATCTTCAGAACTTTGGTAAGTTGAAGTTTATTCGAAACAATTACTGCTTTGCATTCCGAATCGTTCATTATATATTCAATGGTATTTGAAGTGGAAGAAGGATACATTGGAACATCAACAGCCCCGATTGACAAAATTGCAAAATCAGCAAAAACCCATTCGGGTCTATTCTCTGATATAATTCCCACCATATCGCCTCTTTTAATCCCTAAAGAAAGTAAACCCATTGCAAAATTTCTAACAATTTCCCTCAGCTCGCTGTATTTTATTCCCACCCACTGATTTTGGACTTTGTGCATTAGAGCAGGTCGCTCAAGATTAATAAAATGCTTTGTTATTCTATCGTACATCTCTACGATAGTTGTAAATTCAGTAACAATAGGCATAACAGCTCTCCTCTTTTATTTAGCAAAATAGTTTGATAAAAGTTAATTATCAAGAAGTTAAAAACATTAAAATTTTTAGAATTTCGACTGAGGTAAATTCATAGGTAGCAATGATATTTTATTATCTTTGTGAAAATTAATGGTGAGCTATGAAAAACTTTAAAAATTATCTTTCAAAAATTTTTAATCGTAGTCTTGATTTAATTGAATATGTTGGAAATAAACTTCCTCACCCCGCAACCCTTTTTGCCCTACTTGCGTTCCTTGTAGCTTTGTTTTCGATGATTGGAGATTTTTTACAATGGAGCGCAATCCATCCAGCAAATAAATCTGAAATAAAAGTTCAAAACTTAATGAATGCCGAAGGTATAAGATGGATTTACACAAACATAACTTTCAATTTTGTTAATTTTCCGCCGCTGGGTTATGTTCTGGCAGTAATGATCGGAATAGGAGTAGCAGAAGGTTCTGGCTTATTCACTGCATTAATTCGAGCTTTAGTTTTAAGCGCACCTAAACGGTTAATAACATTCTCATTAGTTTTTACTGGTATTCTTTCTCATATCGCGTCGGAAGCAGGCTATGTGATTTTAATACCACTTGGTGCAATGCTTTTTCATGCGCTCGGTCGTCATCCGATGGCTGGACTTGCAGCTGCCTTCTGCGGTGTCAGTGGAGGCTTTGGTGCAAATTTCTTGATAGGTTCAGTTGATCCAATTCTGGCAGGACTTTCTCAATCAGCTGCACAGATTTTAGATCCAAACATTAAAATAAATGCAGCGGTTAATTTTTACTTTATGTTTGTATCAGCAATTTTGATTACATTTTTGGGTACATTCATAACTGAAAGAATTGTTGAGCCTAGATTAAAAACCTATTCTGGTGGAGTAGATAGAGTAGATGTAGAAACAATTTCACCAGAGGAGAAAAAAGGTTTAAAATGGGCAGGAATTAGTGCACTGGTAATTGTTATTCTACTAATCCTAAGCATTGTACCTGAAAATGGAATTCTGAGAAATCCCGAGACAAAAGAGATTTTGCATTCACCATTTTTTGATGGTATTATAACCGGTATCCTTCTCTTCTTTTTCATTCCTGGTCTAGCTTATGGAATTGCAGTTAGATCAATTAAAAATGATAAAGATTTGATGAAACATATTATTAAATCGATGGGAACAATGGCGACGTATATCGTTTTAGTTTTCTTTGCTGCACAATTTGTTTATTTCTTTAAGTACAGTAATCTCGGCTTAATTTTAGCAATAAAAGGTGCTGAATTTTTGAAAAGCATTGAACTAACTGGTATTAGTTTGATTGTTGCATTTGTTTTGTTATCGGCTTTTATAAATATGTTTATGGGAAGTGCTTCAGCTAAATGGGCGATAATGGCTCCTGTCTTTGTTCCTATGTTCATGTTACTCGGTTATCATCCTGCATTAACTCAAGCCGCTTTTAGAATTGGAGATTCTGTTACAAACTTAATTACACCTATGATGAGTTACTTTGCTTTGATTGTTGCCTTTGCTCAGAAGTATGATGAGAAATACGGTATTGGAACTATAATTTCTACAATGCTTCCTTATACAATTTTATTTACAATCTTCTGGGTTATTTTATTAGTGATCTGGATGTTAATTGGTTTGCCTGTTGGACCGGATGGACCTTTGTACTTGAATTAATCAAAAAAATTCTTTAAAAAAGTTTTTGCGCAGGTTAGTTTTAATAATTAATTACCAAAAAAACAAACAAGCATTTATAAACATTATTTTCTTTTAAAGCTTACGATGGTTAAGTTTGAACAAAATTTCCGAAAAGTCTTTTATTTTTTTCGATATTGAATTTTTGTAATTCATTTTTTATTTAGTCTTATAATCTCACTAAATAAATTTTAGTGAAGCCTTTAAATAAAAAACAAAAAGGAGTCTTTTATGAGCCAGTCAAATACAAAGTCCAATAACAATATTTCATTAAATGAGGATTTATTTAAGCAGGGAGGTTTGAAGTTTAAATATACTTTTTCAAAAAAGGGTGTGCATCCTTTTGATGAAATAGAATGGGAACTGAGAGAAGCAAAAATTACAAACGAAAAAGGTCAGATTGTATTTCATCAAAAAGATGTTGAAGTCCCTAAAAGCTGGTCAATAACAGCAACTAATGTAGTTGTATCAAAATATTTTCATGGTCAAATCAATTCACCAGAAAGAGAAAGAAGTGTTAAACAATTAATTAATAGAGTTTCTAAGACCATTACCGAATGGGGAATTAAAGATGGATATTTCGCATCTCCCGAAGATGCACAAGCATTCTACTCAGAATTAACCTATCTTCTTGTCAATCAATATGGCAGTTTTAATAGTCCTGTCTGGTTCAATGTTGGAATAGAAGAAAAACCACAATGTTCAGCATGCTTTATTAATTCCGTTGAAGATACGATGGAATCTATTTTAGAGCTTGCAAAAACTGAAGGAATGCTTTTTAAATATGGAAGTGGGACGGGCTCAAATTTGAGTGTTTTAAGATCATCAAAAGAACCATTAAGCGGTGGAGGGATGGCATCAGGACCTGTTTCATTTATGAAAGGCTTCGATGCATTCGCTGGTGTAATTAAAAGCGGAGGAAAAACTCGTCGCGCTGCCAAAATGGTGATTTTAAATGTTGATCATCCGGATATTATCGATTTTATTAATTGTAAAGCTGAAGAAGAAAAGAAAGCTCATGCCTTAATTCAAATGGGATACGATCCTGGCTTTAATGTACCCGGCGGAGCTTACGATAGTATTGCTTACCAAAATGCCAATCATTCAGTTCGCGTTACAGATGAATTTATGCAAGCTGTTATCGAGGATAAGGAATGGCATACAAAAGCAGTCAAAACAGGGAAAATACTTGATACATATCGTGCAAGGGATATAATGGATCAAATTGCTCAAGCGGCCTGGATTTGCGGTGACCCTGGAATGCAATTCGATACAACAATTAATGACTGGCATACCTGCCCAAATACTGCAAAAATTAATGCAAGTAATCCTTGCAGCGAATATATGTTCCTTGATGATTCGGCATGTAATCTTGCATCTTTAAATTTAATGAAATTCAGGAAAGATGACGGTTCATTTGACATAGAAAAATTTAAATATGCCTGTGACATTTTCATTACAGCTCAAGAAATCATCGTAGATAATTCTTCCTATCCAACTAAAGCTATTGAGAAAAACAGTCATGAATATCGTCCACTTGGTCTTGGTTATGCAAATCTCGGTGCTCTTTTAATGGCAAATGGATTTGCTTACGATAGTGATGAAGGTCGTGCTTTCGCTGCAGCAATTACATCAATTATGACTGGCGAAGCTTATAGACAATCTGCAATAATTGCAGGTGAAATGGGACCTTTCAAAGGTTATGCAAAAAATCGTGAACCATTCTTGAGAGTAATGAATAAACATCTTTCAGCAGCTAGAAAAATTGATGGTACTTTAATTCCTCTTGATCTTTATAATGAAGCCGTAGCTGTATGGGAAGAAGCTATTAAAATTGGCGAAAAAAATGGTTTTAGAAATGCTCAGGTTACTGTCCTGGCTCCAACCGGAACAATAGGCTTTATGATGGACTGCGATACTACAGGCGTTGAACCTGATATTGCTCTCGTGAAATACAAAAAATTAGTTGGTGGTGGTGTCTTTAAAATTGTCAACAATACTGTTCCATTGGCACTTGAAAAATTAGGATATGATAGTGAGCAAATTGAACAGATCGTTGCTTATATCAATGCAAATGATACAATTGAAGGAGCTCCATATTTATTAGAGAAACATTTACCGATTTTTGATTGCGCCTTTAAACCAGCCAATGGCAAAAGATCAATTCATTATATGGGACACATTAAAATGATGGCTGCCGTTCAGCCATTCCTTTCAGGTGCAATTTCAAAAACAGTAAATATGCCAAATGAAGTTACACCAGAGGACATTAAAAATGCTTACATAGAAGCGTGGAAACTTGGCTTAAAGGCAATCGCAATTTACCGTGATGGTTGTAAACTAACTCAACCCCTAAGCACCTCACTCAAAACCGATAAAAAATTAAAGACTGAGGAAAAAACAACAGTAGTTGAACAAAAGCCGAGAAGACGAAGATTACCCGACGAAAGAAAATCAATTACTCATAAATTCAGCATTGGAGGTCACGAAGGTTACATTACAGTTGGTATGTACGAAGACGGCAGTCCGGGTGAGATTTTTATTGTAATGTCAAAAGAAGGAAGTACAATTTCTGGTGTTATGGATGCTTTTGCTACAGCTGTATCTCTTGCTTTGCAATACGGCGTACCTTTAAAAGTTCTTGTTGATAAATTTACTCATACTAGATTTGAACCTTCTGGTTTTACTAACAACAAGCAAATCCCAATTGCCAAGTCAATTATGGATTACATTTTTAGGTGGTTAGCATTAAAATTCTTACCTGAAGAATCAATTAGTTATTCTTCTGTTGTTGAGACACCTACTGCTGTAAATGAGACTCCTGATACAACTTCAACAGTTCAAGTAAATTCGGAGACACCAACCAATACAATTGAACAAACTGAAAAACTCATATTTGTAAGTCAGGCTGACGCTCCACCTTGCCCAGAATGCGGCTCAATAATGGTACGAAGTGGAAGTTGTTATAAATGCTTTGAATGTGGATCAACAAGTGGTTGTTCTTAATGAAAGAAGAAATTATTTAAAATAAAAAAGCCTCGCAATTGCGAGGCTTTTTTTTTCTTATAAGCTCAATTTCCATTCGTCAAAAAATAAACATCTTCGACTCTTCTTGCACCAACAAATCGTTTATCATAATAACCCTCTGCCATAGAACTAACTGTAACCCCGTACTTAGTTGAAGCATGAACAAAGTAATTATCCCACAAATAAATCCCAACATGACCTGGATTTTGTCTCCTTCTTGTATTAAAGAAAACCAGATCACCAAACTTTAATTCTTCACGACTTACTGGATTGCCAATTTTTATTTGTTGCAGTGTAGACCGTGGAATTTCTATGTTAAAAGACTCTTTGTAAATTAATTGAGTGAAAGCGCTGCAGTCAATTCCCTTCCTGGTTGTTCCGCCATATTTGTAAGGTGTTCCCAGATAATTTACAACTGTCATTAAGAATTTTTCATAATTGGTCGGGTTACTATTTAAAGTATCGAAATTACCTTTTCGAGTTAGAATTTGCTTAATATCGAAAATCGGCTGAGATTGATCTTCGATTATTATTTCCTGTAATTCTTCTTCAGAGAATTCAAGATCAGTTGCAAATCTCTGAGTTGTATCGTTTGATTGATTATTTAAAGCTCGAATAATCCTCAATGAATCGATATAATGTGATTTAGAATTTTCTGAAGTTTTTGTTGCAAAACGAACAGGACCATAACATGAAGCAAGAAGAAATGATGACAAAAGCAACAGTAGTAATTTTCTCAAGCTCTCTCCTCTTTTTTTAAAAATAAAAAAGGGTATGATGAATTTCACATCACACCCTTAAATTTTGAAGGTTCTATCCTAAGTAGGCTTTTAAAGCTTTACTTCGAGAAGCATGACGCAATCTGCGGATTGCTTTCTCTTTTATTTGACGGACTCTCTCACGAGTAAGGTTAAATTTCTCACCAATTTCTTCAAGTGTAAGAGAATGCTCGTGATTTAAACCAAAGTATAATCTTATAACTTCAGCTTCTCTTTCAGTTAAAGTAGAAAGAGCTCTTTCAATTTCCATCTTTAATGATTCTTTCATCAAACCATGATCTGGAGCTGGCTGCTGATCGTTGCTGATAACATCAAGCAATCTGTTTTCTTCACCAGGTGCAAATGGAGCATCAACAGAAACATGGCGACCAGAAATTTTTAAGGTATCAGAAATTTCATTAACAGGAATATTTAATTCTTCTGAAAGTTCCTCTGCGCTCGGTTCTCTTTCGAATTCTTGCTCAAGGTTGCTGAATGCTTTGCCAATTTTATTTAATGCACCAACTCTATTAAGAGGCAATCTGACAATTCTCGATTGTTCGGCTAAAGCCTGTAAAATAGACTGACGAATCCACCACACAGCGTAAGAAATGAATTTGAAACCTCTGGTTTCGTCAAATCTTTTTGCTGCTTTAATTAGTCCAAGATTACCCTCGTTAATTAAATCACCAAGTGATAATCCCTGGTTTTGATATTGTTTTGCAACGCTGACCACGAATCTAAGATTAGCTTTGACCAGTTTTTCTAAAGCTTTCTGGTCACCTTTTTTAATTCGTTGAGCTAAATCAATTTCTTCTTCTGCAGTAATCAGGTCAACTTTACCAATTTCTTGCAAATATTTATCTAATGACTGACTTTCACGATTTGTGTATTGTTTGGTTATTCTCACCATAATTTAACCCTTTAAATTTGTTTCGACATCTATTCTATCAATTATACCTACGATAGAGGCATCAACAGGAGCCATATCAACAGGTAATGGAATAACTGCTTCAGATGCAGTGATATACATAACAATTTCTCCAGGACCCGCACCCACAGTATCTATGGCAACAATTGGCTCCCCCGTTTTTTCCAAATTTGAATTAAGAGGTTGAATAAATTGCATTTTCATTGATTGCAGGGCAGGATACTTTTTTGTTGCCCAAATTGTTCCAATTACCTTCGCAAAAAACATTAGTTCTTTGCTGTCTCCAATTTTTCTTCTTTAATTACTATGTCCAGTTTATCAACTATTGCCATAATTACAGCATCAATAGGTTTATTCTTGGTAAACGCCGTCTGTCTGGCGGAAGAGCCAGTTGCAACCAGAACAACCTCACCGACACCAGCACCAACGCTATCTACAGCAATGACGAAATTTTTTGTATCTGAATAATCTAAATTTATCTGACGAACAATTAAAAATTTTGCGCCAACAAGATTTTCGTCTTTTCTTGTTGCCCAGACTGTTCCAATTACTCTTCCTAAAATCAATATCCCACCATTATTTGTTTATTTTTAGCAGTTTTACATTATTATAATTTAAATATTTTTCGTGATTAAAAGTAGTAAGTATTAATTTGTTCTGAGCAGCCATCATAACAATTATTGCATCTCGCAAGTTCCAATCAAAATTATGTCGATTTGCTTGATTAATTAAATCAGCAACCTTTTCTGCATATCGGCTGTGGATTCCCAGAACCTTGAAACCGTAAAGCACCATATCTGCGTATTTTTTGTATTCTTCACCGGCAAATTCATAGACTTCAATTGCATTAATAACTGTTGTAAAACAATCGTAACGGGACATCAATTTCATCAAAGTTGATGTTTTTTCACCTGTAGTTAGATGATCTAAAAGTATATCGGTATCAACTAAAATTTGTTTCATTTTTCGATTTTTCCTCTGGATCTAACAACTCCAAGTGCAATTTCTAAGGGAATTTTCTGAGTATTAGCTATTTTTTCAACTATTTTAATTGAAATTTTTTCTTGTCTACAAATTTCTTCAATATCTGGATAAATTTTAGCCTTAAATGATTTTATGTTTGCCGAGCTGAAAAAATTTAGTGCTTCATCAGGGAATACTGGTTTTCCATTTATTATTTTAATTGTGAATTCTTTTTCGTTCATAAAATTATTTCAGTTAAAAAACTTTTTCCGTTAAGATTATTTTCAAAACCGTAAAAATGGCAGATGGTTTTTGCTAAATCAGCGAAAGTCTCTCTTAAGCCTAGATTAACATTTTGCTTTATCTTTTTACCATAAACCAGAATTGGAACAAGTTCTCTAGTGTGATCAGTGCCTGGAAAAGTCGGATCATTCCCATGATCTGCAGTAATGAAAAGTAAATCTTCTTCGTTTAAGGAATTCATTATTTCAGGTAAATAATTATCAAATTCTAATAAAGCGTTGTAAAAACCCTGAACATCGTTTCTATGACCATAAAGCATATCAAAATCTACGAGATTTGTCATAATGTAAGAATTCGTTTCAGATTTAATTGCATCAATTGTCTGAAGAATTCCATCGAGATTATTTTTTGTTTTTATTTGAACATCAATATTTCTGTATGCATACAGATCATTAATCTTTCCAATTCCGATTGTCTTGATATTATTTCTTTTTAGAACATCAAAAATCACATCACCACTTGGTTCAAGTGCAAAATCTTTTCGTCTATAAGTTCTTGTGAAATTTCCATTTGAACCAATAAATGGTCGAGCTATGATTCGTCCAACAGCGTGTTCACCAATCATCACCTGTTCACGAGTAACTTTACAAATTTCATATAATCTTTCGACGGGAATTACATCTTCATGAGCTGCAATTTGAAAAACAGAATCGGCACTCGTATAAACAATCGGATATCCTGTTTTAATATGTTCTTCGCCAAGCTCTTTAATAATTTCTGTTCCTGAAGCTGCTTTATTACCTAATATTCCCTTCAAATTATTAAGTCGAATAAATTTCTCAATGATTTCATCAGGAAAGCCGTTAGGATAAACAGGGAATTGTTTTTCGGAAATTAAACCACCGAGTTCCCAATGTCCTGTTGTGCTGTCCTTTCCTCTTGAAACTTCCTTCATTTTACCAAAACACCCGATTACCTCTCTTTCAATAGAATTTAATTTGACGATTTTTCCAAGTCCGAGTTTTTCAAGATTTGGGAGTTCTATTCCATTTAATGCTTTAGCAATGTTTCCAAGTGTATTTGAACCTTCGTCATTATAAAATTTTGCATCGGGTGCGTTACCAATTCCGACTCCATCAAGGACTATTACAACAGCTTTTTTCATTTTATTCCTATTTAACTGTTCTTATTTTATTTCCACCATCAAGTATGGCTTTATTTAATGCAGTTTCAGCTGATTGAAATAACGTTTCACTTCGGATGTTTTTTGTTCCACCAGCGTATCCAATGCTTACAGTAATTCCAAATTTTTCATCCTCGTAATCTATAAACTCACCTGAAATTTTTTGCATTATCTTCTGACACCAGATATTATCAACTGCAGGTTCACGATTAATAAAAAGAACACCAAATTTCAATGTTTCCAGTCTTCCAATTTCCATCAAATCTTCAGCTTCTTTGTTTAATCTCATTGCAATATATTTTGCAATCTTGGGAATTACCTTTGGTGAGTACTTTTTAACTAATTTATCAACTCGATCGACGGAAATTAAAGCAAGACCTATATGTTTTTCTCCAGCAGTAATTTTTGTAACCTCACTGACTTTTCTCTCAAATGTTTGCCGATTTAAAAGCATTGTTTCAAGGTCTATGCTTAAATATTTATCGAGAAGATTTTTGTTTAATAAATTATCCAATTGGAATGCGAAGTAATTAGCCATTTTTTCAACTAATCGAACATCATCATCAAAATATTTTTTCTTTTTGATGTTTTCGAGCACTAATGCACCATGAATGGTTCCGCTTGAATTTATTGGAACAATCATTAATGAACCTTTAATATCCGACAAAAATCCTTTTCTGTACAAGAAATATTTGTTGTAGCTCGAATCGTCTATTTTGACGCTGTTGCCGGAACGGATTGCATTACCAATCAGAGTTTCAAGACTCACATCTACAGGTAGACCTTCGCCCATGTAATCGATTGATGTTCGATTGATTACTTTTTTTAGAATATATGTTTTTGCACCATAATCATAAAGCACAATTCCCAGAACATCCCATTCAAGGAATTTATCTAGGACAACTATAAAATTCTGGACAATTTTTCTCTCATCAAAATCTCGAGTTGAATTTCCAATTAATTCAAGTAATGCATCAAGTTTTTGATTAACTAACTCTATGTTATATCTCTCATCATAAATGTTTAAGATGAGAGTGATCATCCTGACGAATTTACCAAGAGTATAAATAGTCTCAGGACCAAAAGCATCTTCACTTTTACTATCTATTGCCAGAACGCCAATTACTTTGTTATTAAGAAAAACTGGAACTGCTGCTATTGACTTTATTCCTACAGGTATCTGATAATATTTAATTAAATCTGCTTCTACATTCGAATTGATGTTGCAAGTATAATTCGGATTACCCGTTAGTATAACTTTACTGATAATGTCAGAACCAACTTCATATTTTAATTTTTGAAGACCATCTTCATCGGAAGAATAATTATAAAATATGATTTGATTTTTATCTCTTCTATACCAGAAAAAAATTGCGGAGTGAGCCATAAATACATATTTAATAACATCAAGAGTTTTCTCGAGATAAAAATTAAATTGAACATCTCCACTGGCACCTGCAGGTATTTCTTCAAGAGCAATCTTTCTATACTGTACATTCAAGTCTTGCGGGACAAATTGAGTAACTTTTCCTTTAAGTAATCTTTCTTTAATATCTGCTTCTGTTAAGATTTTATCCTCTGCTCTAAATTCTTGAACATCTTCTGCGCTGTTACTCTGTTCCTCTTCGTTTTCCTCATTAGTATCTTCAATTACTTCTTTACTTTTTACATTGCCATTACGTGTAAAAATTATAAAACTAATGATTATAATCGTTAATAAAATAAAAAACAGCTTTAAAATAATTGTATCTATCAAATATGAAGCAACTAACAACCCAAGCAAAATTAGAAATATTATGATTCTTTTAGGATTGAGCTTGATCAAATTTCTTTCTCTCTACTTTCAAATAATTTATTGATTAAGAATGACAGCAATTCCTTTTTCCCTTCACCAGACTTTGCGGAAAGAAATATATAATTAAAATCTGTGCTCTCCATTATTTGCTGAGTAAGTTTTTTCAATTTAGATTTTTCAGACTGGTTTAATTTATCAACTTTTGTGAACAAAATGCAATAAGGTAGACCTAAGTCAAGAACATAATCTTTGGCTATTTCATCAAGTTTTGTAAATGGTACCCTTGAGTCCATTAGATGACAGACAAGTATAATTTTATTACTCAATTTGAAATAATCTTGAATAAGCCTTGAAAATCTAAAACTTTCTTCCTTACTTGTAGATGCGTAACCAAATCCTGGCAGATCTACTAAATAAAATTTTTCATCAATTATGTAGAAATTTATTGAGCGAGTTTTTCCAGGGGTTTGACTAACTTTTGCAAGATTTTTTTTCCCAAGAATTAAATTAATTAATGATGATTTACCAACATTAGACCGCCCCATAAATACAATTTCGGGTAAATTCTGTGTTTTCAACTGATCGAGTGTATAAACTGTTCTCTCTAACCTTGCATTATTAAAATCTATCTTCATTGTGTTTAATTATTATTCTGCAAAATAAAAAAGGAGTAGTCAGATTGCTCCAACTACTCCTTAATTGCGATTAACTAAACTTTAATTCTCTTTATTTTTGGATTCAGTTGAACTTTCACTCTGAGATTCTTCAGAATTAGATTCAACTTCATTATCTTTAATGTCTTCGTTTGCCTCAGCTTTTACATCCTGTTGCTCTTTTTCTGTTCTACTTTCTTCTTCTTTAGTAACCTGCTCTGTTTGAGCTACAGGAGTCTCTTTCTTTTTCTGTTCCTTTGCAACTCCTTCATTATAATCAACGAGTTCTAAGATAGCCAGATCTGCGCCATCTCCTCTTCGAGCGCCTAATTTAACTACTCTTGTGTAACCACCTGGTCTATCACCAACTTTTACTACTATCTCGTTAAATAATTCTTTTAATACTTCACGATCTTTAATAAATCTGGCTACATATCTTCTTGCAGGGACATCACCTTTGCGAGCTTTTGTTATTAATCTTTCAACAAAAGTTCGTGCTTCTTTAGCTTTTGCAACAGTTGTTTTAATTTTTTTGTATCTGAATAAAGCTGTTGCTAGATTACACAACAATGCTTTTTTGTGTTCAGCTGTTCTTTTTAATTTTCTTCCTTTAACTGCGTGTCTCATTTTTCAATTCCTGATTATTCTTTTTCATCTTCGAGGTATTTATCGACATCCATTCCAAACTGGAGACCGAGGTTTTGTATTTTTTCTCTAATTTCATCAAGAGATTTACGTCCAAAATTTCTAAATCTTAGTAATTCGTTTTCTTCTCTCTTTACAAGATCGGCTATTGTATTTATGTTCGCACCTCTAAGTGAATTGTAAGCTCTAACAGATAACTCGAGTTCTTCAATAGACATTTTAAGAATTTTTCTAATTCTTTCTTTTTCCGCATCTCGCGGTTTTTCAGCCGCTGCAGCTTTTGCTTCAAATTTGTAATTCAAGAAGAACTCAAAATGTTCTTTTAATATTTGAGCTGCAAGATTCAAGCTATCTTCTGGTGTTATCGAGCCATCAGTAGTAATCTCAAGAGTTAACCTTTCGAGATTATCTCGATTAGCATAACGAATTGTTTCAACGGTATAGTTTACATTTTTCACTGGAGTAAAAATACTATCGATTGGAATCACACCAATTGTAAATTCTGGACTTTTGTTTTCTTCAGCAGGAACATAACCTATTCCCTGTCCGAACCACAACTCCATCGTGAAGTTAGCAGTCTTTCCAAGTGTAGCAATGTGTGCGTCAGGATTTAATACTTCGATATCGTTAGTCTGTTTTTGAATATCACCAGCTTTAAATTCGCCTGGACCTTTAATTTTTAATGTAATTTTATTTGCACGATTGTTGAGAATTTTAATTCTGACCTGCTTAAGATTCAAAATAATTTCAGTTACATCCTCTTTAACACCTTCAATTGTGCTGTACTCGTGGAGGATGTTATCTATTTTAATTGCTTTAAAGGCAGCGCCTGGAATTGATGAAATAAGGACTCGCCTTAAAGCATTTCCAACGGTAATACCATAACCTCTCTCAAGTGGTTGAATCACAAACTTCCCATAACTTGGAGAATAAGAGGTCTGATCTAAAGTAATCTTTTCAGGTAATTGCAATAATGATAAACTCATCTTTTCAACCTTTCCTAAGGTTATTGATTATTTAGAATACAATTCAACTATTAACTGTTCATTTGCATTTAAAGGAATATCAGCTCTTTCAGGAATATGCAAGAAAGTGCCTGATAGAGTAGCTTTATCAATTTGTAACCAGGGATATGTACCCTCTTTAACTCTTTTTAGTGAGTTATGTATTATATCAAGAGCCTTGCTCTTTTCTTTAATGGAAACGACCTGTCCTGGTTTTAATAAATAAGAAGGTATATCAACAATTTTTCCATCCACCAAGATATGTCTATGACGGACAAGTTGTCTTGCTGCTTTTCTTGATGGAGCAAAACCTAATCGAAAAACTACATTATCTAATCTTCTTTCAAGAAGTTTGATGAGATTTTCACCCGTACGACCTTTTTGTTTCAGGGCTTTTTCAAAATAGTTTTTGAATTGTCTTTCAAGAAGCCCGTAGATTCTTTTAACTTTTTGTTTTTCTCTTAATTGAATTCCATATTCACTTATCTTCGTTCTTCGAGAAGTACCATGTTGTCCTGGAGGATAATTCTTTTTCTCCAGAGGACATTTCTCGGTGTAACATTTCGTTCCCTTTAAGAACAACTTTTGTCTTTCTCGTCTACATAATTTACAAACAGCGTCGTGATAAACTGCCATTTACTTTTTCTCCAAAATAATTATACTCTTCTTCTTTTAGGTGGTCTGCAACCGTTATGAGGAATTGGTGTAATGTCTTTTATAGATTCAATCTGCAAACCGACATTTGCAAGTGCTCTTATTGCAGCTTCTCTACCAGCACCTGGTCCTTTAATCAACACATCAACTTTTCTAACTCCTGCATCATACGCTTCTTTAGCTGCTGCTTCAGCGGTTACTTGAGCTGCATATGGTGTATTCTTTTTAGAACCTCTAAATCCATTTCTACCAGCAGATGACCAGGCAATGGTATTTCCATAAATATCAGTGATAGTAACAATAACATTATTAAATGTCGCCTGGATATGGGCAACTCCTTTAGGATCTATATGAATTTTCTTTTTAGACTTTTTTTGTGTCTTTGCCAACTTTCAATCTCCTATTTATTACTTCTTAGCTACAGCTTTTTTCTTACCAGCAACAGTTTTTCTCTTTCCTTTTCTTGTACGAGCGTTAGTTCTTGTCCTTTGACCTCTAACTGGTAATCCCTTACGATGTCTTAACCCACGATAAGTTCCAATATCCATTAATCGTTTAATATTCATCTGAACTTCACTTCTTAAAGCACCTTCGACTTTATAATCAGAAGTAATAACCGCTCTAATTGCTGCTACTTCATCAGGGGTAAGATCACCAACTTTTTTATTCGGATCAACATTGGCAGCTTTCAGAATGTCCCAGGCATTGGAGCGGCCAATACCATAAATCAAAGGTAAAGCGTAAGCAATTTTTTTGTTCTTTGGTAAATCAATTCCAGCTATACGTGCCAATTTTAAACTCCTCTTTTATCCTTGTCTTTGCTTATGTTTTGGATTTTTGCAAATCACTCTAACCTGACCTTTTCTCTTTATTATTTTACAATGTTCACATCTTTTTTTAACAGAAGCTCTAACTTTCATAAAAACTCCAATTTACTTGTATCTATAAATTATTCTTCCTTTAGTTAAATCGTATGGTGAAATTTCAACTTGAACTTTATCACCAACGAGTATACGTATAAAATGCATTCTCATCTTGCCTGAAACATGGGCAAGTATTTCGTGACCATTATCAAGTTTAACTCTGAACATTGCATTAGGCAATGTTTCAGTAATAACTCCATCCATTACAATAACATCTTTTTTTGCCATCAGGCTGTCAAAATTTCTGGTTCGTTATTAGTTATTAAAATTGTATGTTCAAAATGTGCAGATGGTTGACCATCTTCTGTTACAATTGTCCATCCATCTCTTAAAGTTTTTACTCTATAAGTTCCAGCATTTACCATTGGTTCAATTGCTATCGTCATACCTTCTCTTAATTTTGGACTTGGACCTCCAACAACATAATTTGGTATTGAAGGATCCTCGTGCAAGTACTTTCCAACTCCGTGACCAGTTAATTCTCGCACAATGCTAAAACCATTACTTTCAACATAAGTTTGAATCGCTCGCGAAATATCAGATACTCGATTTCCATTTTTTGCTTTTTCAATTCCTCTATAAAGAGCTTCTTCTGTAACTTTCATTAATTTCTTCTTTAATTCAGATACTTTCCCAACTGGAAATGTTTTTGCTGCGTCACCAAAAAATCCGTTTAATTGAACACCGACATCAATTGAAATAATCTGTCCTTCTTTTAGAGGAACATCATCAGGAATTCCATGAACCACAGCATTATCAACAGATGCACATATTGAAGCTGGGAAATTAAAACTTCCCGCCTGCGAGTATCCTTTGAATGCAGGAATACCGCCTCGAGACCTTATATAATCTTCAGCAGCTTCGTCGAGCATCTTTGTAGTAATACCAGGTTTTATCAAAGAACTCATTAATTTCAAAACTTCTGCAACAATCTGACAACTTTTTCTAATACCATCAATCTCTTGAGCATTCTTAATAAATATCATTCAAATTATCTACGACCTTTAATCCTACCAGTTTTCAAAAATCCATCATAGTGTCTCATTTTCAAGTGAGTTTCAATTTGTTGAAGCGTATCGAGAGCTACGCCGACAACAATCAACAAACTTGTTCCACCAAAAAACTGAGCAAAGCTTGGTGATACACCAAACTTAGAAATAAATGCAGGAAGAATCGCAATGATTGCTAAAAAGATTGAACCAGGTAAAGTGATTCTTGTTAAAATATTATCAATATATTCAGCTGTTTGATTTCCTGGTCGAATTCCTGGAATAAAACCTCCCTGCTTTTTCATTGTCTCAGCAACATCTTTCGGATTAAATGCAATAGCTGTATAGAAATATGTAAAGAAAATAATCAATAAAGCATAGAAGAATGAGTAAACGAAAGAGTCATATCTAAAATGACTTGCTATAGAAGCCATCAATTCACTTTCAGGGAAGAAAGTCAAGATTGTATTTGGAATAAACATAATTGACTGTGCAAAAATGATGGGCATAACTCCAGCGGTGTTAACTCTTAAAGGAATAAATTGAGTTACACCACCAACAATCTTTCTTCCTACTACTCTTTTTGCATACTGAACTGGTATTCTCCTCTCACCTCTAGTCATTAAAACAACAGCAGCTATAATGAAAACCATCAAAGTCACAAAAATCAATTCAACAATTAAATTTGTTTGACCAGCTGCAAGCAATCTGTATTCATCAAGAAAAGCATATGGTAATCTGTCAATAATTCCAATAAAAATTATTAAAGATATTCCGTTTCCAATTCCACGTTCTGTAATTTGCTCACCAAGCCACATTAAAAATATTGTTCCGGCAGTTAATATAATGATGGTCGAAAAAGTAAATAAAGCTCCCTGTACTTCAATAGGTACTATTGGAACTCCATTAGCATTCATATGATTTAATCTTACACTCACACCCCAGGCTTGAACGGCAGCAACCAAAACGGTACCATATCTTGTAAGTTGATTAATTTTCTTTCGTCCCTCTTCACCTTCTTTTTGAAGTTTCTGAAAGTATGGTACAACAGCACTAAGCAACTGAATAATAATTGATGAGCTGATATATGGCATTATACCCAGTGCAAAGATCGCAGCATTTGAAAAAGCACCTCCGACAAATAAATCATAAAGTCCAAACAAGTTATCCTGTGTCGCATTTCTTGTTGCTTCTGCCAATACATGAGCATCAACACCTGGCAGTGTAATGTGAGCTCCGATTCTAACGATTATTAAAAGACCGAGTGTAAAAAGAACTCGTTCCCTTAATTCCTGGATTTTAAAGATATTTCTAAAACTTTCAGCAAATGTCGCCATTAGAATTTCACTATATTTATTGTTCCACCTGCAGATTCGATCTTCTGACGTGCGGATTGACTAATTGCGTGAATGGTGAGATCGAGTTTAAAGTTTACATCACCATCGCCTAAAATTTTAATAGGTTTGTTTTTACTCCCAACTGCTTTTTTCTCGTAAAGCAACTCAGGAGTTATTTTTTGGTCAGATAAATTATTTTTAAGTACAAAATCAACAAGTCTTTGCAATTTTAAAGCTTGATATTCAACTCTTAAAGGGCTTTTAAATCCTCTTTTTGGAACTCGACGAGCCAGAGGCATCTGCCCACCTTCAAAGTTAGGTCTAAATCTTTCGCCGCCTGAGCGAGACCTTTGTCCATTCATTCCACGACATGATGTACCGCCATGACCCGAACCTGGTCCTCGACCAACTCTTTTTTCTTTTTTGACTGAGCCTTTTGCTGGTTTTAAATTACTTAAAATGTTCATATCACTCTTCACTAATTTCTTCAACTTTAACGAGATGACTAACTTTGCGAAGCATTCCTCTAATTTGAGGAGTGTCGTTTTTGATTACAACATAATTTGGACGACCAAGACCAAGAGCTTTTATAGTTCGCTTTTGTCTTTCTGGTCTATCTATAATTGATCTTATTTGAGTAATTTTTAACTTTTTCATGACTTACCAAACAATTCTTGTTTTGTAATTCCTCTTTTCATTGCAACAGTATTTGCATCAAGGAGACTTGTAAGTGCTTTCAATGTTGCCTTTACAGTATTGTGAGGATTTGAAGAACCAAGAGATTTTGTGAGAACATCAGTAATTCCTGCAGCTTCAAGAACTGCTCTAACTCCACCACCTGCTATCAATCCAGTACCAGGTGAAGCAGGTTTTAAAAGTACCTTTGCTGCGCCATATTTCCCAATAATTTCATGGGGAATGGTGCCTTTAATTACAGGTACTTTTACTATGTTCTTCTTAGCATCCTCTGTTCCTTTGCTAATGGCATCGGTCACTTCGTTTGCTTTACCAAGACCGACACCAACATGACCTTTGCGATCACCAACAACTACAATTGCATTAAAGCTAAATCTTCGTCCACCTTTAACAACTTTTGCAACTCGATTGATGTGGACAACTTTTTCTTTTAACTCTTCTATGTTTTGTGGTCTAACAGTTTTCAAATTACATCACTCCATTAATTTAGCTGCCGGGAGAGGATTCGAACCTCTACATACGGCTCCAAAGGCCGCTGTCCTACCCTTAGACGACCCGGCAAATTTTTAAATTTTAAATCCACCTTCTCTTAATCCATCAGCTAAGGCTTTTACTCTGCCGTGATATCTAAAACCATTTCTATCGAACACACCTGTTGTAATTCCTTTGCTTAAAGCAATTTCAGCAGCAACTTTACCAACTAGTTTACTAACTTCTGTTTTCGTCAAGTGACCTTGAATTTTCTCTTTAACTTCTTTCGATAAATTTGAAACAGAAAAGAGTGTCCTGTTCGTAGAGTCATCAATAAATTGAATATAGATATTATTCAGACTTCGATAAACACTTAATCTTGGCTTTTCAGGGGTCCCTTTCGCCAATACCTTTTTCAAATGTTTCTTTACTCTAAATCTTGATTTTGCTTTTGGTTTAATCATATTTATTTACCTGCAGTTTTACCAGCTTTACGGATTATTTGTTCACCTTCATATCTAATACCTTTACCATTATATGGTTCAGGTGGTCTGAAAGAACGAATTTTTGCAGCTATTTGTCCAACTAATTGTTTATCAATACCGCTGATTACAATGTTTGTTGGAGCTGGAACTTCAACTTTAACTTCTTTTGGCGGAATAAAGAAAATTGGATGTGAATAACCCAATGCTAATTGCAATCCTCTTCCTTTCCATTCCGCTCTGTATCCAACACCAACAATTTCTAATTTTTTAGTATAACCTTCTGTTACACCATCAATCATATTCTGAATCAAAGCTCTGTATAAACCATGCAATGCTCTAACTCTTTTATCATCTGAATCACGGGTCAAAACTACCTGATTGTTTTCAATATTAATTTTAATTCTTGGATCATAAGTTTGCGTTAATTCACCCTTAGGACCTTTAACTTTAATTGTCCCATTTTGAATTTCTACAGTTACGCCTTTTTTAATTTCAACTGGTTTTCTACCAATACGAGACACTTTTTAATCTCCTCTTTCGATTTACCAAATGTGACAGATTACTTCACCACCGATATTTTCATTTCTTGCTTCTTTATCGGTCTTTAAACCCTTTGAAGTCGAAATGATCGCAATTCCAAGTCCGTTCAAAACTCGGTCGATTGACTTAGCATCTTTATAAATTCTTAAACCTGGTTTACTAATCCTTTTCAATCCAGTAATCGCACTTCTGCCCTGAACATATTTAAGACGAATTCTCAAAATTCCTTGCTTACCGTCTTCAATAACTTCATAAGAATCGATATACTTTTGATTTAATAAAATTCTGGCAATATCAATTTTCATTTTTGATGCAGGAACATCAACAACAACATGTCGAGCTTTGATTGCATTTCTTAATCGAGTTAAAAAATCCGCAATTGGATCTGTCATTGTCATTCTAATCTATCTCCTCTTTTACCAACTTGCTTTTCTAACACCGGGAATTTTACCGCTGCTAGCCATATTTCTAAAGCAGATTCTACAAATACCAAATTTTCTCAAATAACCTCTTGGTCTGCCACATAAACTGCAGCGGTTATATTTTCTTACCTTGAATTTTGGTTCTTTTTTCTGTTTAACAATTAAAGCTAATCGTGCCAAAGTTAACTCCTTATTGACTTACTTCTTTCTTTCTAAATGGAAATCCAAATGCCTTTAATAATTCGTAAGCTTCTGCATCTGTTTTAGCAGTAGTCACAATTGTAATATCCATTCCATAAATACGATTTACTTTATCGACATTAATTTCAGGGAAGATAATGTGCTCTTTAATTCCAAGAGTATAATTACCACGACCATCAAATGACTTATCTGATACACCTCTAAAATCACGAACTCTTGGCAAGGCAATATTTATCAATCTATCAAGAAACTCATACATTCTTGCACCACGAAGAGTAACCATGCAACCAATAGCCATGCCCTGACGCAATTTAAAATTCGAAATTGCCTTTTTCGCTTTTCGAATAGCAGGTTTTTGTCCAGCAATCATTTCAAGGTCTTTAACTGCATCTTCAAGCAACTTTGGATCTTGAGTTGCTTTTCCCACACCAATGTTCAAAGTTATTTTATGCAGTTTTGGTACCTGCATTACATTTTTGTAATTAAATTGCTTCATTAAAAGAGGGACAATTTCCTGCTTATACATTTCAAAAAGTCGTGGCGTAATTTTTTCTTCAGGTTCTGTTTGAACCTGCACAGCAGTATCTTTTGCTTTTTCTTCTTTGCCTTTTTTCTGTTGTGTTTGCTGAGCTTGTTTTTTCTGTTTTTTATCTGCCATCTTTAGACCTAAATCATTTCTCCAGATTTTTTACTAACACGAACTATTTTTTTCTTTCCTGTAGTTTCATCAAAAATTATTTTTGATCCTACTCTGGTTCTTTCGTTAGTTTTTGGATCAATAAGCATTACATTCGAAATATGAATAGGTGCTTCTTTTTTAATTATACCTCCCTGTGGATTTTTCTGGGAAGGTCTAGTATGTCTTTTTACTATATTAACACCTTCAACAATTACTCTTTGTTTTTTGGGAAAGACTTTTAGAACTTTTCCGGTCTTTCCTTTTTCATTACCTGCAATTACTATAACGTTATCATTTTTTTTGATTTTTAGTCTCATTCAAAACCTCTTATAAAACTTCAGGAGCTAATGATACAATTTTCATAAATTGTTTTTCTCTTAGTTCACGAGCAACTGGTCCGAAAATACGAGTACCTCTTGGCTCGTTTTTATTATCTAACAAAACAGCTGCATTTTCATCAAATCGGATATATGTTCCATCTTTTCGTCTAACTTCTTTCTTTGTTCTTACAACAACGGCTCTGGATACATCACCTTTTTTTACTGCACCACCAGGGATAGCAGATTTAACTGAAACAACGATAATATCACCAACAGTTGCATATCTTCTATTGCTTCCGCCAAGAACACGAATACATCTAACTTTCTTAGCACCTGAATTATCTGCTACAACTAAATTGGTTTCTTCCTGAATCATAACTCTATCCTCTCATTAGATTATTTTTCTCTTTCGAGAATTTTCACTAATCGCCATCTTTTTCTTTTGCTTAATGGTCTGGTTTCCATTATTTCGACGATATCGCCAATTTGGCATTCATTGTTGGGATCGTGAGCCATTAATTTAGTGGTCTTTTTATAATATTTTTTATAGATAGGATGAGCAACTCTGCGTTCAATTGCAACGACAATGCTTTTATCCATTTTGTTGCTCACGACTTTACCGATTCTGGTTTTTCTTCTTCCACGAGTTGTAGTCATTTTTTATTTCACCTCCTTTTTCCCAGAATCGGTTTTTCTCTCAATTCCAAGTTCTCTTTCACGTAAAACCGTCTTCATTCTTGCAATATCTCGTCTTGTTAATTTAATTTTTGCTGTGTTTGTTAATTGTTTTGTTGCAAGAGCAAATCTTAAATCAACTAAATTATTTTCTTCTTCTTGAATTCTTTTTCTTAATTCTTCGTCTGTCATTTGTCTAATTTCATACATTTTCATAATCGCACCTATTCAGCTTTGTAGTCAATTCGGGTAACAATTTTAGTTTTAATTGGAAGCTTGTGAGCAGCTAATTTTAAGGCTTCCATAGCAACATTTGCATCAACCCCACCAACCTCGAACATAACTCTTCCTGGTTTGACTACAGCTACCCAAAATTCTGGCGCACCTTTACCTTTACCCATTCTTGTTTCAAGTGGTTTTTTTGTAACAGGTTTATCTGGGAAGATTCTAATCCAGATTTTACCATCTCTCTTCATTTTTCTCGAGAGAGCCACTCTGCATGCTTCGATTTGTCGAGCAGTAATCCAATGAGGTTCCAAAGCTTTTAAACCAAAATCACCGAAAGCAACAGTATTACCACGAGTTGCTTTACCTTTCATTCGACCTCTTTGTGCTTTTCGATACTTTACTCTTTTAGGCATTAACATAGAATTTAAGCTCCAATTTTTTCGCCGATTTTACCGAATATTTCGCCTCTACATATCCATACTTTTACACCAATTGAACCATAAATGGTTTGAGCAGTTGCGGTTGCATAATCAATATCTGCTCTGAAAGTATGTAGAGGTACACGACCTTCTTTATATTGCTCAGATCTTGCCATTTCTGCACCAGCTATACGGCCACCGCATTTAATTCTAATTCCTTCGGCACCCATCCTCATCGCTGCTGTTATAGCAGTTTTCATAGCTCTTCTGTGAGAGATTCGATTTTCAATTTGTCGAGCAATATTTTTTGCAACAAGTTCAGCATCCAATTCAGGTCTTTTTATTTCATGGATCTGAACTTTAACTTCTTTATCAAATAACTTTTTAAGTTCTGCTTCGAGCTGTTGAATATCTTTTCCACTTCGACCTATAACAACACCCGGTCGAGAAGTATGAATTGTAATGGTTAGATCTTTTGCTGTTCTTTCAATTAAAATTTTTGATACACCAGCATTTTCTAATCTGCTTTTTATGTAATTACGAATCTTAACATCTTCAACGAGTTTGGGTCCAAAGGATTTTTCTTCGTACCAGTTGGATTCCCAACTTCTTGTAATACCTATTCTCAAACCAATTGGATTAGATTTCTGTCCCAAAGATACTCCTATGATTTTGTTTCTTTTTGTGCAACAACAATAGTTACATGATTAGATCTTTTTCTAATTCTATAAGCTCGACCTTGTGGAGCTGGCAAAATTCTTTTCAACATTGGACCGCCATCAACATAAGCTTCTTTGATATACAGATCACTTACTTCAACACGACCATCTTCAACTTTGTTCATTAGATTTGCAACAGCAGATCTTAAAACTTTCTCAGCATCTCTGGCAGCATGTTTCTTAGTAAAATGTAAAATGCTTAGTGCCTCTTCAACTGATTTTCCTCGAATTAAATCAATAACCGTCCTCATCTTTCGAGGTGATGTTGGAATATATCTAAACGTTGCTTTTGCTTCCATTTTCAACCTTATCAAACTTTATTTTGCTTTACTTGCTTTTTCTGCTTTAGTACCAGGATGTCCTCTAAAAATTCTCGTAGGTGCAAATTCCCCGAGTTTATGACCAACCATATATTCAGTTATTAAGACTGGAATAAATTGTTTTCCATTGTGAATAGCTATAGTATGTCCTACAAATTCTGGTGATATAGTTGAAGAACGAGACCAGGTTTTAATCATTTTTTTCTGATTGGCTTCATTCAAAGCTCTAATCTTTTTCAATAACTTTTCGTTTATATATGGACCTTTTTTAACTGATCTTGGCATTTGTTCCTCTTAGACTACTTTCTTCGTTTGACGATATATTTATTAGATAGTTTGTTTTTCTTTCTTGTTTTCAAACCTTTAGCATATTGACCCCAAGGCGAAGTTGGATGTTGCCATCCACCACCACTTTTACTTTTACCTTCACCACCACCATTTGGATGATCAATAGGGTTCATAGCAACACCTCTTACATACGATCTCCAACCTAACCATCTATTTCGTCCAGCTTTACCTAAACTTATATTTTCATGATCAGCATTACCGACGACTCCATATGTGCAATAACAATTCACATTAACTAATCTTACTTCACCAGATGGTAATTTCAAATGAACATATTTGCCTTCACGTGCAACTACTTGCGCAGAGGTTCCAGCGCTTCTTGCAAGCTGACCACCTTTCCCTGGCTTTAATTCAACATTATGAACGAAACTACCTAAAGGGACAATGCCAAGAGGCATTGCATTACCAGGTTTTATTTCAACATTTTCACCAGCAACAATCGTATCTCCAATCTTTAATCCATTAGGAGCAAGAATGTACCGTTTTTCTCCATCAGCATAATGGATTAATGCGATTCTAGCGGATCTATTAGGATCATATTCTATGGAATAAACCTTTCCTGGAATATCTCTTTTATCTCGTTTAAAATCGATTATTCGATACATTCTCTTATGGCCACCACCACGATGACGAGCTGTCAATCGACCATAATTATTTCTACCACCAGATTTCTTTAATGGCTCGAGCAGCGATTTTTCTGGTTCAGTTTTAGTGATTTCAGAAAAATCTGGTAGTATTGCAAATCTTTGTGATGGCGTTACTGGTTTTAATTTTTTTAGTCCCATTCTAATTCATCCTGCAATTAAATGTTCTCAAAGAAATCAATTTTCTGATCTTTTTCCAGAGTTACATAAGCTTTTTTAATAGTCGCAGTTCTACCAGTGAATCTTCCAGATCTGCGAAATTGTGTTCTTGTTTTCCCTTTTCTAATAACTGTTCTAACATTGACAACTTTTACATTAAATTTTTGCTCGACTGCTTTAGCTATTTCAATTTTGTTTGCATCTCGAGCAACAACAAAACCGTAAACATTTACACCTTTATCTTGAAGTCCTGTCAACTTTTCAGTTAATAAGGGTCGAATTAATATATCGTTAATATTTTTACTCATGGCTAAACTTTTGATTTATTAAGTTCAATGCACTTTCCTGTAATAACAATACTTTGTTATTCAAAATATCATATGTCGATGCTTTTTGAGCTTCCAGAACATTTAAGGTTGGAATATTTCTTCCAGATAAATAAATATTCTTATTGTATCCTTCCGTTAAAAGTAATGTTTTTTTGTCGTTTAGATTTAACGCCTTAATAATATTAAACATCTCTTTAGTTTTGGGCTGCTCAAAATCAAAATCTTCAACTACAATTATTTGATTGCTTTTAGCTTTATATGTTAAAGCAGACAAACGAGCAAGTAATTTTACTTTCTTTGGTAATTTCATTTCATAATCACGCGGTTTCGGACCGAAAATAGTTCCACCTCCAACCCACAATGGAGATCTAATCGAACCAGCACGCGCACGACCAGTTCCTTTTTGTCTCCAGGGTTTTCGACCGCCACCGCTAACTTCACTTCTTTCCTTTGCCTTAGCAGTACCCTGACGCTGATTTGCTAAGTAAGCTTTTACCGCAAGATAAATTGCATGATCATTTGGCTGAATATCAAAAACTTTTGGATTCAGCTCAATCTGTCGTCCAGTTAATGAACCATCTATTTTATAAATGTCAACTTTCATTTTTACTTCTTCATCAATTTCACATAACCGTTAATATGACCAGGAATAGCTCCTTTGATAAAAATGAGATTCTGGTCTTTATCTATTTTGACAATTTTTAGATTTCTAATTGAAACTTTTTCACCGCCCATTCTTCCAGCCATTCTTTGACCTTTGAATACACGGCTTGGGAATGAGCTTGCTCCAATAGAACCAGGAGCTCTCAATCTGTCACTTTGCCCGTGAGTTACGGGACCACCACCAAATCCATGTCTTTTTACAACACCTTGAAAGCCTCTACCTTTGGAAATACCCTGCACTGTAATCTTATCACCAACATTAAAGAGATCAACCGTTATCTCTTGTCCTAATTTCAAATCTTTTAAGTCAAAATTTCTGAATTCAGCTAAAAATCTTTTAGGCGAAAGCCCTGCTTTTTTGAAGTGTCCAAGCAATGGCTTAGTTGTACTTTTAATTTTTTTATCATCGAAACCTAATTGAACAGCATCGTAACCATCATTTTCTTTTGTTTTGATTTGAGTGACAAAGCAGGGACCTGCTTCGACTATTGTTACTGGAATAACATTTCCATTTTCATCGAAAATTCTTGTCATTCCTGTTTTTTTACCTAAAAGGCCAATCATTATAATCTCCAACTATGCATTAACTTTAATCTCAATATCGACACCCGCAGGGATATCGAGTTTCATTAATGAATCTATTGTTTTATTGTTTGAATTTAAGATATCAATCAAACGTTTATGAGAACGAATTTCAAATTGATCACGTGATTTTTTATCAACATGAGGAGATCTAAGAACTGTATAAACGGTTCTTTTAGTTGGCAAAGGAATGGGACCCGACACAAGAGCCCCGGTACTTCTTACTGTCTTGATAATTTTTTCAGCTGATTTATCAAGTAAATTATGATCGTATGACTTTAGCTTAATACGTATCTTTTGACTTTGCACTTCTTAAATCTCCTTAATAATAATTTTATCTAATCTATTTACTCTAAAATCTTTGTTACAACACCAGCACCGACAGTTCTACCACCTTCACGAATAGCAAATCTCAATCCTTCTTCCATAGCTATTTCTGAAATTAAGTCAACAGTTAATCTTACATTATCTCCCGGCATAACCATTTCAACACCTTCTGGCAAAGTAACTACACCAGTAACATCAGTTGTTCTGAAATAGAACTGTGGTCTATAACCTGAGAAGAATGGAGTATGACGACCACCTTCTTCTTTTGACAAAACGTATACTTCGCATTCAAATTTTTTATGTGGAGTAATACTTCCTGGTTTTGCTACAACCATTCCTCTTTCAATTTCGTCCTTGCCAATACCTCTCAACAATAATCCTGCATTATCACCAGCAATTGCTTCATCAAGTTCTTTTCTGAACATCTCGATACCAGTTACAACAGTTTTCTTATGTTGACCTAAACCGATTAACTCAACTTCTTCATTCAACTTGATTCTTCCTCTTTCGACTCTACCAGTTGCAACGGTACCACGCCCGGTAATACTGAAAACGTCTTCTACAGGCATTAAGAATGGTTTATCAATTTCTCTTTGTGGTAATGGAATATAGTTATCAAGAGCATCAACTAATTCATAAATGCATTTAAATTCTGGTTCATCGGCAGTTGAGTTTGGCTGCATTGCTTTTTCCATTGCCTTCAAAGCACTACCACGAATTACAGGCACTTCATCACCTGGGAATTCATATTTAGTTAACAATTCACGAACTTCCATTTCAACAAGATCTAACAATTCTGGATCATCAACAGCGTCAACTTTGTTCATAAAAACAACAATAGCAGGAACACCGACCTGACGAGCTAAAAGAATATGCTCTCTTGTTTGAGGCATTGGACCATCTGTTGCTGCAACAACTAAAATTGCACCATCCATCTGAGCTGCACCAGTGATCATATTCTTAATGTAATCAGCGTGACCCGGGCAGTCAACGTGTGCATAGTGTCTCTTTTCAGAAGAATATTCTACGTGTGCTGTTGCTATGGTAATACCACGAGCTTTTTCTTCTGGTGCATTGTCAATTGAATCGAATGTTCTTACCTGAGCAAGATTTTTCTTGGCAAGAACCATTGTGATAGCAGCAGTTAGAGTAGTTTTACCATGATCCACGTGACCAATTGTTCCGACATTCACGTGAGGTTTACTTCTATCAAATTTTTCCTTTGCCATGTTTTTTCTCCTTTAATTAGTAAAAGTTAAACTTAAACTTTAATTCCTTCTTTACCAATAGATTTTTCTACTAATTGATCAGCAATTTGCTTTGGCACTTCTTGATAAAATGCAAATTGCATAGTATATAAAGCTCTTCCTTGAGTCATTGATCTTAAAATAGTTGCATATCCAAACATCTCAGATAATGGGACAAGTGCTCTTATAACTTGAGCATCTTTTCTCGCACTAAACCCTTCAATCTTCCCTCTTCTTGAATTTAAATCTCCCATTACATCGCCCAGATATTCTTCGGGCGTAACAACTTCAACTTCCATAATTGGTTCTAAGAGAACTGGATCAGCTTTCTTTGCCGCTTCTTTGAATGCAATTGATCCTGCTACTTTAAATGAAATTTCATCAGAGTCAACTTCGTGATATGAACCATCAAACAAAGTTACCTTTACATCTACGACAGGATAGCCAGCTAAAACACCATTTTTCATAGCCTCTTCTATACCAGCTGATACAGCAGGAATGTATTCTTTAGGGATTACACCACCAACTATCTTGTTTATAAATTCGTAACCTTTACCTTTTTCATTTGGTTCTACTTCAATCCAGACATGACCATATTTACCCCTACCACCTGTCTGTTTGATAAATTTCCCTTCGGCTTGAACCTTTTTGGTAATAGTTTCTCTATAAGCAACCTGTGGTTTGCCAACATTAGCTTCTACATTGAATTCCCTCTTCATTCTATCAACAAGAATTTCGAGATGAAGTTCACCCATTCCAGCAATTAATGTTTGACCAGTCTCTTCATTAACACTTACTCTAAATGTTGGATCTTCATCAGCCAATCTATTTAAAGCTTCAGACAACTTATCTTGATCAGCTTTTGTCTTAGGCTCAATTGCAATTTGAATAACCGGTTCCGGGAATTCCATTTTCTCTAAAATTATTGGGTCAGATTCATCACATAGAGTATCGCCAGTCTTAGTGAATTTCAAACCAACAGCTGCAGCAATATCTCCTGCGTATACTTCATCAATATCAGTTCTGTGATTTGCATGCATCTGCAGGAGTCTTCCCAATCTTTCTTTCTTTTCTTTGTTTGAATTGTAAACGTACGAACCTGCAGTGGCTTTACCCGAATAAACTCTAAAGAAAGTTAAGCGACCAACATAAGGGTCGCTCATAATTTTAAATGCCAACGCTGTGAATTTTTCATTTTCTGTTAATTTTCTTGTAACAAGGTCATTCAAATGAGGATGATGACCAACAATATCTGGTAAATCTGCGGGAGATGGCAAGTAATCTATAATTGCATCTAATAATAACTGAATACCTTTATTCTTAAATGCAGATCCACACAAAACTGGGACTATTGTACCTTTTATAGTTGCTTGACGGATAACCTTTTTTATTTCATCTTCAGTAATTTCAAGTCCCTCAAGATATTTTTCCAACAAAGTATCATCAATGTCAGATACAGATTCTAATAATTTAGTTCTATGTTCTTTAGCATAAGCTTCAAGATCTTTGGGAATATCAAAAACTTCAAACCTGGTACCGAGGGGATCTTCAGTATACATAACAGCTTTCATTCTAATTAAATCAATCACGCCAGTAAACATATCACCTTCACCGATAGGCACCTGCACAGGAACAGGATTAGCACTTAATCTATCTTTCATCATTTGAATTACATTAAAGAAATCAGCACCGACGCGATCCATTTTATTTACAAAAGCGATACGGGGAACACCAAACTTATCAGCCTGTCTCCAAACTGTTTCTGATTGTGGTTCAACACCACCTACTGCACAGAAGAGAGCTACTGCACCATCCAGTACTCTTAATGACCTTTCAACTTCAACAGTAAAATCAACGTGTCCTGGAGTATCAATAATGTTGATCCTATGACCTTTCCATTCACAAGTAGTTGCTGCACTTGTAATAGTTATACCACGTTCACGTTCTTGCTCCATAAAATCCATAGTTGCAGAGCCATCGTGCACTTCGCCCATTCGATGCACTTTACCTGTATAGAATAAAATTCTTTCCGTAGTAGTTGTTTTTCCGGCATCGATATGAGCCATAATTCCAATATTTCTCAATTTTTCAATTGGCAATCCTCTAGGCATAAAAAATCAATTCTCCGTTCTTACCATTTAAAATGAGCAAAAGCTTTATTTGCTTCAGCCATTCGATGAGTGTCTTCTTTCTTCTTAATGGCTGCACCTTCGTTATTTGCAGCAGCCATTAGTTCAGCAGCGAGTTTATTTGCAAATGATTTATCTTTTCTTTCTCTAGCAAAATTAATAATCCATCTTAAAGCCAATGCAATCCTTCTCTCTGGTCTGACTTCAGTTGGTACTTGATAAGTTGCACCACCAATTCTTCGACTTCTAACTTCAATCATCGGTTGAACATTGTTAACTGCTTTTAAAAAGACTTCAAGTGGATTTTTGTTGGTTTTCTCTTTTATTATATCAAAGGCACCATAAACTAATTTGCGTGCAACATTCTTTTTGCCGCGTTTCATCACATAATTTATAAGTTTAGTTACAAGAACTTCATTATAAATTGGATCAGGCGGCAAAATTCTTTTTTCTGCTCTTCTCTTTCTCATATTTACTTACTTGCTGTTTTTGCTTTTTTAGTTCCGTATTTAGATCTACCCTGTTTTCTATCCTGAACACCAGCAGCATCAAGCGTTCCGCGAATAATATGATATCTAACACCTGGTAAATCCTTAACTCTTCCTCCGCGAACAAGAACTATTGAGTGCTCTTGCAAATTGTGACCTTCACCTGGAATATAAGCTGTTACTTCTATACCATTTGAAAGTCTAACACGAGCTACCTTCCGTAGAGCGGAGTTAGGTTTTTTCGGAGTTGTAGTATAGACACGTGTACAAACCCCTCTTTTTTGGGGGCATCCTTGAAGAGCCGGTGACTTGCTCTTACTTTTAACTTTTACTCTATTTTGTCTAACTAACTGATTTATAGTTGGCAACTCTATATCTCCGTTTTATAAAAATTTAGCTTCGCAATATAACATTTAGATATTTTTTAGTCAAGCTGTTATTTCGATTTTACTTTGATTGTCTCCTGGGTCGAACTTTTCGTTTCAACAAATTCTGATGTCGTTAAAATAATATTCCTGAATTTCTTCAAACCAGTTCCTGCTGGAATCTTATGGCCAATTACAACATTTTCCTTCAAACCAAGTAAGTAATCTGTTTTTGCCTCAGTTGCAGCATCTGTTAAAACCTTAGTTGTTTCCTGGAATGACGCTGCTGATAAAAAGCTCTCTGTTGAAAGAGCAGCTGAGGTAATACCTAAGAGAATTGGTTCTGAAGTTGCCGGTTGAGCATCTCTAAATTCAACAGGTTTCTTATTCTTCTTTCTAAGATCGATATTAACATCTCTTACTTTATTTCTTTCAACAACCTGACCATTCTTAAATCTTGAATCACCACGATTAAGAATAACAACAGAATTTCTGATTTTCTCATTCTCTTCTTCTAGAACGTACTTATCAACAAGATCATTCTCAAGGAATTTGGTATCGCCTGGATCAAGGATTTTAACTTTTTGCAGCATCTGTTTAACGATAATTTCAATGTGCTTGTCATTTATCTTAACACCTTGCAAACGATAAACTTCCTGTATTTCATTTACGAGGAACTCTTGAACTGCATTAGGACCTTTGATTCTTAATATATCATGAGGATCAAGATCGCCATCTGTTAATTTATCTCCAGCTTTAACTACATCACCATTCTGAACAAGCACATGCTTACCAACTGAGATTGAATAAGTTTTTGTTGTTAATCCATCGATAGAGGTAATGATTATATCTCGAGTTCCTTTTTTCTGAGCTCCGAAAGAAACAACTCCATCAAATTCTGAGACAATTGCTGGATCGTGTGGTTTTCTTGCTTCAAATAATTCGGTAACTCTTGGAAGACCACCAGTAATATCTCTTGTCTTTCCAATCTCTCGTGGAATTTTTGCTAAAATAGTACCAGCTTTTATCTCCTGTCCTTCTCTAACGACCAAATGAGCTTTAGCTGGCATAATGTATTCGATAATTTTATTGCCATTCTGAACAATATTGATTCTCGGCACTAAAGCTTTATCACGAGATTCAATTACTACCTGCTGGATATGACCTGTTTGTTCATCGCTTTCGTGACGGAATGTAATGTTTTCCACCATATCTTGAAATTCGACGACACCATCAACTTCGGTAATAATTACAGCATTGTAAGGATCATGATTATAAAGGATTGTTCCTTTCTCAACCTTCTGATTATCCTCAATTACTATCTCTGCACCATAAGGAACTTCATACTTTCTAAGTATTCTGCCATCATTATCAACAATATTGATTAAACCATTTCTAGTAAGAGAGACTTTTACTTTTTCGCCAAATTCATTTACTTTTTCAACAAATCTTAACCCTTCAAATTGAGCTTTACCTTCAAATCTTGAAGTAACTTGTGAAGTTTCAACTATTCTGCTAGCTGCACCACCAATATGGAATGTTCTTAATGTAAGCTGAGTACCTGGTTCACCAATCGATTGAGCTGCAATAATACCTACAGCCTCACCAACATCGACCAATTTGCCTGTAGTCAAGTTTCTTCCATAACACTTTGCACAAACACCGCGTTTTGAGTCGCAGGTCAAAACTGTTCTAATCTTAACTCTTTCAATTGCTGTTTCACCAATTCTCTCAGCAATTTCTTCTGTAATTAATTCACCGGCTTCACAAAGCAATTCTTTAGTTATTGGATCTTCAATATCTTCAAGGGCAACTCTTCCTAAAATTCTTTCAGATAATGGTTCTCGAATTTCTTCTCCATCTTTCAATGCAGTAATTTCAACACCCCGGATCGTTCCACAATCATATTGAGTTACTACAACATCTTGGGCAACATCAACCAATCTTCTTGTAAGATAACCAGCATCGGCAGTTTTAAGAGCGGTATCAGCAAGCCCCTTTCTTGCACCGTGAGTTGAAATGAAATATTCAATAACCGAAAGACCTTCTTTGAAGTTAGAAATAATTGGACTCTCAATAATTTCACCAGCCTGTCCTGTTAAACTCTTCTGCGGCTTAGCCATCAATCCTCTCATTCCAGCAAGCTGACGAACTTGCTCTTTCGAACCACGAGCACCTGAATCTATCATCATCCAGAGTGGATTAAATCCGTCCTGAGATTTCTTCAAAGTTTCTACAAGAGCATCAGCAACATTATTTGTTGTGTGAGTCCAGATATCAATTATCTTATTATATCTTTCACCTTCAGAAATGTAACCTTCTTGCCATTGATTGAGAACTTTCTTTACTTCTTTGTTAGATTTTTCCACAAACTGCCATTTAGCATCGGGAACAATCATATCATCGACATTTATTGAAATACCACCAATTGTAGCGTATTTGAAACCAATATCTTTCAGATCATCAAGGAATTGGGCGGTTCTTACATTACCAAGTTTGCGGAACATTTTACCAATTAAACTACCAAATGACTTCTTCACCAATAATTCATTAATAAAGCCCATCTCCTTTGGAACAATGCGATTAAAGATTACTCTTCCAACTGATGTCTCAATTAATTCATCATCTATTCTAACTTTTATCCTTGCATGCAATCCAACTTTTTTATTTTCATAAGCGATCAAAACTTCATCTGGTGAACTGAAAACTTTACCTTCGCCGAGATCACCATTTTTTATTTTGGTCAAATAATATGCACCAAGAATAATATCTTGAGTTGGAATTACAATTGGATTACCATTTTGTGGAGAAAGAATATTATGACTTGAAAGCATTAATAACTGGCATTCGAGTATAGCTTCTGGAGAAAGCGGAACGTGTACAGCCATCTGATCTCCATCGAAGTCAGCATTGAATGCTGTACAAACCATTGGGTGTATTTCAATTGCTTTTGTTGTAACCAAAATTGGTTGGAATGCCTGTATACCAAGTCTGTGCAAAGTTGGTGCACGGTTTAACATTACAGGATGGGAGTCAACAATACTCTCTAGAATTTCCCAAACTATAGGTTGCTTTTTATCGATAACTTTTCTTGCACTCTTAACAGTCTTGTTATATCCACGCTCAATCAGCTTGTTAATTACAAAAGGTTTGAAGAGCTCCAGAGCCATATCTCGGTTCAAACCACATTGATGAAGTTTAAGCTCTGGATTAACAACGATTACTGAACGACCAGAATAGTCAACTCTCTTTCCTAAAAGATTTTGTCTAAATCGTCCTTGTTTTCCTTTTAAGATATCTGATAATGATTTTAACGCTCTGTTTGATTCAACACGAACTACATTTGTTCTTCTTGAATTATCAAACAATGCATCAACAGCTTCCTGAAGCATTCTTTTTTCATTTCTCAGAATTACATCAGGAGCTTTAATTTCGATCAATCTTTTAAGACGATTATTGCGAATGATGACTTTTCTATAAAGATCGTTTAAGTCACTTGTTGCAAATCTTCCACCTTCAAGAGGCACAAGAGGACGGAGTTCTGGCGGAATAACTGGAACGACTTCAACAATCATCCATTCGGGTTTATTTTCTGGTGCACCTTCTTTAGGTTTGAATGCTTCAATTATTTTTAATCTTTTTAGAATTTCTTGTTTTTTCTGTTGAGAGGTTTCTTCTTTTAATTGAGTTCTAAGTTCTAAACTTAAAGCTTCTGGATCTACTTTCTTTAATAAAGCTTTGAGTGCCTCTCCACCCATTTTTGCAACGAATTTGCGAGGATCGTCATCAGGTAATTTATCATTATCAGGTGGAAGAGAGTTTAGTATTTCAAAATACTGTTCCTCGGTAATCAAATCTTTTTCTTTTAATCCAGTGGGTCCTGGATTAATGACAACATAAGTCTCGTAGTAAACAATTTTTTCAAGATCTTTTGTAGTGTATCCTAAAACATTTCCGATTTTACTTGGCTGTGATCTAAAGAACCAGATATGTGCGACGGGAACTGCAAGAGAGATATGGCCCATTCTCTCGCGTCTAACTGATTTTGTAGTAACCTCAACACCGCATCTATCACATATAATACCTTTGTATCTTATTCTTTTGTATTTACCGCAATGACATTCCCAATCGCGAGTTGGTCCAAAGATTTTTTCGCAGAATAGGCCATCCTTTTCGGGACGGAATGAACGGTAATTTATTGTTTCAGGTTTTGTTACCTCACCATGAGACCTTTTCAAAATCACATCGGGATTAGCAAGACTAATTGTAATCTTTGAAATTGTTTTTGATTGCTGATCTAAAGGTTTAATTGTTGTCATTTTTCAAACTCATAATTTGTTGTTGATTCTTATTCGTATTCAACATTTACTTCTAAACATAGTCCTTGCAATTCCCTGACCAAGACATTAAACGATTCAGGAACATTAGCTTCAGGGAAGTCAGTACCTTTGACTATTGCTTCATAAACTTTAGCTCGACCTGTCACATCATCACTTTTTACCGTTAACATTTCTTGTAGAGTATGAGCAGCACCATAAGCTTCAAGAGCCCATACTTCCATTTCACCAAATCTTTGACCACCGAACTGAGCCTTACCACCGAGCGGTTGTTGTGTAATCAATGAGTAAGGTCCAATTGATCGTGCGTGGATCTTATCTTCAACAAGGTGAGACAGCTTCATTATATAAGCGACACCAACGGTAACTTCTTTATCAAATCTTTCACCAGTTCTTCCGTCATAAAGAACTGTTTTTCCACTTGGATTTAATCCTGCTTTTGCAAGATATTCTTGAATTTCTTCCCAGGATGCACCATCAAAAATTGGAGTTGCGAATTTTACTCCCAATTTATATGCAGCCCAGCCTAAAGCACATTCAAGCAATTGCCCGACATTCATTCTTGAAGGAACACCAAGTGGATTGAGAATAATATCTACTGGAGTACCATCGGGTAAGAATGGCATATCTTCGACAGGAACAATCTTAGCAACAACACCTTTGTTACCATGACGACCCGCCATTTTATCACCGACCATAATCTTACGCTTTTTAGCAACATAAACTTTAGCCATCTGTACAATTCCGGGCGGAAGATCATCACCTGCTTGAATCTTATTCTTCTCTCTTTTCAAATTATCATCAATATCCTGTCTATGGAGGTAATAATTTTCGTAAAGTTTTCTGACTAGATTGTTCTTTTTTGTATTTTCAGTCCAGTCAGGCTCGACATCAAGTTCATCTATTTTCTCACCAAGAGCTTCGAATATTGATCTTCTTAATACGGTTCCGCTTCTAATTGCTGAGGAACCATCTTTGAATTTGATGCCAACTGTTTCAATGCCTTCGAAAATTTCGACGAGCCTATCAATTAATTTTTCTCTTAACTTCTCAATATTTTCAGCGTGTTCTTTTTCAAGTTGTTCGATTAATCTTTTTTCTTCCTTCTTTCCTTCAGCATCGCGTCTTCTTCTATTAAATAATTTAGTTGCAACAACAACTCCCTTCATTCCTGCTGGAGCTCTCAAAGAAGCATCTTTAACATCTCCAGCTTTATCACCAAAGATTGCTCTAAGTAATTTTTCTTCGGGAGTTGGATCAGTTTCGCCTTTAGGAGTAATCTTTCCGATCAGGATATCGTTCTCTTTAACTTCGGTTCCAACTCTGACAATTCCGTTCTCATCCAGATCTTTTGTTGCTTCTTCACTCACATTAGGAATTTCGCGAGTAAGTTCTTCTTCTCCTCGTTTTGTTTCTCTAACTTGAAGTTCAAATTCCTCAATATGGATTGAAGTATAGACATCTTCCTTTACAAGTCTCTCGCTAAGAATAATAGCATCCTCGAAGTTATAGCCACGCCATGGCATATATGCGACAAGGATATTCTTTCCAAGAGCAAGTTCTCCGTTATCAGTTGCATGACCATCAGCAAGCACATCACCTTTCTTGACTCTTTGTCCTTCAACAACAAGCGGTTTTTGATTAATACAGGTATCTTGATTGGTTCTGTAAAACTTGGTTAAATAATAAGTTCTAATTTTTCTATCTTCAAAGGAAGTTAATCTTTCTGTTTCAGTCATATCATATTCAATCGTAATGTGATTAGAATCACATTCAAGGACAACACCATCACCTTCGGCTAAAATAAGAGCACGTGAGTCTCTTGCAACTTTTGCTTCCATTCCTGTTCCAACTAGCGGAGCTTCTGTCTTCAATAAAGGAACAGCTTGACGCTGCATGTTGCTTCCCATCAATGCGCGGTTAGCATCATCATGTTCAAGGAATGGAATTAACGAAGCTGCAGGACTTACAATTTGATTTGGAGCGACATCCATGTATTTTATATTCTCAGGAGATTCTTCGGGGAAGTCTCCTCTGAATCTTGAAATTATTCTTTCACCGACAAACTTTCCTTGTTCATTAATTTGCGTACTTGCTTGAGCAATTGCTACTTCGTCTTCTTTTTCTGCAGTTAAGTATTCTATTTGATCTGTAACTTTTCCATTTTCAACTTTTCGATATGGAGTTTCGATAAAACCATATTTATTTATTCTTGAATAGATACAAAGTGATGAGATCAAACCAATGTTTGGTCCTTCGGGGGTTTCTATTGGACACAATCTACCATAATGTGTGTAATGAACGTCTCTTACTTCGAAACCTGCTCTTTCTCTTGTCAAACCGCCCGGTCCTAATGCACTTAATCTTCTTTTATGTGTAATCTCAGCTAATGGATTGGTTTGATCAAGGAACTGTGATAATTGATTTGTACCGAAGAAAGAGTTAATTACACTTGAAATAATTCTTGCGTTTACAAGATCTTGAGGTCCAAAATTTTCTGTTTCCTGAATGTTCATTTTTTCTCTAATGGTTCTTGCTAATCTTGCAAACGCAGTGTTGAATTGCTGAGTTAATTGCTCTCCTACTGTTCTAACTCTTCTATTTCCAAGATGATCAATATCATCAATTGGATGTTTTCCATCTTTTAAGTCAATTAAATACTTTATGATTGCAATAATATCTTCTTTAGTAAGGATTGTAATATCTTCTGGAATGTTCAATCCAAGTTTAACATTCATTCTATGGCGGCCAACTTCACCAAGATCATATCTTTTTGGATTGAAGAATAATTTATCAATCAACCCTCTTGCTGTTTCAAGATCTGGTGCTTCGGTTGCTCTAAGTTGCTTATAAATTGCTTCAAGAGCTTCTTCTTCACTGTGAGCAATATCATTCTCGAGTGTGTTTAAGATTAAATGGCCATCAACGGAGTCAATTTGTTTAATAAATTTTACTTTTTTATTACCAGTTTTCTTTGCCCTTTGTAAAATTTCCTCAGTAAACTCTGTATCCTTAGTCGCAAAAATTTCCCCCGTTGAAAAATCAATTAAATCGGAAGCTATTTTTCTGCCAAAGTAATCCTTAATATTAGATTTATTTAAGTCAACTTCTTCATAGAGATCGAACAATTCAAGAATTTGTTCATCAGAAGAATATCCAATTGCTCTGAGTAGAGTTGTTGCAGGGAATTTTTTCTTTCTATCAATATAAACATACATCATATTGGAGATGTCAGTAGCAAACTCAACCCACGAGCCTTTAAATGGAATCACCCTTCCAGTATAAATCATTGTTCCATTTGGGTGCATAGTTTCTGAGAAAACAACACCTGGTGAACGATGCAATTGACTGACTATTGCTCGTTCAGCACCATTAATAATAAAACTTCCCTTTGGTGTCATATAGGGCAAGTTTCCAAGATATACATCTTGCTCGACCGATTGAACAAACTCTTGTGTTTCAAGATCACGAATGGAGAGACGCATCTTGGCTTTTAGAGGCACAGCATAAGTCAATCCTCTTTCAAGGCATTCCTGAATTGTATATCTCGGTTTTTCAACATAATATTCAACAAAATCAAGTTTATAATTTTCCCTTTGATCTAACACCGGGAAGTTTTGAAGGAAAACACTTTGTAAACCTTTGTTTTCTCTCTTTTCTGGTGGAACTTTAGACTGGAGAAAATCTTCAAACGATTCAAGTTGCACTGCCAATAAATCCGGAGCCTCAACTGCACTTTTAATTTTTGAGAATGATATTCTGTCTGCCACTTTTACATCTCCAATAACTTATTATTGATTGTTACCAATAAAAATGGAAAATGATGAGCCGTGGTTTTGACTCATCACTTTCCTGAAAAAAATATTTATAGAAAAATTATTTAATCTCGACTTTACCGCCAGCTTCTTCAATTTCTTTCTTAATTTTTTCAGCTTCTTCTTTACTAACACCTTCTTTGATTGTTTTTGGAGCTGAATCAACAAGATCTTTTGCTTCTTTCAAACCTAAACCTGTATGAGCACGGACAACTTTTATAACATTAATTTTTTGTGCACCTGCATCAGTTAATACAACATTAAATTCAGTTTTCTCTTCTTGAGCTGGTGCTGCGGGTCCACCTGCTGCTGGAGCTCCTGCCATTACAACTGGGGCAGCAGCGGTTACACCAAATTCTTCTTCTAATGCTTTCTTTAATTCGGCAGCTTCTGTTAAAGTCAATCCTTTAATTTGCTCTACTAAACTTGCTACTTTCTCTGTCATTTTAATAACTCCTGATTTTTTTAATTACTTTCTTGTTTTTTAATGTAAGCATCAAGAACACCAACAAGATCACGCATTACTGCATTGATAGTTCCAATCAAACCAGATATTGGCGATTGGATACCACCAATGATACCTGCAATGATCTCTGGTTTTGATGGTAATGAAGCCAATTCATCTAATTTTGAACCATCATAAAATGAGGATTCGATATAACAAGCTTTTAAATCTAGCTTGTTATATTTTTCTCTAAATTTTTTGATAATCTTTGCAGGAACGACCGGATCTTCATTTGAAATTGCAATACCTGTCATTCCAACAAGATATTCTTTTGCCTTTTCAAAGCGGTTAATTTGATCAATTGCAAGTTTTGCCAGAGTATTTTTTACAACGCGATACTCCACATTAGCTTTACGAAATTCACGACGAAGTTCATTTACTTCTTCAACAGTAATCCCCTGGTAGTTAAGAAGATAAAGACCTGTCGCATTCTTCAACTTATCGGCAACCCTTGCAACGATCTCGGCTTTTTCAGCTTTATTCATAATTCAACCTATCCTTAATAGATTTACACCGTTAATATTTAGAAGCTTAAGAGTGCGTAATAGTCACTTTTATAAATTAGTTAACTCATTTCGATCTACCTTAATTCCAGGACCCATTGTACTGGATAGATAAATCGATTTTACATATTGACCTTTTGCCGAAGCAGGTTTTAATCTGAGAATTGTGCTCATCAAAGCTTTAAAATTCTCAATTAGTTTTTGAGCATCAAAAGATGCTTTCCCAATCGATGCATGAACAATTCCCGCTTTATCGACTCGGAATTGAATTTTACCTGCTTTTAATTCCTTAACAACTTTTCCAACATCATTAGTAACAGTTCCGCTCTTTGGATTAGGCATTAAACCTCGAGCACCCAAAATTTTTCCAAGCTTACCGACTTCTGGCATAACATCGGGGGTTGCAACTACAACATCGAAGTCTAACCAACCTTCTTGAATTTTCTTTATATATTCATCAAATCCAACATAATCAGCACCTGCCTCTTTTGCTTCAGTTTCTTTTGGTCCACGAGTTAAAACCAAAACTTTTACTTCCTTTCCAGTTCCATGAGGTAAAACTACTGTACCTCTAACCATTTGATCAGCATGTCTTGGATCAACACCCAACCTAACAGCTACATCAACCGATTCATCGAACTTTGCATTGGCTAATTTTTTAACAAGCTCAACTGCTTCGGATAATTTATATTCTTTTTTCTTATCGATTGATGAAAGATTATTTTTTACTCTTTTACTTACTTTCATATCAAACCTATTTTTTTATCCTTCTACGGTGATACCCATACTTCTTGCAGTTCCTTCGATCATACTCATTGCTGCTTCAAGTGAAGCCGCATTTAAGTCAGGCATTTTCATCATTGCAATTTCTTTTATCTGTTCTTTTGTGACTTTCCCAACTTTTACTCTGTTTGGTTCAGCTGAACCTTTCTCTATTTTAGCAGCTTTGAGTAGTAATACTGATGCTGGAGGAGTTTTTGTAATAAAAGTAAATGATTTATCAGAATAAACAGTAATAACAACAGGTATAATTAATCCCGCTTGATTTTGAGTTCTTGCGTTGAATTGCTTGCAGAACTCCATAATATTAACACCTTTTTGACCTAATGCAGGGCCAACTGGTGGAGCGGGGTTTGCCTGTCCTGCTGGAATTTGAAGTTTTATGTAACCAACTATTTTCTTAGCCATAACTTTCTCTCAAAATTTATTTTTCTAATTCTGCTTGAGTAAAATCTATTTCTACTGGTGTCTTGCGACCAAAAATACTAACCATTACTTTTAATTTAAGCTTCTCATTATTTACTTCCTGGACGGTACCTTTTAATTTGGCAAAAGGACCATTAGTAATAACAATAGGATCGCCTACTTTAAATGGAGTTTCGATTCTTTCACCTTTTGCTTCGGCTTGAATCTTTCCAATTATTCTTTCAACTTCACTAGGTTGAAGAGGTTGTGGGCGATTTTTTGTACCCAGAAAACCCATTACTGATGGAATACTTAGAATAATATCAATGATCTTTTTATCAAGTTCCGCTTCGATTAGAATATAACCAGGGAAAAAACTTTTATTCTTTTGTTTTTTCTTCCCGTCTTTTACTTCAAAAACTTTTTCTACAGGAATCAAAATTTGTTTAATGTAAGGTTGTAAATTTCTAAACTCAATTTCCTTTTCGAGCGCCGTCTTTACTTTATTCTCGTGACCCGAAAATGTTCTCAACACATACCACTTAAAGCTCATCTCTAAAAAATCCCTTTTATTATATTACTCAAAATCTGATCGATGATATAAACAAAAGCAGCGAGAATTAAGCAAGTGATAATAACGAGCTGAGTTGAACCCTTAAGTTCTTCTTGTGTTGGCCAGGTAACTTTTTTCATCTCCCTGACAACATCGTTAATGTAATTAATAATTTTTTGTTTCATAAGTTATTTCCTGATTATGCACGTCAGGAGGGACTCGAACCCCCAACCTGCGGTTTTGGAGACCGCTGCTCTACCAATTGAGCTACTGACGTAAATTTTATTTTGTTTCCTTATGAATTGTATGTTTATTACACCACTTGCAATATTTTTTGTACTCTACTCTTCCCGAATGGAGCTTTTTATTTTTGGTGGTAGTGTAATTTCTCCTTTTACACTCAGTACATTCTAATGTAATAATATCTCTCATTTTTCAATTCTCACTTTCTTGAGCTTGCGACCGGGATTGAACCGGTGACCTCTTCCTTACCAAGGAAGTGCTCTACCAACTGAGCTACGCAAGCAAATACACTATTTCAAATAAAAAAATTTCCCCTTAGAAAGGGAAAACACATTATCAAATTTCTCTAAATTTAATCTTAAAAGTTTTGAGCGGGAGACGGGACTCGAACCCGCGACCAACAGCTTGGAAGGCTGTGACTCTGCCAACTGAGTTACTCCCGCTTGTTTTACCAAAACTTTTAATGAACTTTCTGGTGGGTGGCGAGGGATTCGAACCCCCTAAGGCGTATGCCAACGGATTTACAGTCCGCCCCGGCTCTCCAACTCCGGCGTCCACCCATTTTATCTTATATTTTTAGCTTACAATTATATTAATCTTATTTTAAAGATGCAACTGAGTGGTTTATAGTAAAGTCAAAATTTTTTACTTCAATTGTTTTATTAATGTTTTCGTTAACAATAAAGAATATAATTTCATTGCGAGCTCAAAATTAAAATCAAAATTAATCATTACTTTGAGAAAATACGAAACAAATAATATATTGCATTTGTTCAAGAGAGTGTAATTAATTAATGAGAGGACAGAAAAATGAAAATTAAAAATATACTAATCGTAATTCTCTTGACATCAGGAATAATTTTTGGACAACTAAAAAGCCAAAAACCTCAAGAGATTAATGTTGGAAGTGCAATGCTTTCACCTAAATCGGGGAATCTATTATTCGGCTTTTTTAATCCATCAAATTTCAAGATGTCTCACTCTTATAATTTTTCCTACACCTCTTTTGGAAAATCAAGCCTTGCTTTAGGTGTTTACACAAATTCAATGTTCTATAAAATTTCTGATCCTCTCACAATGGAACTCGATATTAGTTTAACTCACTCACCATTTAACTCTTTTGGAAGAGAATTTCAAAATCAATTTAACGGCATTTTTGTAAGTCGTGCTGCATTAAATTGGAGACCTACTGAAAACACATTAATTAATGTTGAATTTCGGAATTTACCTTCCGCACTTTATCTAATGAATCCATATTATAGATATTATCCAAGCTGGTACCGTTACGATGAAGCAGGATTTAATGATTGGTATCTTGGAAGATGAAAAACGGAGGGAATTGATAGATCAAAGTGGCGGAGTCTCTTAAAACTAAAAATACACTCTTAAATATTACCCTCTTCTTTCTCGGACTTATTCTTTTATTTATTGCATACAATATTTATCTATCACTTCAAAAACCTTCTGATGAAGATCTGGAAGAAAAAAATATTTCTGGGAAAATTATCCAGGTCAAAGTTTTAAATGGGACACAAACTGATGGACTTGCAAAAAAGCTAACCGATTTTCTACGATCAAAAAATTTTGATGTAGTTATTCAAGGTAACTACAACGAAAGGAATGTAAAGAAAACTTTCATCATAGATCATAGAGGAGATAAAAAAATTCTTAGAAAAATAATTAAAGTTCTAAAGATTGATCCTGATCAGGTTAAAACTGATATTAAAGAATTCGAATTGACTGATGTAACAATTGTAATTGGCGAAGATTATCAAAAACTAAACAGTGAAATAAAATGGTAAAAAGTGAAGCTTTAAAAGATTTAATCGTCGAAAAAATCATCGAGAAAAAAGGAGAAAATATTCTGGTCCTTGACCTCAGAAAAATTACTTCTGTAACCGATTTTTTTGTTATCTGCTCAGGAACAGTTGAACAACACATTAAGGCTATCAAAGATAATATCATCGAAAAACTTGAAGAAAAAGGAATCAAGTACTGGCACATTGAGGGCGAAAGAGCAAACACTTGGGTACTCATTGATTATGTCGATGTTGTTGTTCACATCTTTCATCCATTGGCCAGAGATTATTACAAGCTTGAAAAATTATGGGCAGACGCAAAAGCGGAAAAAATTAAAACCGACTATGAACAAGTTGAGGTAAATAATTAAACAAAAATGAAAAATTATCTTTACTTAATCTTTAAAAATCTTGAAGGCAAATTATCTTTTATTAATACTGATAACATTATCTTCACAGTCCCTAAACAAAAAGAACATGGTGATTTTGCAACAAATTATCCTTTCTTACTCGCAAAGGAATTAAAAAAATCACCCAAAGAAATAGCTAATCAGATAGTTGAAAATTTGGAGGACACTGAAAACGCTCTTGAAAAAATTGAAGTAGCAGGAAACGGTTTCATTAATTTTAAATTCAAGAAGGAATTTATTGACAAGCAGTTAAATCTTGTTCTTGAAAAATCATCTGAGTACGGAAAATCGAACAAATATCTCGGCAAAAAGGCACAGGTTGAATTTGTTTCTGCAAATCCTACAGGCCCTCTGACTGTGGGACACGGACGAAACGCTGTTTTTGGAGATACAATTGCAAACCTTCTCTCTGCGGTCGGTTACAAAGTTGAGCGTGAATATTATTTTAATAATGCTGGCCGTCAAATGCGCGTATTGGCTGACTCAGTTCGATTAAGGTATCTGGAATTGCTTGGTGAAAAAATTGAATTTCCAGAGGATTATTATCAAGGCGAATACATAATTGATATAGCTAGAAAAATTTATGAAGAAAAAAAAGATGAACTAAAAAATTCAGACGATCTTTCTTATTTCAAGAATATTGCAGAAAGAGAAATCTTCGCTGATATTAACAAAACCTTGAATCGACTCGGAATTAAGTTTGATAATTACTTTAATGAAAATTCACTGTATGAAACCGGTAAAATTGATGAAGTCGTTAATGCATTTAAAGAAAAAGGATATTGTTATGAAAAAGATGGTGCTCTCTGGCTTGCTCTAACTAAAGCTGGACTTGAACAAGATAAAGTTATTATCAAAAGCACTGGCGAACCTACCTACCGATTGCCTGATATTGCATATCACATTGAAAAATTCAAACGAAATTATGATTTGATGGTCGATATCTTTGGCTCAGATCATATGGCTACATATCCTGATGTACTTGCAGGACTTCGAATTTTAGGTTACGACACTTCAAAGGTTAAAGTGCTTATTCATCAGTTTGTGACAATTGTGAAAGATGGTGAAATAGTTAAAATGTCGACTCGCAAAGCAAATTTTGTAACGCTTGATCAATTAATTGACGAAGTTGGTGCCGATGTGGTTCGTTATTTTTTTCTGATGAGATCAATTTCCAGTCACTTGAATTTTGATATTGGACTTGCAAAAAAACAAACTGACGAAAATCCTGTTTTTTATTTACAATATGCTCATGCAAGAATTTGCGGAATTTTGAGATTGGCAAAAGAGGAAGGTAAAAATCCTGGAAATAAATTTGAGCTTTTGAGAGAAGAAGAAGAAATCGAATTGATCAAACATATTTTAAATTACCCTGATATAGTTTTAAGATCTGCAGAAAATTTTGATCAACTGATTTTGATTAGCTATTTACATGAACTCGCTGAGTTATTCCACAAATTTTATCACGAACATCGTGTGTTGGGTCAGGAAGAAGAACTAACATCTGCAAGGCTCTCACTCTGCAAAGCAACACAGATTGTTCTGCAAAATGGACTTGCAATTCTTGGCGTGAAAGCACCTGAGAGAATGTAATGCTTTAAATTAAATTATCTTGCGTTGAAAATTGATAAATCAAACCGCACATAATTTATTAATCCTCTAATCAGAAAATCACAATGCCTAAATTCAAATTGACAATTGAATACGAAGGGACACGATACAGCGGCTGGCAAATACAGAGAAATGCAAGAACAATTCAGGGTGAAATTATTGGTGCAATCAAAAAAGTTTTTGCGACAAACGATTTTGATTTTCAAGGTGCTGGCAGAACCGATGCTGGAGTTCATGCATTAAATCAAATAGCTCATCTCGATGTAAAAACAAATCTTTCGGAAGACAAAATTAAATTTGCACTGAACGATAATTTGCCCTCTGATATAAATATTCTGGCTGTCGAAAAAGTAAATAAATCATTTCACGCTAGAAAAGATGCGAAATATCGCTCATACCTTTATATCATCAGTAAGAGACGAACTGCTTTTGCAAAGAAATTTGTTTGGTGGATAAAGGACGAGCTTAATTTTGAAAAAATGAATCTCGCTTCCAGGCACTTCATTGGTCTAAAAAATTTTCAATCATTTGCTGATATAGACGATGAAGAAAAATCAACATTGGTTAAAATAGAAGATGTGCAGTTGAAAGAAGAAGGCTCGTTGATTTTGATTAGAGTTATTGGTTCACATTTCCTCTGGAAAATGGTCAGAAGAATGGTTGGTGTGTTAGTCGAAATTGGCAGAGAAAATCTTACTGAAACTGAATTAATTAAAATGTTTGAATCAAATACAGATTTACCTTTAAAATTTACAGCCCCACCATCTGGATTATATCTTGAAAATGTTTTCTATTCGAATAATTATAAGCTTCCTGAATTAAAATCCTGGATCAAATTATAGGAATACAAAAGCCGCCCTACATTCAGGATTTTATGCAAGGCGGCTTTGTGAAGGGTGCGTATGAGCACTTAGTTAGATTTTGTTAATTATAATTTAAAGTCAACTCCTAAATGTAAGTAACCAATCCCGTATCCAAGGCTTGCAGTTAATGCTAAAGACGGCATAATGAAATATCTTGCATTAAAAGTAAATCCCCAGACAAAACCACCGACGCTTGCAGAAGGTTCAGGGAAGCCTCCAGGATTATTTACCCATTCCCATTTTGCGCTTGCAACATTATAACCAATATTGAAAGCTCCATAAGTGTCAAGATTTTTCAAACCAAATACATCATAATGATATGTTACCATTCCCAGCACATAGATATTTGTATATGACCATTTACCAGAGTAGAATACTCCACCGACATCCTCGGAATAACCAGAATACATTCCGACAAATCCAACTCCAAGATTATCACCAATGCCATATTCACCATTTAATCCAAACCCGAGAGATGCGTTACCAACACCTCCAAGTGCAACTCTACCACCAAGGTAGGTATCACCTGATTTAAAGCCTTGAGCAAAAGCTAATTGGGCTATTAAAACGAACGAGATAACAAATAGGACTTTTTTCATTTTTGGTTCTCCTTAATTTTTTTGATTGTCTGTTTATTGAAGTTCATCATTAAGTGCTCATTTTTGTGCTCATACTGTGCCCCTTTTGATTGTTGGAACAAAAATGCATTAATAATTTGAAAGAATGATTTCATAATTTCATTATTCAACTTTCTGGTTCTAAAATATTCTAATACTGTAAATCGTCAATTAGTCATTTGGCGTATTTTTTTAATAAGGAAAGAATCGAGGAAGGTATAATTGGCTTATAATAATAATTGCCCTAAATCTTAAGTTTCTCAATAAATTATTTCAACAAGATCATCTTTATAATTTTTGATTTATCTCCTTGCTGTAACTTCAAAAAGTAAATCCCTGAAAAAAGTTCATTACCATCAAAAGTAAAATTGTAAGTTTTATTTCCTTCTAAATAGTTTTCAAGTAAGGTACTTATTTTTCTACCAAGAACATCATAAATAGTGATAGAAACAAATCCATTATCTTTTAAGGAAAATCTAATGTTGGTCAGTGAATTAAATGGATTGGGATAATTTTGATATAAAACAAAATCTTCAGGCGTTTGATTGGAGTAATCCACTTTTGTTGTGTTTCGATAAAATTTAATTGCATCCGCAATACAGTAACCATCGCTTGATGAGTTTAATCTTACTTTAATAGTATCATTCGCCTTAAAATTAATTTCGCCAAGGAAATTCCAGCTTCCACCATTTTCTCTTTGATTAACTGAAAATAAACATAACAAACTATCATTTTTAAAAACTCTATATACCGCATTCAAAGAACGATTTGGATGAGCACTCCAGAATGCATATAACTTCATTGAGCCGCTAACTTGCGATATAAAAGTCCATTCACCAAAAGCGTTTGAATTTGGAGGAATTACATAGTAATCTTTTCCAAATCTATCTGGCTGAGATGATGAAAGCCATCCACCGGAACCTGTGAAAAGTGAGTCTGAATTGTCTATTACAAAAGAGAAGTAATCATTGTTATTATCAACTTCGATGATTTGATATCCTCTGCCTTCGAAATTATCAATAGTTTTTGCTCGAATTTCAATCTCTAAATTTCCATCATTGTGATTTGAAAAGTCAACGACAAACATCCAGGGTTCTGAATAAATTGTTTGAATTTCGGAATTATTAATCATCAGCTTTGCTTCTGTTATTGGTCTTGAACAATTAATTTCAAAGTAAATTGTATCAATCAGCCTTACAACTTTTGGAGCAATCGAGATAAGTGGGACATTAAAATTTACATTTGTAATGAAATAAGGATTCTGAATCACATTTTTATAAGCATTTAAAACAGCCGAATTATTTGTCAAAGAAAAATCAGATTTATTAATTAGGTGTGAATCGTAATCAAACCAGAAAACTCCTTTTACTCTTGGGAAATACTGTTGCAAATTATTGTAAAGTTGCTGCATATGATTAATACAATAATCAGTGGTAATTCTTGGCAGCGGCGGATTACCTCTCCATTCTCTTGAAGCTGCTGCCCATTCACAAATCATAATTGGTTTATTTGGAAATTTATTGTAAACAGCACCGACCTTTGAGAGAGTTGAAATTCCTGTTTCATTCATTAAAGAATCATAAACAGGACCCCACATATAAAAATTTACTCCAACCCAATCAACATATTCATCACCTGGATAATAAGCCATTATGTTTCTTGAGGTATCATTTGGAATATCGGGACGCCAATTCGGGCACCAAACCATCACAACATTTGGTGCTTCTTCTTTCATTATTCGATGCATCAATCGCCACTTTTCTTTATAAAGAGTTGGTGAACCAAACCAGGGGACCCAATCGCCATTCATTTCGGAAGCAAATCTTAAAAATATTGGTATTCCGCTCTTAGCAGCTTCTCTTGCCCAATTTCTTAGATGAGGTCCATCAACAACATCACGAAAAGCAGTGTCTGGTTCGAAGCCAAGCTGCATAAATGCATTATATTTTTTACAAGAATCAGCAAAAGCTTTCGGGAATGGAGATGAAACAGAAGTATAAGTCAAATATCCTGTATGTTTCTTACCGACAAGTGCTTCAAAATTCGATATCATTCCATTAACATTAATATCATTTTGAATGAAGGCACCAATATAACATCCGCTTGGTGGTTCATACTTCGCAACAGTTTGCGATAAGACAAAATGATTAAAGAATAGAATGAGCGAAAGTGTGACAAAAGATTTTTTACTCTTCATCAAAATCGAATGAATTATCATTCTCTGATGTTCTTTCAAGTGAAGCATTTTCTATTGCTGAGACGAACCAAGATGTAACAATTCTGGGCCGAGTGATGGCTGTTCCAACCACAACAGACCATGCACCAATTTTAATTGCTTCTGCACAAAATTCGGGAGTGTTGTATCTCCCTTCGGCAAATACTGGAACTCTTAAATTATCTACCAATTTTCTCAGTAAATCAAAGTCTGGTTTATTGTTATTAAGATAACGGGTTTCTGGTGTATATCCGCTCAAAGTTGTAGATACACAGTCGGCACCACTATCAACGCATGCGATAGCTTCATCATAAGTTGCAATGTCAGCCATAATTAAAGCATTATATCTTTTCTTAAGTTGTGAAATAAACTCTGGACCCGACAATCCTTCTCTGATTCGAAAAGTTCCATCAACAGCAATTATATGACAACCAATTTCAAGCAATGATTCAAAATCTCTAAATGAACCAGTAATTTTAACTGAACCATCTTCGAATTGAGACTTAATCAATCCAATGACAGGAATTTTAACATTCGCCAGAATACTTTTGGTCTTTTTAATTCCTTCGGATCGAATGCCTTTTGCGCCGCCCATCTCTGCAGCACGAGCAAATAGAGTTACGCCTTCAGGTGTGTTAAACGGATCATCTCCCTCTGATTGACAGGAGACAACAAGACCATTTTTTAATTCTTCAAAAATTTTTTTCATCGCTTAATCTTTTCTCGATTTCTTCGGCAATTAAAATTTCATTTTCTGGTTCGAATATATTTACAAAATCAGTGATGAATGAAATTCTTTCGTCGAACTTTGCTCTTTGATTTAATGTAAACATCAAATGTGACTGAGCAGGGACAATTTGAATTCGACTTCGATTTTGTCTTAGCAATTCATCTATCTTATCCAATGTCTGCGTTGCAATTTCTTCTACATCAAAAAGATTTTGTGTATCTAAATCAATTGATAACCACCACCTTTCATCTTTCAATCTAATTTTTTGATCTACATTCTGTAAAATTTTTTCATCTACTGGTAGAGAAATAAAATTAACTTGAGCCTTTGAAAATATTCTCGATGTTTTATCTATTAATGGTGCAAAAGTAAATTCAGTTGAAAAGTCAAACAGCTTTGAAGTTGTAAAATTAATTTCACCTTCCTTACCAATTACATTAATATAGATCAAATCTTCAGAAAAATTAACTTGATATGGAGTGATGTGAAACAAAAGTTCAATCTCATTTTCTTCACAAACTTTTTGAAGAATATATTTCACAACTTCAGGATTGAATAAAATATACTGGGCATCTTCGAATAAAATGCCTTCATTAAATTCTTTAACTCGCTTTAAAATACTGTTTAAAACTTTACCTCGATCAAAGTCTTCTTCAGGTTTTCTCTGAAGTAGATTAAGACTTTCTGTAATTGAGCCGCCGAAAAATCCGTATCGATTTAAAAGCAACACTTTTTTGAAATTCTGTTTTAGAAAAATTGAAGCTACAACTCCAGAAAGATTAGCGGGATAAATTATTAAATCATATTGATTGCTTGTTTCCATTTCTCATCAATTTATCTGTGGAACATTAAGAATTTTATGGAGATTTTTTTCCAGCTATACGACATTTCGAAAATTATTTAGAATTTATCTGCCTAAAATTGTATTGTCAATCAATCTTGTGTTTCCTATTCGAACGGCGAGTAATAAATAATATTCATTTCCTTCTTTCAATAAATCAGCTTTCTCAAAACTTTCTTTCTCAACAATTTCCACATAATCAATTTTAGCAAGTGAAAATTGATTGATTAAATTCTTCACTTTTTCAATTAAGACTTTTGCTGATCTTTCTCCTTCGTTGAAAAGTTTTTCAGCAAGTTGAATTCCTTTATAAAGACACAAAGCTTGATTTCTTTCTTCGCCTAATAAATAAACATTTCTTGAGCTCATTGCAAGACCATCAACTTCTCGAACAATTGGCAGAACATCAACCCTAATTGGAATGTTCAAATCGTTAACCATTTTTTGAATTATAAAAGCTTGCTGAGCATCCTTTTGACCAAAAACAGCAAAATCTGGCTGGACGATATTAAATAACTTTATTACAACAGTCGTCACACCTTCAAAGTGAGTCGGGCGAAATTCTCCTTCTAAAATTTCACTGTACTTTCTGACCTTAACATAAGTCTGATAATTTTCGCCGTACATTTCCTGAGCTGATGGTATAAAAACAAAATCACATTTTTCTTTTTCAAGTAAACTCAAATCCCTTTGTTCATCTCTCGGATAGCGATTAAAATCTTCGTTTGGAGCGAATTGAGTTGGATTGACAAAAATCGAAACAACACAAAAATCTGAATTTTGTTTAGCGTATCCAACAAGACTGAGGTGACCCTCGTGCAGATATCCCATCGTTGGAACAAAAGAAATGATTTTTTTCTGAAGCTTTAAATCCCTTAATTCGTTTCTTAATTCACCAATTGTTCTAAGAACCTTCATTCTTTTAACCTAAAGTCTTATAATAATTTACCTTTTAAAATTTCCATTGCGACTGAAAAGTAAATAATAATTCCAGTCACATCTACGAGCGTTGCAACAAAAGGTGCTGAAGATGTTGCGGGATCAAATCCAATTTTCTTTAAAATAAATGGAAGCATTGAACCAATCAAAGTTCCCCACATTACCACACCGATGAGTGAAAAGAAAACAGTCATAGCTACATAAAACCAATATTCACCATAAATATGAGTAGCTTCTTGCCATAAGAAAATTCTTAGAAAACCGATGAAGCCCAAAATAATTCCGAGAGAAAGACCGGTTAGAAATTCTCTTCTCATAATCTTGAACCAATCTTTCAAAGTTACTTCACCCAGAGCCATAGCGCGAACAACCAGTGTTGATGCCTGAGAACCCGAGTTACCACCACTTGAAATTATCAAAGGGACAAAAAGGGCAAGCACAACAGCCTTCGCAATTTCTTCTTCAAATACTGCCATTGCTGTTGCAGTAAACATTTCGCTGATAAAGAGAATTGACAACCAGCCAGCTCTTTTCTTAATCATCTTAAGAATAGGAATCTCTGAATAAGGTTCTTCCAGAACTTCAACAGCGGCTTGTTTTTGAATATCCTCAGTTGTTTCTTCTTCTGCAACATCCATAATATCATCAACCGTCACGATACCAAGTAAAATTCCATTGTTATCAACGACAGGTAACGCAACTGTATCATACTTTTGTAAAACCGAAACGGCTTTTTCCTGATCTTCGTTAACAAGAAGAGGTGTTATGTTTTCATCGTAAATCTCTGCAATTTTTTGGTCGGGCGATGCAAGTAAAATATCTCTAATATCAACTGAGCCAAGCAGTTTTCCTTTTTCATCTGTAACGAAAATGACATTTAATGTTTCCTTACCTTTACCGACTTTTCTTATGTAATCAAGAACCTCCTGAATTGTCCACTCAGCTTTGACAGCCAGATAGTCTGGCGTCATCAAACGGCCAATTGAATTCTCAGGATAACCTAAAAGAGTGGTTGCAATTTTTCTTTCATCGGTTGAGAGTAGCGAGATTAATTGGTGCAGAGCTTGAGTGGGAATTTCCTCAAATAATGCAGTACGGTCATCAGGATCCATTTCATTCAAAATTGCTGCAACATCCTCCTTGCCCATCGATTTAATTAATTCCATCTGAGTATCAACATCAAGATATTCAAACACATCAGCTGCAAGTTCACGATTCAATAACCTAAAAATTATAACTCTTTCTTTTTCCTCAAGTTCAACGATCAATTCAGCGATGTCTGCGGGGGGCCATTCCTGTAAAACTTCTTTTAATACATCAAAACGTCTTTCATTAAGAAGTGATTTAATTTCAGGTTTCAATAATTGTGTGAGCATTGTTTCACCCTCTTGATTTTAAAATTAAATTTCAAACAGAACAAATCCTGAGGGATTCGCTCCAACTTTTTAGATATGCTTCAAAGATTTGCTTAAGCCTAAAAAATCAAAACAAAAGATCCAGAGCCTATCAATTTAGCTTGCAAATAAATCAAGCAACTGTGTAATTTTTGATTTTAATTCTTTTCTGTGACAAATGAAATCAATAAATCCTTTTTCAAGTAAAAATTCAGATGTCTGGAAACCCGGAGGAAGGTCTTTGCCAGTTGCTTGTTTTATAACTCGTGGTCCGGCAAATCCAATTAATGCACCAGGTTCAGCAATATTTACATCGCCGAGCATTGCATAGCTTGCGGTGGTACCGCCAGTTGTTGGATCTGTTAATACAGAGATATAAGGCACTTTTGCTTCAGCAAGTTTTGTGAGCAATGCAGAAGTCTTTGCAAGCTGCATAAGTGAAAGAGCACCTTCCATCATTCTGGCACCGCCGCTTTTTGAAATAATAATTAACGGATACTTAGTCTTAATTGATTTCTGAATCGCACGAGCAATTTTTTCTCCAACCACTGAACCCATACTTCCACCAATAAAAGCAAAATCCATTATTGCAGCAACTACATTATGACCATTTATTTTGCCAGTACCTGTTCTTACTGCATCATATAATCCTGTTGTTTTAATCGCCTCTTTTATTCTTTGTTTATAAGGTTTTGTATCGACGAAATTCAATGGGTCGTCGGACATCATTTTTTTGTCCATCTCTTTGAAAGATTTTTCGTCAAACAAAATTTCAATGTACTCGGCACTTCCGATTCTAAAGTGATAATTGCATTTGGGACAGGTGTAAGCGTGTTGCTCAAGTTGCTTTTTATGAATTATCTCGCCGCACTTATCACACTTTGTCCACATTCCATCAGGAATTTCTTTTTTCTTTGAGTCGCTTTCGATTCCGCTTTTAGTTCTTCTAAACCAAGCCATTTAAAAACCCTCCATTATTTTCTATAAACATCTGCTTGAATTGTCAAAATTACTTCTGGATTTGATGGATCATTCGAACGGATTGTCACATATCTTGTAACCAATCCATTATAATTTGTTGAATTGAACTCAACTCTTATTTCACTTATATCGCCGGGATTTAATTTTCTTTTCTTTGGAATTGCGGCAGCACATCCGCATGAGGAGTGAATATCAACTATTTCAAGAACGCCCTGACCTGTATTTGTGAAAGCAAACGATGTCTCGTATATCTTACCTTCTTCTACTTTTCCAAAATTGTGAAACAACTTATCAAAGAAAATTTTGGGAGCACCAGTCGTATCAATGTAAACTTGAGCTTTGATTGTTATTACTTTTGTCGGATTATCAGGTTCATTAGTTCTTAAATAAATTCTCTGAACTTGATTTCCAAATTTACCGTGAGTATCGAAACGAACATCAAGAAAACCTCTTTCTCCAGCAGCATATTCTTTTTTCTTAAGTGTTCCAACAGAACAACCACAGGAAGCAGAGATATCAAGAATCTTTAATGTATCGCCGCCAGCATTGTAAAATTCAAATGTATGCTGAACAACATCATTCTGTCTGATCTTTCCAAAATCATAAGTATCTTCAACAAACTTAAGTTGCGGTTTAATAAATTGAGCGTAGGATGTAACAATCAGAGCACTCAACATCAAAAAAATTCTCTTAATCATAATTCCTCCACTTTGAAAACTAACAAATGTATACAAATATATTTGATATCTTAGAAAATTACTAAGAGGTGGGTTGATTATTCAATCTTTAATATTGGATAGTTTTTACAATTATAAAGATATCTGAATTTTTCATATTGAACTAATCCGCTCATTGATTGCGGTTCTAATGCAAGAACAATTAAATTTTTCTTTAGTTGATCAGTTGGTATTAAAATATATTCTTGTCCAAGTTCTTCTTTATTTACTCTTTGCTCTTGAATTTGAATATCAACTAAATATTCCCCCTCAATTAAGATCGAATCAATGTTTATAACTTCATATCTACTTATCACTTTATCATCAGGAATGATTTCCGAGTACCTCAAATTATGATCTTGAATAAATTCTACTAATAATTCATCATTCTTTGGAATTAAGTAAGCAAATGGAATTTTTATTTTCAACAAGCTTTCAATTACCGGATGATAATTTGAAATTGAAATGATTGTATCTTTTTCTTCACCAACTAACTTTACTGGTAATTTGAATGACTGACCATCAGGGAAGTGGTCTGATCGAACAATTACGCTGTCCTTTTTAAGAATATCTTTTCTTGCGGCTTCGACAAGTTTTTTAATTTCTTTCTGATTTTGATAACAGAATTTCAAAAGACCAAGCATTGTTTCACATTGTCCCTTTGCTCTTCTCTCAATATTATCAAGATAGAAATCTCTGCCATTTTTACCTTCAAGAATAAATGACAGAGTATTTAAGATTCCAAAACTTTGTCTACCATCATTTATATCGACTGTGCTGTGTCTTAGTCTTTCCTTGTCAGGTGGACCACCTACAACATATTCACAGAAAGTATAATTTTTTGCTTTCAGATAATTTTCTATGAATGGTAAAACTTTTTTCTTTTGATAAGATCTTAACTTTTCATTGATATTTAGGTTAGTCAAAAGACCCAGTTGTTCATCGGCATTCTTGTAATAATCAAATTCTTTCCAGTCATTTGAATATGGGAAATACTCGTGTACATCTAAAGTTACTTCAAAATTGTATTTATTAAAAAGTTTGTGAAGAGCTTTTGTTTCATTTTCTGTAAGAATTAAATGATTTCTGTTTAAGTCAACTCCATTAGAATTTCTCCGCTGATTTTTTTCAGAACCATCTGGATTCATCTGGGGGATTAGAGCGAAATCAATACGATCAAATAAATAGTGATTTTCTTTCTTAAGAAGTTCTTTAATTAAGAATAGAACCCCTTCTTTACCAGATTGCTCATTTCCATGCTGTTGTGCAAAAAATAATATTTTCAGTTTGTTTTTGTTTTTACCAAAATCGCCTTTTGAAAAATAAAGTATGTAAATTTCTCTTCCTTCATTAGTAGTTGTAAGAACTTCTTTTTTAATCAATCTCGAATTTTTGTCAATTTCAGCAACATACTTTTTCAGTTCCTCATAAGAAGTCAGACGGGTGAAATTGGATTTCTCGAGCGGAGTATCTTGAGAAAAAAGTAATGATAAATAAGCAAAAAGAATTAGCAAAACTCTAAACATATAAAGTCCTTGATTTTTAATTTTTCAAAAAGATTAAAATACTTGAGTTGATTACTTTAATAAAACCATTTTTCTTGTTTGAGAATAATTATCAATCTCAAGTCTTAAAAAATAAATTCCATTTGGCAGATCAGTTGCCTTGAAATCAAGTTCATAATACCCAGCATTTAGAAAATCATTAAATAAAACTTTTACATTCTGTCCAAGAATGTTAAAAACTTTTAGTGAAACAAATTTTTGTTTATCCGATCTAAATGTAAATCTAATTTTTGTTTCATTGTTAAAAGGATTTGGGAAATTTTGATGCAGTTCAAATGGTTCAAATTCAACTTCTTCACTAAGTTCATTGACCGATGTTAATTGATCAAATTTCCCTTTATTAAATAAATATTTTATTTGCGAATGATTTGTAATTGAAATCCTAAATTTATCAATTGCAACAACCTGTCTTGGACCGACACTTCCGCTTGCTCTATATGTTGATGAATCGATATAAAGTGCATCTCGTGCATCAATGATTAAATATGGTATTGATACATTCCCAGATAGTGATGAATCAAATTTTGAAATCTCAACTCTGCCAGTCCCGTTCAGATATAACCCGAATCTTTTTCTATTTCTCATCATACCCCACAAAACAGAGCTCATCCGATTCTCGTAGAAATTCGAATTTTCATAAATCATTGGTTGAAAAATTAAATCATCAAAAATTGAAAGACCATTATTATTAGTCATTCTTCCTCTAAACGAGGCAAGATTATCTAAATCAACATTATCAACATAAAATTGACCCGCAATCTTTCCAGAATTCCCGAAGAAAAATATTGGCTTTGATTGATTAATGCTTGAATAAAAAGAATCAGATAACAATGTTCCTTGTTGATTTAGCAAAGTCAGATGTTTTAATGAATCACCTGCAATTATAAAGCAGGTTGCTGCTGAAATTTTTGATGCTTCTTCGGGAATATTCAATACTAAACTATCGAGATATAAGACTGAGTAATTGTAATTATTTGATTGAAGATAATTTATGATTGTGTTTGTTCCAGAAAATCCTGGGTGAGTTATAAGTAAAATATTTGTTGAATTATTACTAATTAAAAATTGAGAAAGATTCTGATTGGTATGTAAACTAATATCGTTATTTCCAGTTAGATAAAAATTTGTCTTTGAAAAACTAAAGCCAGCAGAACTATCCAGTACTTTTGCTGAGGCAGGAACTTCTAAAATGTCAAGATTCTGAAAATCAAATTTCCAGTTTTTAGTTAAGAGATGACCGCGAAGATTTTCAATTGTGTATTTATTGTTTGTGAACTCAGATAGTTTGGTTTTACCATCGAAATAAAAAACTGCTACCGAGCCGCTTCCCATTACGACTGCTGATTTATCAGGATAAATACAAATCGCTGTTCTGTCATCAATTCCGGCTCCGATTATTTTTTTCCCATATGTATAAAAAATATTATATAACATTGCAATTAATCTGCCGTGTCGACCTCTTTCCATTAAATGTGTATCAATCAAAACATTTGGCATTAGATTTAAAAAATTATTTTCGAATTTCATTCTTGAATAGAAGGGATTCAGCAAAGCTTCATCAGGATAGGCAGAACCATTTTGAGCGCTGAAATCAAATTCACCAAGTACCATTGCGCCAGCACTTGTTCCAGCAATTACACCACCATTCTGAAAGACATATTTAATTGCATCTTCTGTTTTTGTCCCTTTCCACAATCTAATGTACTGCCATTGATCTCCACCTCTGAGAAAAATAGCTTTCGCAGTAATAAGTTCATCGTAAGTTGACTGAAGATTAGCTATTGTAGTTGAAGAAATTGTTTTATTATATGCAGTATCAGCACCAAGCCACATAAAATAATTTGGTAACCAGCTGGATGCATCTGAATAGCTTAAGATGATAATTTTTCCGCTATCTGATTTTTGCACAATCCAGCGGTAAGGTTCATCGCTCCAATCGTTGTAATTTTCACTTCCTCCACCAATTGCACAAATGTAGCCCTGTGAGTAAAGAAGTTCTGTAAGGATAATTAAAATAATTAAGAAAATTTTATGAAAACTCATGTCAATAATTTTTTTGATCAATAATAAAATGTTTTATCGAGATTAAAGAATAATTATTTCGAGCCTCAGAATGTAAATTAAAAGACAATCTCTCGTGCTCTAATGATTTTTCCCTTTATCAACTTAAATCAAGAATTTCTATAAACCTGTTCAGATCTAAAGTTTATTATTAATAATCTTTAAAATTCAAAGTTCAAAGAGATACGATGAACATTTGGTAAAATTTTAAATGCCGAGTAACTGTAATCAAACGATAATTTATAATCAGCAAAAACAGTTTTTATCCCACCGCCAAGTGTAAAGTTTTCATCATCATAATTGTATTTGTATCCGCCTCGAATTGAAAGCATATCAAAGAAAGTAAACTCTGAACCGAAATGAATTCTTTCTTTATTGTCATTTGGGTGAGAAGCATCAATCCCAATTCGAGACTTAAAGAATTCGGTTTTAAATAAGTCCATTCCAATGCCCACTTGAAAATGTAAAGGCAAAGGATAGTCATCGGTTACCAGTCGAGCAGGGGTTAATCTGTTTAAAGGAAAGTTATTATTTCTATCGTGAACTACATTTAAATCTGGACCGGACATATTCAAATCAGGGCCAAAGTTTGTCATTGACATTGCAATAGTTAAATTTTGAAAATCTAATGTGTATTGTGTCCCAATATCAAAGGCGATTCCATTAGAAGTCTCGTTCCATATTCTTTGATAAATATATTTCATAGTCAAACCAAATCGAAATCTATCAGTCAAATTTCTTGCATAAGTTAACCCAATTGCCATATCCTGCGCATCAAAAAATCTTCCCGTTCCATTTGGTTCTAATTCAGTTGTAATCTCCATCTTTTCCATATTCAAAACGATAATGCTTGCACCAAGTATTCCAAAATCACCGAAATTTTTCGCAACTGCGAAAGCATTAACATCAAAAAATTTGAACCAGTTGAAAAAAGTAAAATGAAAAGAAGTTGATTGAACATTTGCAATACCGGCTGGATTCCAGAATACTGCTGAAGCATCATCCGTTAGACCAACAACTGCAGAACCAAGTGCAGCGTTTCTTGCTCCTATAGGGATTTGTAAAAACTGAGCTCCAGATGTTCCAAGATTTGGATTTTGAGCAATTAAATTGATGGACAAAACTAAAACCAAAATAAAAACTCTTTTCATAGCTCCTCCAAATTTTATTTAATTACTGCAAATCGATTGAGATATTCACCTACACTCGTTTTAACAACATAAAGATAAATTCCCGTGCTAATTTCTCTTCCCCCTTCCGCTCTCAAATCCCAGATTGCTGTCCCAGTATTAGAATTATGATATATTGTTTTTATTAAATCTCCATCCAATGTAAATATGTAGATAGTGCATTCATTTGGCAGATTAATAAATTGTAATTGTCTAAGTGGTTCTCTTCTCAATTCGCCAAATTCTGGTTCAAATAAAGAAGAAACCACATAAGGATTTGGAACGACTTTAATCTTGCTTAAGTTTTCTTTTATCACCTTCGACTCAATTCTTGATGGAAGAATAGAAAATCTATAAGCATCTCTTAAATTTGGTAAAACAGGAACAACTGTTTCAAATGAAAATACATTTCCTCGCGATGGTGGATTATTTGATTGAAATTCAAAACGAACATTAATTCCGTTGAATGTAATCGACTCTAAATTTCTGATTGTATCTTTTTTCATAATTGTATCTAATCTTTCATTTCGAACGAGTACACTGATAAAGCCGGCGCCATTCACAAATCCATTGCTCTCAACTGAAATTAGATACATCATATTCTTTAATGCGGTTGTATCTGAAACAGATGGGATAATTTTCATAAAGTCAGAACCACTTACACGCGAAAGATTTCTGATTACATCTGGCGGAACAAGCGAAAACAAAATTCCATCTGGTGTTGAATATGGTGTATTCAGCCAGAATGGTCTCTGATTTATCAGTGTATCCGACCCATTTTTAACTACAGTAGCAGCAAAGTTTAATGTAATATAGTCACCTGCTTTTGGTTTAAATTCTGCTGGAACTGTTGGATCTGGATCTTCGATTTTAATTCGCATTCCTGGATTTACTGTATAAGTCGCTCCTGATAGATAGCTTTTAGGATCAGGTGCGATGTAATCACCTGTGTAAAGATCAATTAAATGAAATTGGGTTTTTGAAATAAATTCAATTCCATATCGTTTGGGTTCTGTTCTGGATGAATCTGTAATAATGGGTGTGACTTTAGTTAAAAGTTTGCCCCTCTCTGTTCTTTGTACATAGGAAAATTTTAGTTCGTAAGTTCCACCAGCAAGTTCATCTTTATCAGTAGGATCTACAATCAATTGATAATTTGAATTTCCAGTACCAATATAAGCTACAGTATCCGAGCTAACAGATATCCTACCGATTTGTTTAGAATAAGGAATAACTGCGATCGTATTTATAGCTGAAGTATCTTTACCAAGAGGACTTTCGAGACTCGCACCAACAAGCGTATCACCACGATCATAAGATGTTACGCAATACCAGTATTCAATACCGTTTACAACTAAAGTATCAATGTATGAATATCGTAAACCTCGATCGAGACCAATTTTATTAGGTAAATCGTAGTCGGCTAACTTTTGCCAGTTTACGCCTTTGTCAAGACTTTTGTAAACACGATAACCTTCAAAATCATATTCTCCGCTAAAACTATCTTTAGATTTTTCTGCTTTATCATCCCATATTAAAATTACTCTTCTATCACCTGCCCAGCCTGTTAGAGTTGGTGTAGCCGGCGGTTTGCTAATTTCAAAATCAAACTCGATAATTTTATAAGCATTATCGAGATATCTTATTGCATCATCGTAATCATCACCTGCAATTATTGCAGTAATAAAAACAAGAGTATCGCCTACATTTAATTTATAAGGACCAGAGCTAATGGTTGCAACAATATCAAGTCCTGAAGCGGGAATTGTATTAGGATCATCATAATGAATATTTGGATTAGGACCAAGATGAAAATATTTAGGACCCAGAGTTGGATTATTATATAATCTCGGATCACTTGACATTATCCAGTATTGTATAGAATCAATATCTCTATCATCATCGTAGAGATTATAGTGCATATCAGTAATGCCAAGTTGTACACCATTAACTTCAGGCGTTCTTAAAAAAGCAACACCAAAATACCCTGTTTTTCCATCGGGCCACTCTCTTGAATATCCTTTAGCATCATAGAAATAGAGAAAATTCTTTTCTTTCAAAAATCCAATCTTATCATCAGCATACTCCGGGACGCCGCCGCTTACATTACCAACATCAATATCACAATACATAGCGAAGTAAAGACTATCAAGATCTTTTTTGCCCTTATTAATTACCAAGTACTTATAAAAAATAATATTCTGAGCAAACTTTACTCCATAAGTGTATCCAATTTGATGAACTTCCAATCCAAGTATTGACTTTGAATTATTGCTGTCACTAAAAACACAGTAACTATCCTGATCGGATTTAAAGATTGGATTTCCATATTGATCTTTAATAGGCCAGCCATTAACTGGATGCCAGGTATCGGGTTTATCACTCATTGCAATTTTTGCAAGCTGCGGATTATGATAACCACCAACTGCTTCCCACTCTTCGTTGGTTGTAAATCTTCCCTGAACAACATTATCCGGTACGCCAATGAACGGATTTATTCGATAGATATAATGTTTTCCACTATTTATTGGAAATTCACCGGATGGTCCCTGTGATAATCTTCTTGGATAAAGTTTACCTCTGTTTTCAAAAAACAAACCAATATTACTCGCATTATGTACCCCACCTGCTCGATCTATTATTCCCTCTGATTTCTCAAGAGCTCTTAATCTTTCCATTTCTTCGATTTCTTTCTTGCTCTGTTGAGAATAAAGAGCAGAGATTGACAAAAAAATCAAAATGACTATAAATACTTTTTTCATATCAAACTCTTCAATTTCTGATTGATTAAAATTTAATTCCCATTCCTAATCTTATAATTCTTGGCGGACCATAATTTGCTGGATTTTTCATCCATTCTTCAGAATGACCGCCTACAAATGTGTATTCAGGATCCCCGGTATCAGGATAAACATAAATAACATTCTTTCGATTAGTGAGATTATAGATTTCAGCAAAAATTCTGAGCTTTGAGTTTTTTATCAATTTAATCTCTTTACCAAGTTGTAGATCGATTGTATAAGTAGCAGGTCTTCGGAGAGAATTTTTAACAACAAACCCTATGTCTCTTCCACTCGGAGTATAAGGATAACCACTGCTAGCTTTGAAAATCAAACTATAATCTGTATTTGAAAAAAGTTTTAATCCCGAAAACTCTGGTCCTTCATTTTCTGGAATTGTGAAAGTTGCAGTTGCATTTAATACATGGGTTTTATCAAAATCTAAGTAATAGAGCAATGTTGATTCTTGAGTTCCGGGATACTGCTCTGTTTCAGAAGATGCACTGCCCTTAGCAACGGAATAAGTATAAGTTAAACCACCAGAAAAATATCTATCGGGTCGAACATCAATTGTTAATTCAAGTCCTTTAATATTAGCATAGTCTTCATTTACATAAAGAGTATATCCGACATATCTTCCTTCAAAGTAAGGGAAATAATATCGTGTACCTATTAATCCCGTTACATCTTTGTAATATGCAACAAGGTGAGCCGCCATTCTTTCAGAAAATTGATGAGACAAACCAACTTCATAGGCAACAGTTCTTTGTGCATCAAGTGAAGGTTGACCAAAGAGAGGTTCTCTCACATTTAAATCATATTGTTTATTCTCAAACAGAAACTCAAAGTCTGGGTTTTGAAAGAAATGTCCATAAGAAAAATGTAATTTTGTTCTGTCAGAAATCGGATGTGCAATACCCACTCTCGGGCTTAACTGATATCTCGGTTTAACTTTAACAATTGAATTTGGATCTAATGGATTTTGTCTGAATTCAACATTTGCATTTAAGTAATCAAAACGGAGCCCAAGATTAATTATTAAATAAGGATATTCAATTTTATCTTGTATGTAGGTTGCAAATTCAAATGGATAAGTTTTGTAATTATTTATATAAGGGAAATTTCTTTTAGGATCGTAAATGTTCCAATAGCGTATCCAGTGCTTTTTAAATTGTCCTCCGAATTTCAATTCATGAATTTCTGAAGCCTGCCATTGGAAATCTATTTTAAAATCTGCAGTTACCGTACGGCTGTCCGTCATCTCAAGAGGATCGGCTTTAGAGTAAAATTCGAATCCGTTACCAATATTCGGAAAATATTCTCTCTGACTTACTGATAAATATTGAGAAGTATCTTTATCAATTCCAGAATAAAAGCCTTGATTGAAATAAGAAGCTCTGAAATCGTAAAAAAGTCTCGGCGATAATGTGTGAGTAAAGGTCAAAGCTGTCTGCCAACTGTCTGTTCTTATTCTCAAATATTGTTCGGGTATGTATTTAAATTCATGTGAATAATTTTGCCTTCTGCCTTTACTTCCTCTATTGGACAAAGTTATCTTAATTGAGGGAATATGAGTTGTGGTCAACTTTGAGAAAAAAGTAGAAACTTTATTATAGCCAAATGGGAGATAACTTCCTCGATTATCTCGATCAAAGGAGACAAAATATTTTAGTTTATTTGTAAAAATTGGTCCACTCAAACTTGCATTCAATCTATTTTCATCAAATTTATCGTATGGACTCAAGCCAAAATCGCTCGTCCTAAATTCAAGTTTGCCGGAAAATCTGTCAGTTCCTTCACGAGTTACAATGTTAACAACACTGCTCATAGCATTTCCATATTCTGCATTAAAAGTCCCTGAAAGTAAAGTCATCTCTTGAATTGCATCATTGTTAATATCAGTTGCAAGCCGACCGAGTAAAGGATCTTTGACATACATTCCATCTACAAGGTAAGCGACTTCATTTGTTCTTCCACCACGAACATGAATTGCTGTCCCTTCACCTACAACGCCTGCTTGAAGAGTTAATATATCTGTAAATCTTGAAACAGGAAGTGCTTCAATTTTTTCTCTCGTAATGATTGATATTGAACTCGTCATATCTTTTTGAATCATTGGAGTCTTCGCGACAACATAAACTTCCTGCAATACAATATCTGTTTGTTTTAGCTGAACTGAAATTTCAGTCGTTTGATCTATAATTATTTTTACATTCTCAACTATTACAGCCTCATAACCAATCGAGCTTACTCTTACTGAATAAACACCCGGAGGAATGTTGAGAATAACAAATCTTCCATTAACATCGGTTGCAGCACCTAAATTTGTTCCGACTAAAATTACATTTGCCCCTATAACTGGTTCTTTCGTTTCTGCGTCTTTTACAGTTCCAACAAGTTTACCCGTAACCCCAGCAATTAAATTCGAACCAATAACTAAAAAAAATAAAATTAATTTTTTCATAACCCACCTCTTCCTTAGGTTATTACTTGATTAAATCTTTTCATTATTAAATTAAACTCATTCAAAATTTTCTCGGCTCTCTTTTTATCCCTCTTTGCACATTCAGTCGCTATGGCATTGATCAAAACAGATATGGCTGAGAAAGAATTGGTAAATAGCATATTCTCACTTTTTACAATTAGTGAGTGTGTTGAATGAAATGTTAATGGTGCGGAACTCTTATTTGTAATTGCAACAATCTTAATTTTCCTTTCTTTAGCGAATTTTGCAGCTTCAATTGTTTCAACTGAGTATGGCGGAAATGAAAAAGCAATTAGCAAATCTTTATTTGTCATAAAAAGAATTTGATCATAAAATGTAGATGTATCACTTCTCAAGAAACTTGAATCTATCCCTACCTGATTTAATTGATAAGAAAGTATCTGCGAAAGTAGATACGAAATGCCTAACCCCATCGTAAAAACTCTTTCCGATTTTAATATCAAATCAATCACTGAGTCAAAAGTACTTTTATCAATTAATTGAAGAGTTTCGTTTATGTTTTTAATTTCCTGATTTGCAACTGCTACTAACATGTGCTCCTTCAATTCATTCACTTTAATTGAAGGAAACATTTCAAGCTTTTTAAGATTTTTTTGCAATCCTTTCAATAACTCTGATCTAAATTCACTATAACCTTTGAACCCAAGCCGTTGAGTAAATCTAACAATAGAAGCCACACTAAACTGTGTGGCTTCTGAGATTTCGTAAATGTTTAGAAAAGGAATTACATCAAGGTTTTCTAAAAAATAATCAGCAAGTTTACGCTGCTTCTTTGGAATCGAATTGTACCTGGCTAAGATTATGTTTTTCATTATTTCAATAGAACCATTTTTTTAATTGATGTAAATTGACCAGAGCTTAGTTTGTAAAAGTAGATACCAGATGTCAATTCAGAAGCATCAAATTCAACAAAATGTTTTCCCGCATCAAGTTCTCTATTAACCAAAGTTTTTACTTTTTGTCCAAGAGAATTATAAACAGATAACTCAACATTTTGCTTTTCTGGAATTGAGAACTCAATCATAGTCTTTGGATTGAATGGATTGGGATAATTTTGTTTTAATTCGTAGGAGTAAGGATTTATTCCATCATTTACTGTTGTCAGGGTTGTGTATTTTGCGTAGGCTTGTTCCATATTATTAATCAATTGTGTCTCATCACTTCCAACTGCAATCCCAACCCAAAAATGAGCAGAATCATTGGGCTGAATGGTTACAGGTTCTTGAGTTAAAATAGCAACTGAACCATCACCGCCGGCAACAAAGGAAGTATCAAAGTTACCATAAGTTAAATATCCCCAGAGAAGTGAGTCAGGATCATAATAAGAAGCCGTCCAATCAATTACTCTAAATGAATAAGTTGGTTGTGAAAATATTTTGTATCCGACCAGAGGACTTGTTCCTCTGAAAGAATAACCAATGTAATTTGGCAAATTGAATTTAACTGTTTCAAGTCCATAAGTTCCATCAGGCTGTGGAATAAATTCAATTCCTATAAACGGAGTAAGAGTAGAATTCTCGCGATTAACCACAGTGAATTTACAGATTACATAACTCTGATTCTGCCACCCATAAACTGAAAGTCTGACAAGAAAGTTTGGCGGTAAATTTGAATAAGCATTATTAAATGCGCCAAAAATTTCATAATCGCTTTTCTCAGGGCTTTGTACATTATAAGGTTGAATTTCTGTATCCGCATCTTTTTTGTAATCATATACCTGATCTTTGTTAACACCAATTAAAATTGACGATCTATCAATTTGTCTTAAATTGTTTATTGCTGGTGAATGTATACGAACCCTTCCATAAACATTCACCTCCACTCCGATACTACCGGTTTAAAAACTCTGAGCTAAAAGCTCGTGAAATTGAACTCCTATCAAAAGCAGGAGACTAGTTAGTAGAATTTTTTTCATCGCACCTCCATTTGTTTTATTATTGATAGTTAATTAAAAATGGTGGAATTAAGAGAATAAATCCCAACAAGAATAATATTACCATTAAAGGCAAAACCAATTTTGCCCATCTTTCCCAGGGCACTTTAGCCATTGTTAGAGCACCCATCGTAACCGCCGAAGTTGGAATAATGATATTTGTGTATTCACCAAATTGAAAGGCTAGTATTGCTGTTTGTCTTGATACACCTGTTAAATCAGCAAGCGGAGCCATAATTGGCATTGTAAGTGCAGCCTGTCCACTTCCACTGTGAACAAAGAAATTAATTATTGCTTGAACTATAAACATTTTCTGTGCAGAAAAAATTGGAGAGGAAGATTCAACAAATGGTGTCAGTCCATATAAAATTGTATCAATTATATGAGCATCTCTTGAAATAACCAGAGTTGCTCTAGCTAAAGCAACAATTATGGCCGTACCCACCAGATCTTTTGCACCATTGATGAATGAATTAACAATTTTATCTGTCTTTAATCCACCAAAAATTCCTGCAAGTACTCCCATAATCACAAACAAAGCAGAAATTTCTTCAATGAACCATTTGAATTTTATAACTCCAATTACAAGTCCAGCTAAACTAAGAACAAAGATTAACAGAACAAGTTTATGTCTTAGTGTCAATTTTTCTTCCGAATTCAATTCTAAATTCGTTTCGTTAAGTTTTCTTTCCTGATCAATATCAAATACTGGACTAATGGATGGATTTTTATAAACCTTTCTCGAATAATAAGTGATAAAAATTATTGCAATTGTAGTTGAGATTATCCAGCAGAAGACTCTATAACTCAGACCAGAGAACAAGGGGAGCTCAGCAATCCCCTGAGCAATTCCTACATTAAATGGATTTAAGAAAGCACTTGCAAATCCTATGTGAGCACCAATAAGCGGAATTGCAACACCAACAATCGAATCATATCCTAATGCTAGTGCAATTGGAACCAGTATCAAAACGAAAGGAATTATCTCCTCATTCATTCCGAATGTCGCCCCACCAAAAGAGAAAAGAATAACAAGTATAGGAATAAATGCTGCACGCATTATAGGAGATTTATTATGCATTAAAAGAAGTCTTTTAATAAAAGCATCAATTGCACCAGTGCTTGTCAGAACATTAAAAGCACCACCAACAAAAAGAATGAATCCAATTATCAAGGCGGCTTCTTTAAATCCTTTTAATGGTGCAATGAAAAGATCAAATAAGTCCTGAGGATTGCTCTCTACATATTTAAAAGAACCAGGAACAACTACCTCACGCCCATTGACTAAAGTTCTTTCATATTTACCGCCAGGAATTACCCAGGTTAATATTGCTATAAATACCAGCAATGAAAAAATGAGCAAATAAGTATTTGGTACTCTTAATTTGAATTTATAGTTGGTTTTCACTTTACAACACTCTTTGATTTAAGATCAAATTTTTGTCCAGATACCAGGATGTGCATTAAGATATTAGAGCCACTAAGTTTATTGCTTTGATTTTTAGTTACCTGTGTTGACTTAGTTGGATCAAAGACGATTACCTGACTTTCCCCTATTACTTCAAAGGTTTGATCTGGATAAACAACAATCGCAGTAGACTCATCAATACCAATTCCAAGTTTATCTTGATTTTCAAGAACAACACTAATTAGTCTATTTAACCTTTTTCTTTTAATAAAGTGTTGATCAATAATAGAATTTTCAATGAAACCAAATCCTTCGGATGTAATTATGTTCTCAGCTTCAATACAATTAAAAGGATTTGAGGAATCCTTGTTTCTGTATTCATCCCCGGTAATCATAATTTTACTCATTACAGCAGCACCTGCGCTTGTTCCACTTACAACACCACCACTTTTGTAAATACTCTTTATCAATTCTAAAAGTGATGTATTAAGCAAATCTCTGGTTAATAAATTCTGATCTCCGCCCGAAAAGAAAACAACATTACAATTTTTGAACTGCTTAATGAATCCTTCATCATTTGCCTTTTCTCTATCGCCATAAAACACAAGAACATCTTTAAAGCCGAGTGCTTGAAACTCTTTTTTCAATCTTTCACCCGTAATTAATGGCTCACTTGAAGCATTGGGAATAATCAAAACTCTGGAATCAGCTTTACTAAGTTCAAGTATTTTTGTCATAATTTCGTCAGTTCGATTACCACCACCAATTATGATAAGATACCCTTTTGGTTGAGCGAAGAAACTTTCCAGAAAAAAGAGAAAAAGTAAAACAATTAATTTGATTTTACTTTTAATCATAGTTCATTAAATGATAAGCTATTTTCGATGCTTGAACTAAATGTTCAATTAAAATGTATTCATTATTGCTATGCGGATTTTTAGCTCCGATTCCGATATTTATTGTTGGTATGCCTTTCTCGTTTAATGAATTTGCATCGCTGCCGCCAAATGAGATTTTTTCTTCTGGTTTTAAACCTGCTTTTGAAATCGCATCTACAATTCTTTTATAAACATCCCATTCAGGTTTAATCTGATATGGTTTGAAATCCCAACTAAAATTAAAATAAATTTTAGCCCCAAAGCTTTTTGCTTCATTTTCAAAAATATTTTTTACTGTAAGAATCAAACTATCGACTTTCGAAGAATCAAAAGATCTAATTTCACCTTCAATTATTACCAATTCCGGAACCACATTCGTAGCTTCACCACCAGAGATTTTTCCGATATTCAAAGTTGTTTCTTCTTCAATTCTTCCTTGCTTAATCCTTGAAATTGCCTTAGCAGCTACTTCAATTGCATTGATGCCTTTTTCTGGTTCAATACCAGCATGCGATGCTTTTCCTTCGATATTGACTTTGAACATTAAAGCACCAGGAGACTTGATTATGAAATTACCAGGATCTAAATGAGAATCGAAAACGAAACCCATTTTAATATTATTTCTCAATTTTAGAAATCTTGAACCGCTCAGAGTCGTTTCTTCACAAATAGTAAAAGCTATTGTGAACGGTTTAATTTTTCTTCCATTTTCAATTGATTTTTTTAAGGCATAAAGGATTGCCGAAATGCCTGCACGATTATCGGCACCGAGGATTGATCTACCGTCTGAAGTTATTTTACCATTTTGAATTATTGGTGATAAATTCTTTGTTGATCTGGCTGTATCCATATGAGAAAGCAAAACAAAATCACCACCACCATTAATTTCACAGATCAAATTTCCAGAATTGCCCCCATCAATTTGAAATGCATCATCTTCAAAAACTTTAAGATTAAACTGACTGATAAATTCTTTAATAAACTCTGAAACTTCCCTCTCGTTTTTCGATAGCCCCTCAATCTTGGAAAGTGAAATGAAAAGATCTACAAGTTCATTTTCATTAAAATTATCTGTAACCATTGTTTCAAAATAAATTTAATTGAAATTTCTATTACACTTTAAGGAAAAAATATTTTTTTGTCAAGTGGAAGGTTTGAAATTATTTGACAGAGAATTAAGGGATTGTAAATTAAAACACTAAGATTTTGGAACTAAAATTTCCCCTCCAGACTCATCCACCACTGGGCTATACGCATTTGAGAAAATAGATCAGGATCTATTAAAACATTTAAGGTAAAATTTGATGAGAGAAAAACCTTAAATCCACAAATTGCATTGGCTTCGTAAATAGAGTTTTTATAACCCGAATTTTTACTTGATACCACTGTTCCAATTTCTTGATACGTAGAATCATTATGAACTACGGTTCTATTTCTTATCCTATAAACAAAATTTTCTTCGTATTTCCCACCGCCAGTCAATTGATTCAAAAGAAACATTAACTCTCCATAGTCACCAACTTTTACATTGAATAAAAGTGGTATTTGATAGAGATAATCCATCGTTTTTCTTTCTAATTCAACTTGAGCATCTTCGAAATAACTGTATCTGGAACTATCCATCGGATAATATGATAATTGAGAATTATTTGTCATCCAAATTGTTCTACTTGTTCTGCTGATATTAAGTGGCTCATTAGAAATAATTTCCGAATATTTCTCAGAGTAAAAAGCACCAATTGCAAGATTAACTTTCGGTGAGATGTCAATTCTTAATCCAATAAAGCCGTTATATTCTTTCCTCTTTTCAAATCCAGTTAGTTTTGAAAAAGAAATTTGCCGATAATCTTGTAAGTTTTTAATCCAGTAATTTTCATTTGTGTAAAATGATTTATTATAGACAAAGTTTGTATCATATTGTTTGCGATTTCCATTGAAGTCAAATTTACCGCTTAAATAATTAAAGTAACCAAATACCTTCAAATTATCTTTTATATAACTCGAAAAATCAAATCCTGAATAATACAACTTTCCATCGTTGTCGAAATTACGATCAAGTTTCGAATAATAGCTGGAATAATCCCAAAAATTAGAAACATCAGGAATACCTGTTTGATAAAAGTATTTATTAACACTATTAAATGGTTGATTAACTTTTCCAGCAAGTAAACCAGTTTTAATTCCGATCTTTGTTTTTTCATTTAGTGAATAACTTAAGCCAAAAGTATAATCTTGATGATTATAATCTTGATCCTTGTCAATATCCTCCAGATATTCTCCCACATAGTCTGTATCCTGATGATTATTTGCGCGATACCTTAAACCTATTCTTGAATAATTTATTCCATTAAAACTAAAGCCTGCTGAAAATTTTTCATTTATTTTATATCCTGCAAAGAAAGAAAAAATATCCCCTTTAAATTTCATTTCGTTATTTTCCGTGGAAGAAGTCTGATAAGATTTTTCCATCAGAATCGGATAAATTAAATCAACAAAAGAATCATACCTTCTTATATTTTGATAAGTCAACCCCACAAATAATTTTCCTGATAAAAACTCAACTGGATTTGTAATAAAACCGAATGAAAATCTAGGCTCAGGCTCTAATCTGGTTGTAGGGAAATAATGTAGAGGATAAATTACTCGACCTTCGGGGATAATCTCGGGCATTTGATCAAGGGGTATTACAGGATAATCATATAAATCAGCCTCTTTTCTCTCCCCACGGTAATCAATGTAAAAATAATACTTACTCTCAAGTTCCGTTAGTCTAGCTGGATTTATAATCATATTAGCAAAGATATTTTCAACTAATACTGGAGTTATATCTTTTAAATTTTTCATTCCATATGGATTTAATAACTGACGATTAAAATAATAATCACTTGATTCGAAATATTGCTCCAAACCGCTCTGGGCTAATAATGAAGTTGAAACTAAAAGGAGGGCAAATAATTTTAATATCATTGATTATTCCGATTAGATGAAAAATAATTTTCAGACTTAATCTACCAATTCAAATATAACTAAATAATTCAGATTAAAGCAATACCACAGCTGTTGCTCAATATTCTCCTTAATTCAAATATAACTAAATAATTCAGATTAAACCTTGAATAGTTTCAGCCATTTCTCATCAACTTTCTTAATAATATTTTCTTCCATTCGTAAAGGCTCGGGATAACCTTGTTTCCAGGTCGCATCGATTCCCAAAATTCCTTCATAAATCGGACTTATTCCAATTAATTTTTGTTCTGTAAAAACAATATCTCTTTCTGCGTCAAATCGGGTAAAAATGCCCCAGATTGTTTTTTCCTGATTAAAGACATCAACATCTTCACTTACAGCAGCAATAATTTTAAAAGAACTCAATTCTTTTTGTGCGACAAGTTTTTCAATTGTCTCTCTTCCATTTTTTTCAACCTGGAAAACGAGTAAAGTATCTTCGTAAGTGTTTATATCACGAATTGTTGGATTTGTTTTTAGTAATATTTTTTTAATTTGTTCAAACTCGAGTCCTTTGGTCGTTTTTAGTTCCTTATTTTCAATTTTACTTGTTGCATCAATTACCATTTTGCTTCCGAGGTTCATTTTGAAGCTCGTGAAATCCAGTGTATCTAAAGGTACTTTTGGTATCATTACGAAATCATAATGGGGATCAAAGTTCCTTTTAATTTCTCGTAATACAGCTCGAAAGTCTCTTGGATTTATTCCTCTGTCAACAAGAATTACACATTTGGTTAAAGAAAGTTGTCCTTCACCCATAATGCTGAGAGCAGTCTTCACCGCTTCTTTGTGATATCTTTCATCAACAGAAACAACGAGCAGGTTATGAAATCCTGCTTCATAGTAAGCCCAGAGCGATTCAATCTCAGGATGGATCAATTTTATTAACGGGCCAAGAATTTTCTGAGTTGCATCACCAAGAAATTTATCTTCCATTGGAGGAATGCCAACAATAGTTGCAGGATAGATAGGATCTTTAGCAGTCGTAATTTTTCTTATTTGAAAGATTGGAAATTCAGCAGCAGCAGAATAATGTCCAAAATGATCTCCAAATGGGCCTTCCATCCTCCTGAAATTTGCTGGAACAATTCCTTCAAGAACAAACTCAGCATTTGCAGGAACTTTGATTTTAATTGATTTAGCGTTGATCATTGGAGTTCTTTTACCTCTTAAAAATCCAGCTAACATTACTTCATCTATATTTTCTGGAAGTGCAGCAATTGTCGCAAAGAGCATTGCTGGATCAGTTCCAAGTGCAACAGCAACTGGTAAATCTCTACCAAGTTTTTCTGCCTGATAATAATGAAATCCGCCGCCTTTTTGAATTTGCCAGTGCATTCCAGTAGTTGCATCATCAAAGACCTGCATTCGATACATTCCAACATTTCGTTTGCCTGTTCTTGGATCATAAGTAAAAACCTGTGGAAGAGTTATAAATCTTCCGCCATCCTGAGGCCAGCACTTCAAAACAGGTAAATCACTTAATCTTACTGGAATCTCTTGAGCTTGAGAATATCTTCCACCAGATTTAGGGAAAGTTGATAAAACTCGTTTTAACATTTCTTTTCGTTTCAAAATCTCATTGAATTTTGGCGGGACTAAAATTTCAGCAAACTTCAGAAGTTCATACCCAAGTTCATCTGGATCTTTTTGCAACGCAAGTTCGATTCTTCTATCAGAAGCATAAATATTCATCAACAAAGGATATTTTGAGCCAATTGGTTTAGTGAAGAGCAAAGCAGGTTTGTTCATCAACAAAGCACGATGGGCTATTTCTGTTACTTCAAGAACAGGATCGACTGGTTCTTCAATTATTAATAACTCTTTTTCTGATTTTAGTTCTTCGATAAATTCTTTAAGATTTGAAAAGCTCATAACTCATCCAATATTTGTGGTTAGTCATATCTAATGCAATTTAATTTTTACAAGGAGAGCATTCAAGGTTAAAAAATCCTGATGAATTTTATTCAAATAATAATTTTACATTATTATGCCAATTAATTTAATTTTATAAAGAAAACATTTTTTTAATAAGGGGGATTAAAAATGAAAAGCAGCAGATATAAAACAATTGTTCAGCAATTACTTGAACTCGCTGGAATCCGAATTAACGGCAACAATCCTTGGGATATTCAAGTCCACGACGAAAGATTTTATAAACGCGTTATAACAGAAGTCGAACTCGGGCTTGGCGAATCATATATGGACAAGTGGTGGGATGTAGAAAAACTCGATGAAATGATTTTCAGAATCTTACGCGCTGATTTACAGGATAAAATAAAACGAAATTTAAAAGTCGCGTTACAACTTTCAGGTTTTTATCTCATCAATATGCAATCGAGAAAACGCGCTTTTATAATAGGAGAAAAACATTATGACCTTGGTAATGATCTTTTTCAGAATATGCTCGATAAACGAATGAATTACAGTTGCGCCTACTGGAAAGATGCAACTAACTTAGATGAAGCACAGGAAAATAAACTCGAACTTATTTGTAAAAAGCTTTATCTAAAACCAGGCATGCGTGTTCTTGATATCGGATGCGGCTGGGGTGCTTTCGCAAAATATGCAGCTGAAAAGTATGGAGTTGAAGTCGTTGGCATTACCGTTTCAAAAGAGCAATTAAAACTCGCCAAAGAATTATGCGACGGTTTACCAGTTGAAATTCGTCTGCAAGATTATCGTGAAGTAAATGAGAAGTTTGATCGAATCGTTTCAATTGGAATGTTTGAACATGTTGGCTATAAAAATTATAGAGAGTATTTCAAAATTGCGGCAAAAAATTTAAAAGATGACGGCATCTTTCTCCTTCACACAATTGGTTCAAATATATCAACTAAATCTACAGATGCCTGGACACATAAATACATTTTCCCAAATGGAATGCTGCCATCTCTTGCCCAAATTTCTAAAACTGTAGAAAATCTATTTGTAATCGAAGATGTTCATAATTTCGGTGCCGATTATGATAAAACTTTAATGGCTTGGTATAATAATTTTAAAAACAACTGGCATAAACTAAAGGATAAGTATGGCGAGCGATTTTACAGAATGTGGGAGTATTTTTTACTCTCATGTGCTGGTGCATTTCGTGCAAGGAAAAATCAACTTTGGCAAATTGTTTTATCAAAGAAAGGTATTCTTGGTGGTTATAGTTCGATTAGATAGTTATTATCTTTTTCAAAAAATTTTTTTCTTGATTAAAGTATCTTAAAAATCCAACCTGTTAATAAAAATTTTTTGTCTCTACAAAGTCAGATTCCATAATATCATTTGTTTTACGTTCCCAGCATCTTTTTATTATTAAGGTTGAATTATGGTTATCTCCATTGCCAACAAAAATTATATTGATTAATTGCAATAATTATCACAAAATTGCATTAACAACAAACAGCGGGTTCAAATATGATTGAAAAAATTTTCACAATTTTAATCTTAACATTTGTAATTGCTTCTTGCAATGAAACCAAATCAACAAGTTTCTCGCTCGAAGAAGCCTTTCCGTATTTAACTTTTTCAAATCCTGTTGATTTACAATCTCCTCGTGATGGAACAAATCGCCTTTTTGTTGTAGAGCAGCAAGGACGAATAATTGTATTTGTAAATGATAGAAACACCACAACTAAGAAAGTTTTTTTAGATATAAGTGATAGAGTTTCTTGGGGTGGTGAGATGGGTTTGCTTGGACTCGCATTTCATCCTCAGTTCTCTTCAAATGGATATTTTTATGTTAATTATACTGCGAACAATCCAAGGAGAACTGTGATATCGAGATTTAGAGTTCCACCAACAAATCCCGATTCAGCTGATAAAAATTCTGAATTAATTTTGATGACATTTAATCAACCTTACTCAAATCATAATGGCGGATGTTTAGCGTTTGGACCTGATGGATATCTTTACATTGCAACCGGAGATGGAGGCTCAGCTGGTGACCCACAAAACAATGCGCAAAACTTGACTAATCTACTCGGGAAAATTTTAAGAATTGATGTAAACAATCGACAAGCTCCATTAAATTATGCAATACCCGCTGATAATCCCTTTGCAAATTCTCCTGATCCAAATATAAAAAAAGAAATTTATGCTTACGGTTTAAGAAATCCGTGGAGATTTAGCTTCGATCAAGTCACAAACAAATTATGGTGCGCCGATGTCGGTCAATATGATTGGGAAGAAATTGATATAATTGAGAATGGCGGTAACTATGGTTGGCGATGTTATGAGGGCAATCACCCATATAATCTATCGGGTTGCTCAGGTTCTTACATTTTTCCGATTTATGAATATTCTCACATCGAAGGGATTTCAATAACTGGCGGTTATGTTTATCGTGGAAATCAATTCCCAGAATTAACCGGGAAATATATTTACGGCGATTTCGGTTCAAAAAAAATTTGGGCGTTGACCTACGACGGTTCATCAACTCCCGTTAATGAACTAATCGCTACTTGCCCTCAAGCAATAAGTTCATTTGGAATTGATGATCAAAACGAAATTTATGTGGTTGGATACGAAGGCAGAATTTACAAATTGAAAAAAGTCACCAGAGTTGAAAATCAAAAAAATAAATCTGAGTTTATTAAAATATATCAGCCTTACCCAAATCCAACAAATGGCAAAGTAAAAATCAAATATGAAATTCAAAAATCAGATTTGAGTTCTACTTATAAGATCTTTTTTAAGATATATAACTTACTCGGGGAAAATTTGCTTGACATTTACAATGAGCATAGCGAAGCGGGTAACTACGAACTAAATTTTGAAACTGACAAGTTAACAAGCGGGATTTATTTCACTGAAATTTTAATCAACCAGAGAAGAGAAATATTTAAACTTCTTATAATAAAATAATAAAGCTCATCGGGTGATAGGAATGACAAAAATTTTTTCAAAACCCGATGAGCTTTGTTTAGAAAAACGATTTTTAATTCTTTACTTCAACAAGACCATTTTCTTAACTAAAGTTGATTTTTCAGTTTTAAGTTCATAAAAGTAAATTCCTGAAGATAATTTTCCCGCATCAAATGTAATTTCATACTCGCCAGCTGTATGGTAACCCGAGACTAAAGTTTTTAATTCTCTTCCTAACAAATCATAAATCTTAATCGAAGCATTTCCTGAAATGGGAATGTAATATTTAATTTTTGTCGCTGAATTGAATGGATTTGGATAATTCTGATAAAGTATGAAATTATTCGGAATGGTAACAATTTTTGATTCATTTTTAAGTAAAATCGAAGTAATGAAGTTACCCGTAACAGGATCAATCAATAGAAATAAATTTTTCTCATATCCTGTAGTTGAATCCACTCCATTATAAATTGAATGAAAACGAACATACGAAGTATCAAAAAACGATTGCGAATAGAGGTAACCCCCAGAAATTAACTGGTAAGTTTCACGAAAAGCTTTGCCACCATTTAACTCACCAATTGCAAATAGAGTATCGCTGTCCAAATATGAATTAAGTTCCAATTGTTTATTGAATTCAAAATCCTCAAATAGCCAGCCTGAAGTATCATCCAGAACCGGAACACCAAAGAATAAATTTACTGTAAACTTTATAGTATCCTGAGATAAATAACCATAAGAATTAGCCCAAGATCTTCCATCAAAGTCTGAAGTTAAAAAACCTAAAGCATACATTAGTTTTGCATCAGGATAATTGGCTTTTGCAACTGAGTCAACATTCTCAAATTTTTCTTTAATTGTTACAGGATTAAAATCACCTTGAAATTTCCTAGCTATATTTCCATCAGTTGGATTTATATAAAAAGTTAAAAATCCGCGTGGATTATAACTCGTATCGGCTTTATAGTATGTAACCTTCCAATAAATATTGCTTGTATCAGGGAAGAACAAATCTTCGTTCGATAAATTTCGTAATTCATAAAAAATTGAAGTTGATGTTCCCTCTTCCGATCTAAATCGATAACCGCCGTTAGCTTCAGCAATCAATGAAACTGAATCGCTGTCAATAAAATTACGTGTAATTGCAAGTGTTCCACCCGTAAATGGGAAATTAACAATAGAGGTATCTAAATATGCAAAAGCGCTTGCACAATTAACTACAAAATTCCCTTTTTGATTTGAATAAAAATAATAACTGATGAATAAGGATTTACCATCAATTGAATCTCCCATAGGAGTAGTTGATGCAAATTCATTTAATAAAATAGCTCGTAATTCGCTGTCCAATGCAAATTGCTTTGCATAATAAATTGCAGTATCAAGCCTCTCCTTAGCAGTAATAAATTCATTTTGCAAATTTGATTTATTGGATGGTCGTTTTGTAAAAGTGTAATTATTCAGATGACTGGATTTTAATTTTTCCATTTGCAGAGAAATTGATTTGTATTTTTTATAAATAGTTGGATTAAACCGAGGTGATTGACCATAAGCTGAAAGTTTTTGATTAAAACAGAGAAGAAGCAAAATAAAAATTAAATAATTTGTTAGCCCTTTCATTTTTTACCCTCCACTTTTTTAAAAAAATTTAAATGACAATCAAAAGATATTCAATAGCTACAGGGAAAAAGCAAGGTCTAACTGATTAAGCTTGATTATTTTAACTTATTCTGAAAGATTTTTTTTGTTTTCTCAACCTTAGGTGCAACAACAAAAATGCAATAAGTGCTGTAAGGATTTTTTTCAAAATAATTTTGGTGATATTCTTCAGCTCTGTAATAATTTTTGAGCGGTTCAACTTGAGTCACAATCGGCTTAGAGAATACTCCTTCCCGCTCAAGTTTTTTGATAAATTCTATAGCAAGATTTTTTTGAGTTTCATTGTGATAAAAAATAACTGAGCGGTATTGTGTTCCAACATCTGCACCCTGACGATTTAATGTAGTTGGATCATGAGTTTTGAAAAAAATCTCGAGCAGCTCATTGTAAGAAATTTTTTCGGGATCAAATTTAATTTGACAAACTTCGGCATGACCTGTTTTACCAGTGCAAACCTGTTCGTAAGTCGGATTTTCAACATCACCACCGGCATAACCGACTTCTGTTTCAATCACGCCATCAATTTGTTTGAAAACAGCTTCGGTACACCAGAAACATCCTCCTCCAAAAGTTGCAAGTTCGTAGTTCAATTCATTTTTATTTTTTGTTTGTTCTGACATTTTGATATTCCCTTTACAGTTTATCGTTGAAAGTTGAAGGAAAAAAATTAGAACGGTAAAAATAAAAATCTTATACATATCAATTTTTCTTTTTGAGATTTTATCTGACTTCTAAAACATTGATTTCTCATTCCATTGCATCAATGATCTAGCGAATTCAATTAAAAGTTTTGATTAATCATTAAGCTTTAATATTTGATTATAAACTTCTGCGATTGGAATTCCTTTTTCAATGGAGATTTTTTTGCACTCTTCAAATTCGGGGATGTATTTTTTGCCGTGTTCGGTAACGACAACCTTTACTTTTACTTTTCCAAATTTAGTCTCGACGAATTCAATATCTCTGTTAAGTTTTCTTCGATCAATTTTAATGATGCGAACACCAAGAGTTGTTGTTTCACGATAAATAATTCTCAAAACTTCATCAACTTTTGAAGATTCGCACAGAGTTGATAAAACAATTCCAGGTCTGCCCTTTTTCATAATAACAGGAATTAAATAAGCATCATGTGCACCTGCTTCAAGAAGTTTTTCAATCACAAATGGATAAAATTCTGGATTCATATCATCAATGTTTGTTTCAATAATGTAAGAATCATCTACTGAATAACCTTCGACAAATTCACCAATTAAAATTCTAAACAAGTTTGGAAGCTGCGGTATATCTTTGCTGCCTGCACCATAACCAATATTTGAGATTTTTACTTTCTTATCACTCATCAATCCGCTTGAAAGAGCTTTGATGATTCCAGCACCAGTTGGAGTTGTTAACTCAAATGGTAAATCAACAAATGTCACAGGATATTCTTTGAGTATTTCGATTGTGGCTGGTGCCGGGATTGGCATTCTGCCATGTTGAGTTTCAACAAATCCTCGTCCAAGAGGAACTATTGAAGTATAAACTTTTTTAATGCTGAAATAATCAAGTCCAATTGCACAGCCAACAATATCAACAATCGAATCAATTGCGCCAATTTCGTGAAAATGAACATCATCAAGTTTTACATTATGAATTTTCGCTTCAGCTTCGCCAATGATGGTGAATATTTTTTTCGAAATATCTTTAACATTTTCATTCAATGAACTTGAGTTAATTAAATCCATAATTTCAGAATATGTCCTGGTTTCATGGTGATGGTGATGTTCTGCATGCTTGTGTGCATTTGTAGTGTGATGATGTTCGTGATGGTGCTCATTTGTTTGATGATGTTCTTTATTGTTTTTATGATAATTTTGATCTAAAATTTTTACATCAAATTTTACAGCGGTGATAGATTTCTTTTGAACACTCGAAGTCGATAATTCGTAACCGCCCAGATTCAATTTTTTCAATTCTGACTGCAAATACTCAAACGGCAACCCGGCCGATATAAAAGCACCGATCATCATATCTCCGCTAAGTCCTGAAAATGCATCGAGTAAAGCTATTTTCATCTTTAATTTCCTTCTTTTGCTTGCAAATATATCAAATGATGTTTAGAGTGATTGTAAACGAATTTATATCTTTGAGTAAATAATGAGAAATTTATGATAAACAAAGACGAAGTTCGAAAGCATTTCACTTATCTTAATAATGGAATGATTTATTTCAATCACGCATCGACAGGACCAATTCCTGATTTCACAGTCAAAGCAATTAATAAATATCTTGAACAAAGAAGTGAAGATTCAATTGATAATTACAACGAAATTTTAGCCATTACAAAAGAAACAAAAGAATTAGTCGCAAAATTTATCAATACAACCTCTGATCGAATTGCATTTGTCGATAATGTTTCAAATGCGATGAATCTCTTAGCTCAGGGACTACAATGGAACAAAGACGATGAAATTATTCTCTTTGATATTGAATTTCCTGCCAATGTTTATCCTTTTTTGAACCTTGAAAAGCAAGGCGTGAAAGTAAAAATACTTCCAACAAAAAATGGTAAAATCATATTTGATGAGATTAGAAAAAATATCACGGATAAAACAAAACTCCTTTCAATAAGTCACATACAATTTTTAAGTGGATATCGAGCAGATCTTGAACAAATTGGAAAACTCTGCAAAGAAAATGGGATAATTTTCGCAGTAGATGCAATTCAATCGTTTGGAGTTGTAAACATCGATGTTCAAAGAATGAACATTGACTTTTTAGCTTCGGGAATTCAGAAATGGTTTCTTGGACTTGAAGGGACTACCATCGTTTATGTTTCAAAAGAACTTCAGGATAAAATCAATCAAAAATATGTAGGATGGTTGAGCGTTAAAGATGCCTGGAATATTCTTGACTACAAACTTGAACTTGATGAGACTGCTCACCGCTTTGAAAACGGAACATTAAACTATGCTGGAATTGTATCGCTGAATCCGAATATAAAATTTTTTATCTCACTCGGAATAAATGAAATTGAGAAAGAGATAATTGAAAACACAAAATATTTAATTAACCTTCTCGAAACAGATCAATTTTATTTTCTCTTCAAACCCGATAAAGATTATCAAATGTCTGGAATTGTCAGCATTAAAGTTGATAATCCTGAAAATGTTTTTCAACAATTAAAGCAAAGGAAAATTCATATTTCAGTGAGAGAAGGATATCTGAGATTTTCACCGCATTTTTACAATACAAGAGAAGAAATTGAAACCGTCGTAAAAAATCTTAAAGAGATTACAAACAAATCTTAGAAACTAAATGATCTTAGTTATAGATAATTACGATTCTTTCACTTTCAACCTTGTTCAACAACTTGCTAAGTTTAATGCAAATTATATTGTTTTGAAGAATGATGAAATAAATTCCGAATTGATACAAAAAATCAATCCCTCTAAAATTTTAATTTCACCTGGACCGGGAAGACCCGAAAATTCCAAAGGCTCGCTTATTGCAATAAAAGAATTTAATAAGCAAATCCCGATTCTTGGAGTTTGTCTTGGACATCAAGCAATCGGTTACTTATTTGGAGCAAAGATTATTAGAGCAAAAAATATTTTGCACGGTAAAACATCAGAGATTAAAAACGATGGAAAAACAATTTTCAGGAATTTGCCGGAAAAATTCTTAGCCGCTCGTTATCATTCTCTCGTCATTGATGAAAAATCACTTTCAGAGGAATTCGAAATCTCGGCAAAAAGTGATGACAATGAAATAATGGCAATTAGACACAAACACTTTCCAATCGAAGGAGTACAATTTCATCCAGAGTCTATCTTAACCAAATTTGGTGATGAGTTGATTAAAAATTGGATAGAAATGTAATGTTCGAATTTCTTCAGAAAATAGATTACAAGCTTTTTTTAACAACCACAATTACAATCATCACACTTACGGGAATTGCTATTGGAAGTCTTCCAAAGCTCAGGATGAATCGAGCAACAATCTCACTTGTCGGTGCAACATTTTTGGTTTTAACTGGGGCAATTTCACTCGATGATGCTTATCGGTCAATTGATTTAGATACGATTACACTTCTGCTTGGAATGATGATTATAAATGTTAACTTAGGTATATCAGGTTTTTTCCAACTGGTTGCATCGAAGATAATTCATTTTTCAAAATCACCGGGACAATTGCTGATTTTAATAATTTTCTCCTCGGGAATTTTATCTGCCATTTTTCTTAACGACACAATCTGCATTATGCTTACACCTTTGATTGTTGAGATTGCCATCTCATTGAAAAGAAATCCAATTCCCTATTTAATCGCACTTGCCGCTTCAGCAAATATTGGTTCCGCTGCTACGATAATTGGAAATCCTCAAAATATGATAATTGGAATGAGCTCAAAAATCCCATTTCTGAAATTTACTGGAGCTTTAATTATACCATCAATATTAAGTCTGCTTATTCTTTACATCATTATAATTCTGATTTACAAAAGTGAATTCAAGAAGGAAAATTTTGAACAATTTCCTGAATTTAATTTCAGAATTTATAAGCCTCTTTTTGTAAAGTGTATTGTCGCTGGATTTATCTTTGTTGGGATGATCATTCTAAATTTTCCTCTTCCACTTTCTGCACTTACGTCGGCTTCAATTCTGCTCGTTACCCGTAGATTAAAACCACAAAGAGTTTTTATAGAAATTGATTGGTCGTTGTTAGTTTTCTTTGCAAGCCTTTTTATAATTACAGGTTCAATTGAAAAAAATGCATTGAGTAAAAAATTATTTGATTTAATTGAACCAATAGCAAAAGGCAATAGCGGGCTTTTTGCTGTATCTTCAGCAATATTGAGCAATATTGTATCCAATGTTCCTGCAGTAATGCTCTTTAAACCATTGATTGGTCAATTTATTAATCCTGAAAAAGCGTGGTTGATACTTGCAATGTCTTCAACTTTTGCGGGTAATTTGACTTTGCTAGGTTCAGTTGCAAATTTAATTGTTGCTGAATCAGCTAAGCGTTATGGTGTAAAACTGGAATTTGTTGAATACCTGAAAGTTGGTGTGATAATTACAATTATTTCAATTGCAATTGGTTGGTTGTATCTTGAACTAACATTTAAATAAAATTTCAGAGTAAACATTTTCAAGCTAAGATTTTATTTTTTAATTCAGGCGATTTTAGAATTACTAATATTTTAAAATCCAACTCAATCGAAGTTCTCAATTTCACCAAAACATTCAGTAAAAATCTTGTAATAAAAATATTCTTCTTTTGATCTTAAAACTGAATTCGATTTTGTTTTTCTCTGAGATCTGAATTCTTCATCTGAAATTTTAAAATCCGCATATTCAGAAATCAAATTCTTTACATTTGAACCTTCCCAGAATTTTTCTTTCTTTCGTTTAATAATTTTATCAGGCAAAACATCCTCAAAGGCTTTTCTCAAAATCCATTTTTCAATTCCATTTTTAATTTTTAATTCTGGTGGAATTTTAACTGCAAACTTTATTATTTCAGAAACAGCAAAAGGTACTATTGCCTGAACACCGAAAGACATTGAGCATCTATCAACTCGCTGGAGTGCAGTATTGTGCAGAACATTTATCAGGGCATTTAGTTCAGCCGGCAAATCACTTAGATTAAAAGTTTTCAAATAAGAATACCCTGCAAATAATTCATCTCCTCCTTCTCCAGAGAAGACATAATCAATGTATTCAAATGCTTTCTTAGTAATCATATAATTAATCACTGACGATCGCACAAGATAAACGTCAAAAGATTCGAGTGCGTAAATAACTTCTGGCAATTCCTTTAATATCTCATCGATTGAAACAATAATCTCAAAATGTTTGGTCTTTAAATGTTCAGCCATTAAAGAAGCATATTGCAAATCAGATGAACCTTTAAGTCCTCCACTGAATGTATATAAATCCGGATAAAATTTGCTTACGATTTTTGCAATGATACTTGAATCCAAACCGCCGCTCAACCATGAGCCAATCTTTCCTTTATAAATTCTTTTTGAAATTGTTTGTTCAATTAAATCTTTTAATTTTTTGCCAATCGAGATTTCGTCTAATTCTAAAAAAACATTATCAGTATTTACTACATCTGTCGAGTTAATTTTATTGTCTTGAAAAATGCTTCCTGGTTTTAGCTCATTAATTTTGTGCGTTATTCCAATTAAAGCTTTAATTTCAGATGCGAAAACTAAACTTCCATCATTTGTATAACCAAAATAGAGTGGAGCAACCCCTGGATAATCCCTTTCCAATACTAATGAGCCGTTTATTTCCCTTGCTCTAGCAAAGTGATCATCAAAAATGTTTTGTTCAACAAATTTTTCTTTTTCGAATTTATCAAATTCTTCATCAGTCAATGTATTCGATACAATTCCAAATGTAGAATGTTCGGTTGAAAATACCTTTTGATTTTTCCAGTTTTTATAAGGAAATTTAATCAGCATATCTTTAATAAGATCAAACCGCTCAGGCTTGTTTATTCCTACTATTCTTGTCATCTAAAAACGCTCCTTTCATTTGAGATACTTTTTAAGCCTCTGCTTTTCTTTAATAATTTTACCTGTTCTTGGGTTAACCGCAAACCATGCGCCGTTAATCAGATTTGTTTTGATTCTACCACACAGGTGCGGATTTCCTATAAAATGCGGAGTATCTAAAATTCCCTCTTTAATTGCTTTTGCCAGCACTTTTGGATCTGCAAGTGGATCATCACTCATATTTCTTCCAAAGTTCTTAATTGCCTCAAGAATTATCTTTGCTTCTTTCTTAAGTTCATCTTTTCGTTTCTTTAATCTTTTATCATTTGAAATATCTGGTAAACCATTCAAAACATTTTTTATTACTCCATGAGCAATCTTACAACTCTCAATTAATTCTTCTGGATAAACAGCGTGATCGCCTTCACAATAAGCAACTACATGAAGAATGTGCGGTTTCATATAAAGGGTTATTAAGATTGATGCAGCAAGTTGACCCTTTGCTATATCTGGATCAGGAGAAAAGTGAGCGATACCAGATCTTACCTCACGATAAAAATCAAAATTTTCATCTTTTAATTCTTCAATCAACTCATTCTTGGCCATCATTTTTGCCAGATCCATTTGTGGACTTGTTCCAGGCGGAGTATTAAACATAAATTGGGCAACATATTTTTTAACACCCATCTTTTTTGCGTTGTAAGCCGCAAGATAAGCGGTCGCAACTGCCAGCGAATCGTGAGCGTCTCTCAGACTCCATTGATGAGATTCATTTACTTCGACTGGAATATTTCTTTCAGCGTACCATTTCATTGCCTGTTGATTTTCAGCAATTGAAATTTCAAGAGGTCGAGTGGATCTTCCATCCATTACACTGTACCAGGTTAATGGAATAGCAGCCCAGGCATTATTAATTGTCTCAACTGACATTTCCGCCCATTTAATCAAATCATTTGTCCCACTATAACATCTCATCAATGGATAATTGCCTGTTCTCGATGCTTCATAAATTGCTTTTAAATCTTCAGGTTTACGAACAGGAACTCCACCTGCACCATCAAGTTCTTTTCTCATCAGCTCTGGTCTGAAGAAAAATTCTTGAGCGTTCTGGTCCGTTCCCAGTGAAATAACATCGAGGACCTGTGCTTCTGCAATTTTTCGGGCACCTTCTATCGTTTCTTCAAGTGTGGGTCTGCCAAAGTGATGTCTTAAAATTGGATAAGGATATTTTTGTTTTATTCTTTCCTCGAGTGTTTGAGGATAGAGCTGTTCCCCTCGTTCTAAGGTTTGTCCTCTGAGATAAGAAATCACATAATTTTGATCCTCTGTTCCATCAAAAACTTTTGAAAAGAATGAAAATTTTCTGGCAACCTCAGCAACACTTGTTGTTCCTCCAAAGATGAAATTCTTTTCTTTTAAAAATGGATTTTTTTTAATTAGTTCTTCTAGAGATTTAAAAATATTCTCTGCAACTTCTGGCGTTAATCTATAACTTAAAGCAATTATATCGGGATTATATTTTTTAATTTCTTTAAAGAGTCTTTCAAGGGGGACAGCAGGACCTAGAGAGATTGTTTTAAAGCCTTCGAGTTCTGCTAATTGAAGAAAGTGATTTAAACCGCCAATGTGTACACAATTTCCGAGTGCACAACCTATAATAATTTTCTTTTTCATAACTTTTCTCCTATTGCTAATAGTCTTAATTCTCTTAAAGAAAGGTCGGCTATATTCAATCTCTCAACTGTTCTTCCAATCTCCCAATAATCTGTCTGATTCAACAAAGAAGCCAGATGTATTAAGGAATTTATTGTTGGAGTTTCAACACCTAATTTTTTACCAACTGATGCGATCGGGACAAGACTTGTTGGAACATCTTCGGTCAAGTATCTCATATTTAATCGTTTAGGAGCAAGTATTCCTCTATACCCTGGATTTGCCATCATAGCATCGTAGAGTGTATCACCTGATGCACTATAAGCTAAGTATAACCATTCCCTGGCAGTCAAAGACCTTATTCCCAGTGCTTCTGCAACCTTGACTCTTTCACTATCAACTTCTTCAAGTACTTTAGCAACCGAAGGAGTTACCCCTTGAACATAAAACTGAAAATCAGATACATCTTCAATCCAACCTGCGTTCAATATACACAAAGTTGGATGAAAGACTGCTCCAATGTTATCAAAACTTGTTTTGAATATATTATCACCAGGAACAAATTGAGGATATGCAATCCTCAGTTTCTTTAAAACTTCTGGAATAAGATGAGCTCTAATTGATGCAATTGGGATAGAATTTTTAATTCTGAAAATTTTTGCCTGTCCGGGTCCTATAGCCCTCGATGCATAAATAAAAGTTTGTGTTTCAGCTAGAATGACATCTGTTTTTATGTTCATTGAATTCAAAACTTGTTTAAATTCTAACGCCCCAAAAGTTCTGCCAGGGTTTAAAACTATTATCTGCCCATCTTTCAAATGGGGTCCCATCTGTTCAGCTATAAACCTGTGAGCTGTCGCAGGAACCACTATCATTATTATGTCAACATTTTCAATGGCTTCTTTCATATCGGTAGTTGCAATCCGAATCTCTCCAAATCCTTCCAGGCCAAAATCACTTTCTATTCTAATTCCACCCGTAGATTTTACACCCCATAATCTCTCTTCACTTCTGTTATAGAGATTAACTTCGAAACCCATAATAGCAAGGTGACCTGCCATTGCTAGTCCTCCATGGCCTGCACCGATTACCGCAAACTTAGGTTTGGGATTCTCTGACATTGTAATTCTCCTCCATTGTGTTAAAATAAGAGTTAGATTAAAGATAAAATTTTTTGAATAATATGCAAGCCTAGAGGGATGATTCTTTTACTTTTAGCAATTTTTTAATTGTAAATGGATTTTTTAACGATCAAAGGTGATTTTATTGAAAAAATAATCTTGCCAGGTTAGTTTAATTTTAACTGATTATAGTTACTTAATCTTGATATCTAAAATTGGATACTTTTCCCAGCCTTTGTAATCGAAATGCCACCACTCTGTTCGCATCGGAAGAAAATTAAATTTCGTCATCGCTTCTTGAAGTATTTTTCTATTCTGCAAAACTCTTTCAGGCAGATTTTTATAATCGATGTGTGATTTCTCTGTGAAATCATCATAAGGCGTTCCCATATCCAATTCGTTCCCCAGCGAATCTACAAGCGTTAAATCAACTGCACATCCTCGATTATGCCTCGAACCTTTTGCAGGATTTGCAACATATCTTTCATCAGGCATAATTGCCCACATTTTTTTCTGAACGGAAAGCGGGCGATATCCATCAAAAATTTTTAATCTTAAATTGTATTTCTTTTTTAAATATTGATTGACTTTTACAAGTGACTCGGAAGCTTCTTTGATCAAATACACTTTGTTAGTTTCATAAAGTTTTTGACCTGTAAAGTTATTTTCAGTAGCGTATCGAACATCAACTAAAATTGTTGAATCTAGTTCTTGAATATTTACAAGTCTACTGATCTGTGAAAAAACCGAATTGTTTATAAAAAGGAAACATATAATCAGGTAAAAAGATATAAGCCAGTTGTTATTTGTCATAAATACCTCTTTTAATTTAGTTCGCATTTTAAGAACAATATTCTAAATATTTTTGTTTTAAACCAGAACCACAAATTATTGTCAAAAGAAAAATAAAAATGAGGAGATATATGAAAAATATTTTGAAAGTCGTAATTATTGTGCTCTTGTTTTTCAATATTACAAAAGCACAGGATCAAAGAAGATCACCAATGGGTAATCTTAATATTAATGGGAAAATTACCGGGAAATTAATCGATGAGCAATCCGGGAAACCAATCGAATACGGAAATATTGTTTTATACAGATTTCGAGATTCATCAATGGCAACAGGAACGATCTCAAATTCTCAAGGAAATTTCGTTCTTGATAATGTAAATGTTGGAAGATACTTTATCAAAATAAGTTTTATTGGATTTGAAACTCGAGTAATCGACTCTGTTCTTGTTACTCCAAGAAATCCTGAAGTAGATCTTGGAGTAATAAAACTTTCACCAGCTGTAGTTAAACTCGGTGATGTTGTAGTTCAGGGTGAAAAAGAATTAATAATCAATAATCTCGATAAAAAAGTTATCAATGTAGAAAAAGATCTGACCAATGTAGGAGGTTCAGCGCTTGATGTAATGCAAAACATTCCATCGGTAACAGTTGATGCAGATGGAAATGTGGCTTTAAGAGGCAGCACGAACATTCGCCTCCTCCTTGATGGTAAACCAACCAATATGGAAGGCGTAAGCACTTATGACATCCTTTCACAAATTCCTGCAAGTCAAATCGAACAGATTGAATTAATTACCAATCCCTCTGTTCGTTATGATCCCGAAGGTACAGCTGGAATAATTAATATTGTCCTTAAGAAACGAAAAGACGCCGGTATAAATGGAATTATTACACTTAACGCAGGAACTGGTGATAAATACAATACATCATTTAATATAAACTACAAACTTGATGGTGTGAATGTTTATGCTGGTTATGATGGCAGAATTAATAGATTTAATTCTTCAGGTACAAACATTAGAGTATCGAGTATATCAACAACATCACCATTCTTAAACCAGACTCAGTCTGGCTTAAACAAAATGAACTCTCACAATTTTACATTAGGCGCAGATTATAACTTAGATGATTTCAATTCATTCAGCTCATCACTAAAGTACCGAAACAATACTTTTGATAATAACTCATCAAACAATGACTTAACCTACAACGCAAGTAATATTCTTGAATCTGAAATGATTCGTTCCAATACTGGTGATAGAACATTCAATTCGCTTAACTTTTCTTTTGGATACAAAAGAACTTTTGAGGAAAAAGGTCGTGAATTTACTGCCGATTTCCTTTATTCTAATTTTAAGATGAACCGCCTCGAAGATGCTGAACAATGGAATAATGTTTATTTACCTTCCACTTCTTATGTTCATTCATTGAGGAGACTTTCTGGTGAAGGTAAAAACGATATGTATATTGCTCAAACAAACTACATTCATCCTTTTAAATCTGGGATTAGACTTGAAACAGGATTTCAAGCAACAATCAGAAAAGTAAATACTTACAGCGACTACTTTAATTATGATTTTGCAAATCAAGTTTTTGTGGATAATCTGGCACTTAAAAATTACTTCGAATACGATGAACAGATTTATGCACTTTATGGAATTTTTTCTCATCAATTGTTTGGAATTAAATATCAGTTTGGTTTAAGAGGCGAGCAGGTTTATACAAAATCTAATCTGCCTTTAACTAATCAATCATTTAAAAAAGATTACACTTCACTTTATCCTTCAATACACATTTCATACGAATTTTTACCAATGAATGAAGTGCAACTAAGCTACAGCCGAAGAGTTGATAGACCAAACAACCGTCAGCTTAATCCAGTTGTAGATTACTCTGATTCTCTTAATGTCTTTGCAGGTAATCCATACCTTGATCCTCAATACACAAATTCTTATGAACTGAATCTTAACAACGCTCTTGGATTTGTATTTCTTAATACAAGTATTTTCTACCGAACCACAAACGGCGTCATTTCATCTTTAACAACACTTCAACCAAATGGGGTTCTTTACACCACATTTGCCAATGTAGCCAAAAGCGAAAACTATGGTGTTGAGTTTATCTGGACACAACCAGTTGCAAAATGGTGGAGACTCGTTGCCAACTTCTCTTACTTCAAAACAAAAGTTGACGGTCAGGGAATCTTAAATGTTAATCAAGACGCAACGAGCTGGATGACTAGAATAATGTCTTCGTTTATATTTTGGGATAAAACTCAATTACAGATTGTCTTCAATTACAACTCACCAACAATTACAATGGGCGGAATGTTCGGTGGAGGATTTGGCGGCGGAGGCGGTCGCTATGGCGGAAGCACCATTATAGCTCAAGGTAAAATGTATGAAATGTATGGATTGGATCTGGCATTAAGAAAAGATTTCTTGAACGACAAATTATCTGTTACCTTACGATTAAGCGATGTCTTCAATACGCGTAAATTTGGCGGTGAAGTAAATGGGGAGACTTTCACTTCCAAGTTCAATCGAAAAATGGATACAAGGGTTCTATTTTTAGGAATTAGTTATAAGTTTAATAACTATAAAGAAAAACGAGACAGATTAAATCCTGATGAAATAGATCAGGAAATGTTTTAATTAAATCTAAAAGAATTTGATTTGTTAAGCCCGATCAAAGATGGTCGGGCTTTTTTATTTGGAAAAATCGAAAAAGTTGTACTCATATCTTTTTAGATAAAAAATATTTTTGTAAAATTAAGTAAACATAGGACAGGTTATGTCTATCAATCAAATTCGCACCATTCTCTATTTCATAGCCCGCATACTTGGGGATATTAACGCCGTTCAAAAAGGAAAAATTGGCCAAAGAATTGGCCGCAGAATTCTTGGAAAAATTTTTGGCAGAATGATGGGCAGGATTTTTAAGTAAAAAAAGAAATCTTGAAATATTAAGAGATGAATATAACTTTATAAAAAATTTAAGTAAGATTTTTGGGTCAAAAAATTTTAGTACACATTAAAGAAGTAGATGAAAGGTAAAAAACAATGATAAAAAATCAGCCCGAAGTATCTTTAAGAATAAGAAATTTTCGAAGTTTTGAAGATATTACGATTCAACTTAAACCAATAGTGCTTTTTTTTGGGAATAATGGCTCAGGTAAAAGCTCACTTATAAAAGCTACAAGATTTTTCTTTTATAATTTATTTAATGCAGGATATTCTGGAGCTCCATTATCTGACGAAAAAAATTTAAGTTTTAACTTTGAAGATATAAATTTATTTTCTTTTAAGGATACTGTATTAAATAATGATGTTAGTAAAGTAATGTTTTTTGAATTGACGATGAAAAATGCGAGAGGTATTTTTTATTCTATTCCTAATGATTTAAGACATTTAATTAAAAAACATAAAATATATGAAAATGAAGATGAATTTCGTGAAGAAACAAAAAATTTAAGCTTTAAAGTTTTTTTAAGAATATCTCAGGAAAAAGAAAAATTGTTTTTTTCTTTTGGAATTTATGACCTAAAAACCAATGAAATATATTACCTTGATAAAATCGATACTTGCAATGATTTGGAGTCTTATTTACAAAATAAACATCTATTCATGAATAATTATACCAATAAAATTATTAACCCCTTTTTAGATGCATCTTTTGATTTAGTTTTTGAAGAATTAAACATTATCTTACACCAAAAAGAATACAAAAGAAAAATAAAAATAGTTAAATCTTATTGTAAGAAGTTAATAAAATTTAGATATATAATTCCAAGCATATGCTTTAGTTATTTTGGCGATAAAAAATCATTTGAGAATATTCCAGCTATAAGAGAGAAACCTAAAAAATATTTTGATTTAGAAGGTAACGTCTTTAAATACAATGATTATTATTACATACCTTATCTTTATTGTACTTCTGACAGAAAATATCAGAAATTGGGAACCATTTCAACTAGTAATGATAAACAACCCATTCGTAAAAAAGTTATAGAAAAACCTTCTAAAAACCATAATACTCTGCAAAAAACTTATAGTGATCTAGAATACTATAATCCTTGGATTTTAATAAATTTTGAAATTAAAGAAATGGGCTTAGCAAGTAAACTAATCGTGCATAAAAATAACGAATTAGGCATAGGATGGATTGAATATGTGTCTATAGATGGTAAAAGTAAATCCAATTTAACCGAAGCCTGCAGTGGATTACTTCAGATTTTACCTATATTAGGTGTTATTCTTGAAAAAGAAGAAAATCCATTGAATTCACCTAGGCTTGTAATAGTGTCAATTGAACAACCTGAACTTCATTTACATCCAAAATTACAATCACAATTGGTTGATTATTTTTTAAGATATCTGGATTTTACTTTTAATCAGATAATTACTTACTTAATTATTGAAACCCATAGTGAGCATTTTCTTAAAAAACTTCAAGTACTGATTGCAAATGATTTCGAGCTGCCTACACATTTTGATAATGAAGTGAGTAAACCTAAATTAAAAGACCTTGTTAAGATTTATTTTTTTGATAAAAACGATGAAAATGGTATAACAAAACTAAAAGAAATTGAAATTCTTGATAATGGCTTTTTGAAGGAACCTTTCCCGGAAGGTTTTTTTGATGAATCAACCGAACTTGAATTTTCACTACTTAAAGCACAATTAAAAAGAAAAGATTAATTAATAATGAAACAGCCAATTGTATTAGATCCAGATGTTATTTTTACGCTCTTAAACAATCGTGATGTTTTAGACAATGGGTACAATTTTTTTCGCTTGATAAAAATTTTAAAACAACATCACATAATAGTATTTGACAACAACAGCGGTACATCAATTTGGCTAAATGAATTCGAAAAAATTAAAAATTCACTTAAAAACAAATACGAATCTCAATTTTTAAATTATATCAATCCCAAACATCTCAACTTTGCATTCTACATAATCAATAGTGATCAAAAAAATTTCTTGTTTGAATTAGCTCAAAAAACACCCGAAAAAATTGGTATCAAGTACGAAAGTCTAAAAAAGGATAAAATTATTTTTTACGACATAGAATATTTTAACAGTGATAACAACAATGATATTGAAAACTTTTTGCTAAGAGACAATAAAACAATTGAACTAAGCATAGGCACAACGATTTCTGATTTCCGTCTTTTTTCCCCATATGTGCGGGAAGCTCAGCAAATTGAAATTTGTGATAAATATTTTATGATTAATCCAAATTACGATGACGATCTTAATTTCATTTTGAGCATTGTAAAAAAATCTAAAAAATTAAATAAACTAATTTTTCATATAAACTTTGATGAAGATAACCAACTAAATGATTATAAAAAGGAATTAATTTTTAGCCGAGCAAGGGAATTTTTTGGAGAAAAAGCGATCGAGCTTGAATTTTATCTTTATAATTCGGAGTTAAATCATGACAGATTTATATTAATAGACACGAATAAATTTTCAATAAAATTCACCACAAGCTTTAATAACTTTAGGAAAATTAATGAGAATACTTTTAGAGTAGCTAAAGCCTGCTCTATAATTTTTACAACCGGTCGAAAGTATTTTGATAATTCTCATTAGTATTGTCATTTAATTAAAACAAATCCCCTTTCAGCTCATAGTTTCTTAAACTATCTGCAACCAAAGCCGAAATTTTTTCTAGGAGCTTGCTTATTGAACTTATTTCATCTTCAAAGAAAATTACTTTTGAAACAACCTTACTGCTCATTTGTATTTGATCACAATTTGTATTCTTAAATTTTTCTTTAATGCTTTCGACCATTCTTTTATTTGGATTAATAACCTCATAGTTAGAGTATCTCAATTCATTCATCACTGATTCAAATACTTTTTCTGCAAATCCATAGTGGGTGCAGCAAAGTGAAAGAAATGTTTTGGCATTTTTATCTGGCAACTTTTCCAGTGCCTCAACTAAATATTTCTGGATTAAATTTCTGGTCTTATCGCTTTCTGGATTTATCTGAATTTCACTCTCAAGATCTGGACAGGCTTGATTTATAATTCTTGTTTCATCGATACCATTTTCAATTAATTTTAATTTATAAGTGTTTTTATTTATTGTAGTTGGTGTTCCAAGTATTATCACCTGCGACTTCGGATCGCTCTGTAATTTTTCTTTCATTGAATTCACACCGTACTTGACAATTGTTTCGACAGGAACTTTCTCTTCTTTTGCAAATCTTGTTTGCTCATAAATAACAGAAAGTGTGTTGCAAGCAATAAAAATAAAATCCGGATTATATTTTTCTTTCATAGAATACAAAGCAGAATTAAAAACAGCAATTCGTTCATCATCGTTTGGCATTTTGTTATAACCGATCTTCTTGTCAGGCGTGGAGTTGAAATAAATTAAATCAACACTCTCAAATGGTTTTTCTTTTATAAGAAAATCAGCGGCTTCAGCCATTATGCTGATTCCACCCAAACCTGAGTCTGTAAATAGAAGTTTTAATTGCTGCTTCATTTTTTCCATAAAAACGTCAAAGTATAAAATTCATTTTTTCAAAATTACTAAATCAAAAAATTGAAGTAGAATGAAAAAAGATCAGATCACTTATTGGACAGAGTTCATTTAAATTTAAGATCAAGCAGCAAATAAAAATTATTGTGTTTCTTCTTTGTATTTAAAAGCATCGGCTCATCTCTTATATTTGAATTGGAAAGATTGGAAATTAATTTCTTCTTTTGAGAGTAGAGATAAATTTATTTTCAAAAATTTTTAGAGATACTGTATAAATGGGTTAAAAGCTAAAAATCAAAATTAAATGTAATCGAATACGGGGGAATTATGTTTAAAGATATAACTGCTATCGTTTTAGCTGGCGGCAAAAGCAAAAGAATGGGAAAAGAAAAAGCGCTCCTTCCAATTGGCAATAAATCAATAATTCAAGTACTCGTTGAAAAACTTAAAGAACTTTTTCCAAAAGTTATTCTAAGTACCAACTCACCAGAAAATTTCGTTTTCCTCCACATTCCGATGGTTGAAGATTTTTATAAAAACATGGGACCTTTAAGCGGAATTCATGCTGGACTTATTGAAACTGAAACTGAAAAGAACTTTATTATCTCCTGTGATTTACCTCTGATGAACAAAGAAATGATAGAATACATTTGCAATTATAAATCAGATAAAAAAATAGTTGTTTGTAAAGTCGGAGATTATATTGAACCAACTTTTGGAATTTATTCAAAAAGCATTGTCGATGAGATTGAGGTGATATTAAATCTAAATTTGCAGCAAGGACTTTCACCCAGAGATATTTCAATTCAAAATGTAATTGAAAAACTTGGAGCTGAGATTATTGATCCTTCTTCGCTGCCATTTTTTAATGAAGATTTGTTTTATAATATGAACTCATTTGAAGATTACATTTATGTGACAAAGAAATTAGGCTTGAATAATTCTCAAAAAATTAAAGCATAAATTCTGACGAATTGAAAAGCAGCCTAAAAGACTATTTTTTAGCAAATTTTTCTTTTAATTTTTCTGCAACAAACTGAGGAACAAAATCACTAACATTTGCATTCAGTCGTGCAAGTTCTCTCACAATACTTGAGTTCAAATAAGTATATTTCTCGTGAGGCATTAAAAAGACCGTTGTAATCCCGCTTGAAATTTTTCTGTTCATCAATGCCATTTGAAATTCATATTCAAAATCACTGACTGCTCTCAATCCTCGTATGATTGCAATTGCTCCTTTCCGTTTAGCATATTCAACAAGCAATCCATCGAACACATCTACTTCAACATTTGAAATCGATTTTACAGCTTCTTTAATCATCTCGACTCTTTCTTCTTTTGTAAAGAGCGGATTCTTTGACGCATTTTCCAGGACAGCTACTATCACCGTGTCAAATAATTCTGATGCTCTTTGAATAACATCAAGATGTCCAAATGTAATTGGATCAAATGTCCCTGGATAGATTACTAGTTTTTTCATTTTATTTAGCTCCAAAGACTTTTAAATAAATTACATCACCGCCTACTTTTCGGTATGGCTGCATTTGAAATATCTCACTGTCTTCTTTAATTGTAGATCGACTTCTCTGAATAACCAGCACTCCACCGTCATTTACCAATCCACGATAAATAATGTTCTGATAAACGACATAAATTGTATCAGAATTATAAGGCGGGTCAGCAAAAACTAAATCGAATTTATCAGAGGTCTTTTTGGTAAAATTTTCCGCTGTATCTTTTATAACTTTTACTTTATCCTCAATCCCAAGAGAAATTGCATTTTCAATAATAAGTTTATAAGTCTGAAAATCTTTTTCAACAAAACTACAGATTTTTGCTCCACGACTAATAGCTTCAAATCCAACTGCACCTGTACCTGCGTAGAGATCTAACACACTTATTCCATCAAAATCGATATAATGTCTTAGAATATTAAACAAAGTTTCTCGATAACGATCTGTGGCAGGCCTTAATTCAGGAGATTTAATGGTTTTAATTTTTCTGCTTTTTAATTCACCTGATATAATTCTCATTTATTATCTCCTGAGGGCTATTCCGCAAGCTGCGGTAAACTCGTGGAAGTTTTCATAAACAGGAGAGTTCAGCACATTCTTGTTAATAATAAAGTTCTTGAATGGATTAATTAATACCACTTCGACAGGTACAATCGAATTTAACTCTTCGACAAATCTGCTCTTTAAATTTTCGCCCCAGATATAAATTTTACCAATTCTGTTTTTCATACTTTTAATAATTGGTGCGAGTTCTTTCTCGAAGTAATTTAAAACCTCTTCTTGATTATTGAAAGTCACTTTTCTGTAATTAACCAGAGTTCCTGATTGTATCAAACTTAACTCAAAAAAATCTGATTTAAGAGATATTAAAAAGTTATTTGATAAAGAGAATTCTGGATAGACAGCAAAGCAGAGTGTTTCTGCCGAAAAATGATCAATATCTGTAATTTTAAGTTTAATGCCCAAATCTTCAAACAAATATTTGAAAAAGTTCAAGAAAACTTTTTGAATGCTGAGGAAAATGATTGAATCAAATTTACTATCTGGTTTAAGGTAAATTGGGTGAAATGCAATTGAATAATCCTCGTGTTTTTCGTTATAGAAGTGTTGAGAAAATTCCCAGATTAAATGATCTTTTAATTCTTCAGGAGATAAGTTTCTTTCGACGGGTAACTTTACAACGTAAGATAGAGTTGAATCAATTGCAAGATTTATTTTTTTGTATTCAAGGTTCTCAAAGGGAAATTTTTGGAGGATATTGTAAATCTTTAATCTATTTTCTTGCGATATGTAATTTATAAGATCTAATGGTTCATGGAATGGGATTTTTTCAATTGATTTTAGTTCAATTCGTTGATCGGATTGAGTTTCGAGTATAACCCAGTAGAGACTTTCACGACCAATGAAAAATCCGACTGAGTTAACTCGAAACCCATCCATTAATAATTATTTTTCTCCCCAGCTTGTAGTGTTAACTTTTAATGGATTACTTAGATCACCAATCGAACCATAACCATCGGGACACTCGATATAATACAACTCCCCTTTAACAATAGTTGTATCAATTCTTAAGAAGCGTCCGCTTCGAGTAAATACTGAATCGGTTCTTAAAGTTGAATCAATCTGCAATACATATTCACGGTGAGATTTAGGAGACCATCTAAGTGAATCAAGCACGAATTGACCATGCTTAAGCGGCCTGAATAAGGAATCAACTTTTGCTTGAATATTGGGATCTTTCTTAAAAATATTAAACAAGGAATCAAAACTATCAGTATATTTCCCGTGTTTTTCTTTGTACAAAAGTTCAAGCTGTTTGAGATTTAACATTCTAAGTCTTGATTCCTCTTTGAAGTATTTTTCTTGTTCAATTACTCTTTGAGGTTCAAGAATAGCTACTTGAATTAAAAGATAAGTAAGTCCAACAATAATTAAGATAAGAATGATGTGTATATATGCAGGTTCTGATTTTTGAGCAGTAGACATCTTTCCTCCGAAAACTATTTTGTTATGATTAAATAATCTTTAATTTTTTCAAAAGTTTTTTGGCCAATTCTTTCTACTCTCATCAACTCTTCAATTTTCTTAAAACCACCAAATCTCTGGCGATATTCAATTATTTTCATTGCTGTTTTTTCACCTATTCCTGGCAACTTGCTTAATTCTTCAACTGTCGCTTTGTTGAGGTCAATGCTTTGTTTTTTTAATGAATTATCTCTTTTAGGATTGATAATCGTTTCCGATTTATCAATCTTTTCATCGCTAAAAACTGCGACTAATATACTATCTATATCAGTATTTTCAAATTGATTTTTAGGCTTTTCAACTTGAAAGATTAAATTGAAATTCTTAAGAATTACGCCTCCAATTGTAAACAAAATAAGGAAGAGCAGAATTGTAATCTCTTCCTTTGTAAAAAAATTTTTTGGATTGAGTTTACTCCAGATAGACATTAATTCCAGATGTCTTTGAAATGCTCAAATATATTTTTTGATTTTTTAGTCCGCTCTTTTGGCTTAAAGTTTGGACTATTCATTAATGTCTGCATTAATTCTTTTTCTTGATTTGAAATTTTCTGAGGGACATAAATATTAACAACAATAAGCTGGTCGCCTTGTTTTTTTGTATTTATGTTCGGTAATCCTTTACCTTTCATTCTCAATATTTTTCCTGGTGAAAGACCTGGTTCAAGTTTTATTTTCGCTTTTCCAGTTAGAGTAGGTACTTCAACTTCTCCACCTAAAACAGCCTCAGGAATTGATAAATTTAATTCATAGATAATATCATCACCCTGTCGTTGAAAAATTTCGTGAGGCAATTCTTCTACAACGACAATCAAATCACCCGCTGGGCCACCACGTCTTCCAGCATTTCCTTCACCGCGTAAAGTCAAATAATTTCCTGTGGACACACCTGCTGGGATTTCAACATTTACAGTCGCTTCTTCTTGAACCCTTCCTTCTCCGCCACAAATTTTGCAAGGATTTGAAATTACCCTGCCTTCACCGCCACAATTATTACAGGTTGTAATGTTCACAAACTGACCAAAAACGGAACGACTGACCTGTCTAATTTCACCTGTTCCATTACAAACTGGACAAGTCCTATGCCCGCTTCCACTTTCAGCGCCAGTGCCATTGCAAGATGAACATTTCTTATATCTTTTGATTTTGATTTTCTTTGAAACCCCCGTTGCAATTTCTTCCAGGGTTAGTTTAATTTTTACTCTTAGATCACTGCCTCGTTGAACCGAACCAGTTCTTCTTGATCTTGTTGAAGTTGAACCACCAAAAAAATCATCAAAAATGCTTCCGCCGAAACCTGTCCCGCTGAAAATATCTCTGAAGGCATTAAAGATGTCATTAATATCAGTATATTCTCTAAAATCAGTTCCCTGCATTCCAGCATGACCGAACTGATCGTACCTTCGTCTTTTTTCTGGATCACTTAAAACTTCATAAGCTTCAGCTGCTTCTTTGAATTTTTCTTCAGCTTCTTTATTACCCGGATTTCTATCAGGATGATATTGCATTGCGAGCTTACGGTAAGCTTTCTTTATCTCTTCTTGCGAAGCATTTCGAGGGACACCCAGAACTTCATAATAATCTCTTTTCGTTGCCACCTATTATTTCACCTCCTCGTTGTTGTTATTTTGATTATCATTTGAATTTGTTTGAAGATTCGATTCACTAGCAACAATTACTTTTGAATGACGAATTACTTTGTCATTCAACAAATAACCTTTTTCAACTTCTTCAATTATGGTTAATGGTTCAACTCCATCTTTCGGAACCTGAAGTAATGCTTCGTGATAATTGAAATCGAAAGGTTGATTCATTGCTTCGATTTTTTTCAAGCCATAATCAGAAAGTACTTTCATTAATTTATTATAAATCATTTCGACACCCTGAAGAACTGAATTGTTTTTCAATTCTTCTTTGCTGAATGTTAATGCTCTTTCAAAATCATCAACAATTGGAAGCAAATCTTTAATCAATTTCTCATTTGAATATTTCACAAGTTGAAGTTGATCCTCAGCAACTCGCTTTTTGTAATTTTCAAATTCAGCCATTTTACGAAGGAACTTATCTTTCCATTGATTTACTTCTTCTCTTAAAGTATTAATTTCATTTTGTAATTTTTCCATTTCGCTTATTTCTTCTGCTCCTTTCTCTTCTTCTTTTTGTTCTTCGATTAATTCTGATTGTTGTGTTTCTAAACTTTCACTTAAAGTCTCTTTATTCTGAATTTCAGAATTCTGTTCTTGTTGTTCATTAATTTTCTGATTGTCATTAATTTGGTTATTATCAGAATTTAAGTCTTTCTCTAATTCATCATTAAATCTTTCTTTATCTGCCATATTTTCACCTCCTTATTCGTTAACTTTCTTACTCAAAATATTAGTGAGTAGTTTTGACATATAACCAACAATTGCAATTATTTTTGGATAATCCATTCTTCGTGGTCCAATCATTCCAATTACACCATCAGCATCACCAAATTTATATTTAGTTGTAACCACACTGAATTCAGTCAATTTCTCATAAACATTTTCTTTTCCAATAGAAACCAGGATCTGGTCATTTTCAAGTTTGCTTGTTCTTTCAAAAATATGAAGAATAACTTCACGATCTTCAATTAATTCAATTACTGCTTGAATATGTTCTGTATCAGAGAATTCAGGTATCTGTAAAATATTCTTCACACCTGAAATGTGAACTTTCTCGATTTCTTTTTCCTCAGAGAAAATTTTATCCAGAGAATCTATGAACAATCTCACAATTCCAGTTTTTTCATCTTTTAAATCAGCAACCCTATCCACAAAAGTATTTTTGATTTCTTCGAGAGATAAGCCTGCGATTCTCTCATTCAACAAATTCTGAATGTATTCAACTTTATCCTGTTCAATTTCAATTGGGAATTCGAGATCAATTGTTTTAATAATTCCGCCTTTAAGTGATAAAACAACAAGCAAAACTTTATGTGGGAGAATGACCAATTGTATTCTTTCAAGTGTAGCCTTCATTATTTGTGGATAAGTTACCAATGCAAGCTGGGAGGATATCTTACCGAGTATTCTTGATGCGATTTTTAAAAGCTCTTCTTCATCTTCAAATTTCTCGGGGTTAAACTCTTTATCAATTTTTCTTTTGAGCTGTGGTGCAAGATGAGGTTCTTCCATCAATAAATCGACATAGATCCTGTAACCAAGATCGGTCGGGATTCTTCCAGCCGAAGTGTGCGGATGATAAATTAATCCTCTCTCTTCAAGGTCAGCCATTACATTACGAATAGAAGCCGGACTTAAGCCAAGTTGATACTTTTTGCTTATAACCCTCGAACCGACCGGATTTGCAGTCAAAACAAAATTTTGAACAATGCACTTTAAAATCTGTTTTTCTCTTTCCGTCAATTCTATGTTCACCATATCAAAACCTCGTTTACTAATATATTAAAACTTGAAATTTTAAGTTGAGCATAATTTTGAATTGTTCATTTTGTTTCGGATTTGATCAAAGTAATTTTCGGCTACCTGGACAAATATCAGATTCTTAAAATTTTTCTAAAGAAAATTTAATATTTAGCCTAAAATTTCATTAAAAACCCGTTCGATTGACATAAAACTATTATCACGAATAAAGGTTTCAATATTCTTTGAAAATTCCTCAATATTTGATGCAGAAAAATATTTTTTGATTCCTTCTGCCAAAGCTGCTGGATTTTGAGGTCCAACAACAAATCCAGTCTTTCCCTCCTGAACGAACTCAGGTAAACCGCCGACATTAGTCACTACAACAGGTTTCCTAAAACCATACGCAATGTTCAAAATCCCGCTTTGAGTTGCAGAATTATAAGGTAGTACAACCAGATCCGCTGCTGAGTAATATAATCCGACTTCTTCATTTGGAACAAATTCATCAATTATCAAAACATTTTTACTAAGATTAAGTTCTTTGATCCTGTTGAAGTATTTATCTTTTGATTCATAAAACTCACCAACAATAAGAAGAAAGTAATTTTCATCTTCTTTCAACAGCAAAGGCATTGCATCGATCAAATTCATTAATCCTTTATAAGCTCTTACATAACCAAAGAAAAGCAAAACCTTTTTGTTTTCATCAATTCCCAATTTTTTTCTTGCGCCGGATTTTGAAAGGGATTGATCGAAACCGTAACAATCATAAATTGGCAAAGTTGAACGATAAACTTTTTTGTCAGGATATAGTTTTCTAATTCCTTTTTCAACAACATCAGACAAAACCAAAAATTTGTCAGCTGATGCAAGGGCATAGCGAGTTAAAATCTTGTCGTAGAACATTGATTCATGTGAAATTATATTTTCAGTAATGAATAAAATCTTACCTTTAAAATATTTGCGAATAAGTCTTCCAATAGTTCCAATTGAAAATCCAAAGAACGGTTGATACCAAATGAACGCAACCAGATCAGGATTTTTTCTCTTGATGTAATTGGCTGTCTTTATCCAGGTAAAAGGATTAATTGAATCAATCAACCGAGTTGAGGGATGAACTTTGATCGGAACTTTGCTGACATCTTCCTGCCTTGTTCCTGGAAAAAGTATTTGCGGATAAAGACGAGTGAAATTTATGACTTCAATCTCAAATGATTTTGATAATGCATCATAAAGATGAGCAACAAATAATGCATTTCCACCGCGATATGGATATGCTGGCCCAACTAAAATGATTTTCTTTTTCATAGTTTTAATTTAATTACAAGCATATGATTTAATTTTTGATACTTTAATCTGCTGTCAGTGAAAACTTTTACAACTTCATATTTATCATTCAAATCTTTTGGAAAGTAATATTTGTTTTCTGGCTTATCACTCAAAAAATAATCTACAAGATATTCGATTTTGTTTTTCTTCAAATACTCAATATACTTTTCATCTCCCTGCTTGTATGCATTGATCAATTCATCATTGTTTACCATACCATCAAGATTCACAAATCTCATTTGGGTAAAATAAGAAAGAATGCCTGTATTTGCAGAGCCCATTATTTTATCTTTAGGAAGATTTTCTTTTATCCAATGTGCGGTTTTAAATGCAAGCGTCTGTTCGTGCTGAGCTGTGAAAATTTTTATTCCGCCAATTGTAAAAACAATAATTACAAGTGCAATTACTAAATGATTAGTTCTATCAATAGACAAAGAAAATTTATCTTTTATCCACTCAGAAATTAATAAAGAAAAAATCACTGCCAGAAATATGATCTCTGGCAGAAAATAGTAGAAACGATATTCCCAGAAATAAAGCGTGTAAAATGAATAATGAAGAAGCAAAAATATCAGAATAAATCCATACCCTTTGAAATTAAGAAAAACCTTTTTCAAATAACCAGATTTTAAGAATAAAATAATCAGTATGACAATTACAGCGATCACAATATAAACTGCTATTTGCTCGAAAACTCCAAAACCTCTATTTGCAAAAAGATCAAAATTAAACGGAAAGAAAAATCTTCTTATTTCATATAGAAAGAAATCAAGCGTGAAATAATCACCTACCTGACTCAATACAACTTTATGATTGTGAAAAACTTTTGCTCTTCCACTAATCGGGACGAAATGTCCAAAGCTTAAATAATTGTAAACCAGATAAGGTATAAATAGAATTGAAAAACCCAAACCGATAGAGAAAATATTTTTAATCTTTTCAACAAAATTCATCCTTTTAATAAAGAGCAAATAAATTGCAATTGCAAGGATGTAAAAACCTCCATCGAGCCTTGAAAAAGCTGCAAAAGAGATAATTGAACCCAAGATAAATAATTGAAAAGATTTCTTTTCGCTGATTTCGTTTCTCAGATATTTTTCATAATAAATGACAGAAAGAATAAGAAACAACCAGTAAAAGTTTGTTTCGAGGCTTTTGAAATTAATTGCAATAATGACTGGATTCAAGAACATAAATACAACCGATAAAATGGCAGCAAACTCACTTTGCGAAATATTTTTGATAAAACGATAGGTGAAATATGCTGCAATTGTTGAAATTACAGATAAAATAATTTGACTGATAATTACCGGCGTCAGCAAGTCGTACTTAAAAATTGAGTAAATGAGCACAAGAAACCACAGAACAAGCGGCTGATAACCGTTTGTTTTATTTATCTGGTCAAATGTCGAGCCGTATCCATTTGCAATGTTCTGTGCAATTCTGAAATAGTAATAACTATCATCAGAAGAAATTCCATGAGTAATTGAATATTCAATTGAAAAAGACAGAATAATTCTGATTACGAAACCAATCAATAGAATTGTGTAAAGTAATCTCCTGTTCATATTAAATTATCTTCCAATTCCATATCTATTTCTTGCAAAATTAAGTCTAAGTACGGAGGTGAAAAAATTAAAGCAATCAAGAAATAAATCATTCTTTTCTCTTTACAGGAATGATTTAAACTAAGCGATTATCATTTTAACTATTTAATTAAAATCATTTTCTTGCTCAAAGATCTTGAACTTGTCTGCAGAGTGTAGATATAAACTCCAGAATTTAAATCATCCGCATTGAATTCAACATTGTAAATGCCGGGATTTCTCATTTCGGAAATTAATGTTTTTAATTCCCTTCCAAGAATGTCATAAACCTTTAGAGAAACAAATTCTCTTTGAGGAATAGAAAATCGAATTATGGTTTTTGAATTGAATGGATTTGGATAGTTTTGATTCAATTCAAAATTGAGCGGGATTTTAATTTCTTTCACCGAAGTTGCGGTTAGATCATATTGGATGAATTCATTTGATTCGATATCACCATTCCCATTACCAGCAGGACATTGAGCGAACAAAGTTCCTCCATCTTGAGTTTGGTAAAGCCCAATTGCTAAATAAACTCTTTGGGGCATATAACCAAGTTCAGAGCTCAAATTGATCGTCCCTTCTAAAATCTGGCCGGATGCATTCTGAACAATCCCGCTTGCATCAAACCAGCCCGACCAGTTGTTGGTGCTTTCGTTTCCTAAAAAAGCAATCCATTGAGATACTTTTCCAGTTTTCGCCCACGGTGCATTGGTTAGATTCCGTAAAGAATCAGTCACGAAAATAAAAACATCTTTATTCTGACTCTGAGCGGATTGTGTTGCTGCATAAAGTTCTGAACCATTCCAATCGACATATAGATCAACATTCTGGTTTGAAGCAATTTTACGGGCGGTTGAGTCAACCTTACCATCCATTATGAATTGATGAGTTTGACTTCCGCTGTCGAAATATATGTGGTAATCCTGACCGTTATTATTATCCCAGGTATTGTCATCAAAATGAATAACGAAAGCAATTCGATTGATAACTTGTTCTGGTTTGTTGAATGGACCAATTTTAATTGTCAGTGTTCCGTTTAAGTCAGGACCAGTCATTGGTGATTCGACGGCTGGACCTGTTCCATTGAATAAAGTTGTTCCTGAAGTCCAATAAACTTGATGAGGTGTCTGCCATTGGTTCCCAGAATTATTTACTCCCCAGTGGAGTTTTGCTCCAATTGTTGAATTTAAAACCTTGATTGTTATCGTATCGTTACTGGTTGGATTTTCAGGAGTCCAGCTTACACGATTCTGATTTCCGGTTGAAGAACTTCCGACCCAAACTTCCTTAATTTCTGATCTTGCAACATTATCAAAGCTATCTATTGCTTCAACATAATATCCAATCAGCTTATTTGTGTAGCCAGTGATTTCGGCAAAATATTCTTTTGCTTTGAAAAGAGGCTGAGGATTTGTTAATGATGTCTGAGTAACCCCAGTCATATCAATCTCAATCCAGTCTGTGACTTCACTTCCGCCAGCGTAAGTTTCATTGTCAATTGAATTTTTTGAATTCACACCGTCTAAATCGATTCGATATTTTAATTTCACCGACTTGAGACCGCTTTTATCAAAGACATAAGTCCAGATTTTAAAATTATTCGGCTGCTGAATTCCGAATTCTGTTCCACCTGGGTTATATGGATCTCGTTGAGGAGAGAAAATTGTTGGCGGAGTATTATCAAGTCCACCAATATTTTGAGTTAGATTAATTGCCTGATTTGCAGCTCTTGTTGGGTGAGAATCCCAGATACCATTCAGAGAACCATCCCAGTACCAGTAATCGCTTGATTGAGCTACAAGTAAATAATTTAATGCCTGCTGAACATCTGGATGAGAAGGATTATTTGCCAATGCTGTTTCAACAAAATTTTTTGCTGCAGTCACAACAGCCCAGCTGTTTCGATCTGGACTATAACCATTTGCGTCTGGATCACCGAGCCATTTTTTAAATTCCGGATCGCCGTTATCAGCACCGCTCCAGCTTCCATCTTCAATGTGAATTACATCATTAGTATCAGGTGGAAACATCTGCAAATAATCTTCAATTGTGGTGCAAACAAATCTATTCGGATTTGCCTGAAGCCAGTTAACAAAATTTTGGAAATTGTTATTGTAGTAAGATTCGCTTCCGCCGCCGTAATTATCTCCATCGTGATGAAGAACAACAAGAATTGGATGCTGAGGATCTGTATTGTAAGGTTCAAGTTGAGAAAGAACAGATTCATAATTCAAAGCTCCAAATCCACCTCTGCCATCTTCGTTACCGAGATATCGATCAGCTGGAACAGCAATTATTTTTTTCTTCTCACCAGTTGAAGGATTAACAAATTCAACATAATGTGGTTGTCTTCCCCATCGTGCTGAATTTCTTGTCGGTGCCCATAAACCGTTTAATTGAATCCAATCATTTGGATTTGGATTTCTTACATCAGCTTTATTTGGTTCAAGGATATTACCAGTTGTACTGTACGGATAACCTTCGCAAGCTCTATCGAAATGAATATTGTCAACCAAAACCCATTTCAAACCTTCGTCTACAAGAGCTGGAATTATACGATTTGAGAAAGCGTTTTCTGGCGGAAAAATTCCTTTTGAGTAATTACCGGGGAAATTTTGATTAAAAATTTGTTTGTGTTTTTGAATTTGTCTTCGAATATCATTGTAATCAATTAAAGGCATTAACGGATGGAAGTAACCAAAGCCTACAAGATCAAGTCTTGGATTACCAAGTGATGTTGTTTGATTTTTAATGTAATTCCAATGAGACTTCCAGTTTTGAAAATTTTGATTTCCAGATTGTTCAAGATTGTTTAGATTTTCGATCAATGAACCTGAGAAACTAACCTGAGCACCAAAGTGAGGAAGATTTGCATTAATTCCTTTTTGTATTGCGTTCTTTGGCCAGGATGTGTATGGTCCAAATCTTTGATTATGAATATCAATAACTGAAAAAGGATAACGATTATTTTGTTCTGTTTGAATAATACTTTCATAGGGCCAATAAATAGGTTGATGCATATGCCAGAGAAATGCAATGTAAATAGGCGGATTTGTTTTCTCTTTTTCCAGATTCTTGTTTTGAGAAAAAAGTTCTAAAGAAAAAACGAATGAGATAATCAAAAATATTTTTACCAATTTCATTATAAAACCTCGAATATTTTACAATAAGTTAATGAAAGCGAAATGTGGAGGCAATTAGTTTTTTAAGTTATGACCAAAAAACGTATGATAAGAAATCAATTTAATTGAAAGTTCTATTTCAAATCTGAAATATTATTGGTAGTTAATTGAACATTAAATTATCGAAGTTATTATTGTGATTAATGATTAAATTTCGAGCTACAAATTTCACGAGTGTAAGTGGATACAATTGGGGGATATTCATATCTAAATTCTTCAAAGTTGAAAAATAAATCTAATGAACATTCTATTCTTAAAGAACAAATTTGTTCTTTAAAATTTCGATTTTGAGATTATTTTATTTTTAATTTTTGAATTGGTAATTGCTCTTGAGATTTTTCTCAAAACCTTGAAGGTGTTTAATTTGATTAGTACCCGATCGTGTCGAGGAAAAATAAAGTTAAAAAAGATCTTTGATAGGTTTCTTTGTGAATTTTTTCTAATTATTTGGTTTGTTCATCAAAAATTGCAGTAAATTTTTTAAGCATTTCATCACTAAGTACAAAAAATAAAAATCTCTAATGGAATTGTTATAGATTAAATCACATTTACTTGTATCAGCGTAAAAGCAATTCAAATGATCAGTATTATCAACTCAATTTCAATTCTCATCTAAAATTTTCACTACCGCATCGTGAAGCAATGGTCGGAAATTAATAATCTTTGTATTTTCTCTTGTTGGATAAACTCGATTGCTCAAAAAGATTATTATTAAATTTCTATCCTTATCAATCCAGCAAGATGTTCCAGTGAAACCTGTATGTCCAATAGAATTATTGGATAGAAGTTTACCTGCTGAATTTTGATCAGACTTTGTATCCCAGCCAAGAGCTCGAGAAGAACTTTCGGAAAATCTTTTTGTGAATAATTCAACAACCTGAGAATCAATAAATCTTTTTCCCTGGTAGAAACCTTTTTGCAATATCATTTGAAGTAAAATTGAAATATCATAAGCAGTTGAAAAAAGTCCAGCATGACCAGCAACTCCATTCAATAAATAAGCAGTTTCATCGTGCACTTCACCGTGGATTTGTTTCATCCGCCAGTAATTATCCAGTTCAGTTGGAGCTATTCTATTTTTCAAATCAGCTGGCGGGTTGAAATATGTATCTCTCATCCCAAGTGGATTAAAAATTTCATCTCTGCAGAACTCATCTAATTTCTTATTTGAAATTTTCTCGATAATCTTTCCAAGCAAAATCATTCCGAGATCAGAATAAACTGCTTTCGAACCGGGATAATATTCTAAAGGTGTATTTAAGATATCTTTGATCACATCATCTTCATTTTTACAGAATGAATAAAATTTTTTCCAGGCTGGCAAACCTGAATTATGAAGAAGCAAATTTCTAATAAGTACTTTTTCCTTATTTTCTCCAGTAAATTCAGGAAGGTAAAATTGAACAGGCTTTTCAAGTTCAAGTTTTTTATTTGAGACAAGTATCATCGCTGCGGTTGTCGTTGCAAGAACTTTTGTAAGCGAAGCAAGATCATAAATCGTATTTTTCTCAGTCTTCTTTGATTCAAGATTGTAATCTAAATGCCCATAAGCTTTGTGGTAAATAATTTTACCATCTCTGGCAATTAGTAAAACTCCGCCAGGGAAAGTTGTATCCTGAATTGCTTGATTAATCATTGTGTCGATCTTGCTAAATTTATTATCAGTAAAACTTTGAGTAAAAGAAGTCTCATCAAGCAGTGAGCTCTTTTTGATATTCAATCCTGAACCAATTTTAATTTCTGTATTTGGAATTGTAACGGGTGATTTCCCTTGAATGTCAATCTCTCCAAATAAAGCTTCTGCTGCAGCTTGTTCCGAAAATTTTGTATCGCCATAATTATTTAAATATGCGTTAACATCGGGAAATTCACTTAATAAGTACGGGTTGCCGTGTGAAATCATTACAACAGGTTTTTGAAGTTTCAAAATCAACTTGACCAGATTGGTTTGTTTTTCGGTCAGCCAGATTGTACCCTGGTAAGAGCGGACTTTTAAGTAAATAGATAAAATTATAATATCCGATTGTTTACACTTTTCAAGTGCTTCGTTATAATCTTCATCGCTGCTATTCAACAAAATTTTTTTTGATTGAACTTGCGGCAGCCTTGATCTAATCAAATTTCTGAAATTTTCTCCGTCACTTTCGTTTTTGCTGTCAATTATGCTAATGTGAGAATATTTAATCTCAGGATTCTGTGATAATGGCAAAAGATTATTTTCGTTTTTAAGCAATGTGATTGATTTTCTTGAAATATCAAGAGCAATCTTTAAGTGCTCTTTCCTTCCGACAATTGAAGAAATTTTATCAAGATCAACAAAACGATTTTTATCGAGTCCCAACCATTTCTTTACCATTAAAATTTTTCGAATGGAATAATCAAGTCTATTTTCGTCAATCTCACCTTTTTTCACTGCATTAATAATTGCATCGATAGCTTCGACTGGGTCGTCAGGGAAAAGAATACAATCGTGGCCAGCTTTAATCGCTTCAACTGTTGCTTTTGCTGTAGAGTAATAATTCGTAATTCCGTGCATATTTAACGCATCAGTCACAATCAGTCCATTGAATCCGAGCTGATTCTTTAATAAATCAGTAACAATCTTTTTTGAAAGTGATGCTGGAACTCCTGAATCTCCTTCAATTGATGGAACTGCCAGATGCCCAACCATTATTGACATCACTCCAGCTTTTATGTTTTCTTTGAATGGATAAAGTTCAATTTTATTCAAATCATCAATTGAAGCTGTGATGACCGGCAAATCGAGATGAGAATCAATGCTTGTGTTCCCATGTCCAGGAAAATGTTTGGAAGTTGCAATCATCCCATTTTCTTGCAATCCTTTTAGAAAAGCATTTGAATGTTTTGCAACAAGTTCGGGATCTTCACCATAGGATCTGACATTTATAATTGGATTCAACGGATTATTATTCACATCGGCAACAGGAGCATAATTTTGATGAACACCAATTGCTCTTGCTTCTTGCGCTGTGATTTTTCCAAGTTCATAAGTTAGTTTTTCATCGTCTGCAGCCCCAATTGCCATAGTATTTGGAAATGCAGTAGCCCCATCAATTCTCATCGAAACTCCGTGCTCATAATCAGCAGCAATTAAAAGAGGAATTTTTGCGAGCCCTTGCATTTTATTTGTCAGAATAGCTTGTTCATATAACTCACTTAAAAAGAAAATCAAACCTCCAACTTTTTTCTCCTCGACTAAAAATTTTAATCGTTGATACTCAGGACTATCATCGCTCATATAAGTTCCATAAACATTTGGAAAAACCATCTGACCTGCTTTTTCTTCCAGCGTCATTTTAGAAAGAGTTTCTTCAACCCAGTTGTCATCGTGGTTGAGTAAAATATTTTCATTTTTTTGTTGATGTTGCTTCATCTTAAAGCACCCGAAATGAATGATTGATAAAATTAATAAGATGTATAAAAAATATTTTTTCATAACCTGATCTTTGAATTTAATTTTTTGTTTCAAGCAAAAACTCAACTTTTATTTTTCTGACTTTTGTTTTTATGAGCGAGATAAATCCTTATTTCAGCAAAACTAATATCTTGAGGTAATTTTGATTTAATTAAGGGAAGAAAATTCGTGTTTGTTTCATTCACAACTTTTTCAATTAATTCAATATGTTCTTGGGGAATCAATTTCGAGATATCAAATTCATATGAATTATCAATTAAAGTAACGATGTGCTCACCTATAATTGTATCGCTTAAATTTCTTCTTTCACAAATTTCAATCAAACTTAAACCTTCTCTAATCATATTCAAAGTGATGCGGACATTTTCTGGAAGGAGTTTATCTTTTTCATTATTCGATGAGAAATTTTCTAAAATAAAGTTATTTATTTCCTCAAGCATTGCCTCGCCGCACTTTAGAAAAATCTTTTCCGTCATATTTGGGATAAGATAAAATTCTTCTTTTGTTCTAGGCATTTTAATTGAAAGTTCTCTTAAAATTTCATCAGAGCAAATTAAAAATTCAGGCTGGTTAAATTTTGATGCGAGATGCTTTCTGACATTTTTAAGGCGATCAAACAGAGGAAGATTTTTTCTAAGATCAATTTGTGATGGAGAAGGTTTCTTTGGTTCAATTTTCAATTCTATTACTTTCAAATTTTCAAGTTCTTCTTCCCCTTTTTGAGTAAGCGAAAGTGTTGGATATAGAGAAGCTGCTTTTTCTACTTTATCTTGTAAAATTAGATCATTTATTTTTTGTTTGATTTTTTCTTTATCAATACCACTTAAGAATCCATAGGTCGAAACATTAAACAATTTATACTCAATAATTTTTTTAGACTTCGAACCTCTCAATATGTCCACAATAGTCGATGTCCCAAATCTTCCATTTACTTCCTTTATGGTTTTCAAAATTTCTTTTTCAATGTTTGTTGATGAAAGATCAATTCTAGATTTCGAAGCTTTACAATTGTCACAATTATCACATTGAAAATTTTCAGGGACTTCTTCTCCAAAATATTTCAAAATATACTTCCATCGACAATCGTTTGAGAAGACAAAATTTTCGATCTCATTTATTCTTGTAATTCCGCGTGCGAGATGTTCTTCAATCTCAGCAAAATTTATTGGTAATTGCTCGGAGTACATTCTTGGTTTTGTGAAATAAAATCCTTCGTTGAATGTTATCAATTTGTATTCAATCAAACCGCTTTGATCGAGTTCATCTAAAACTTTTTCAATCTGCGATCGAAATATCTCCGTTTCTTGAATTAAGTTTGAAAGATTAACTCGAACATCTTGTTTTGTAATAAGCGTCCCAAACTTTCTAAATAAATATTCAATAAGTGAGATCTCGTTTACAGTTAAATTACTTTTTATTTTTTCAAAGTCATTTGGAGTAATAAATAAACGAATAGTTATGAAGTCATTTTCAGAAACGATTTTTATTATTTCATTTTTCTCAAGTATTGCAATGATTGATTGAATCTGTTGTTCTGGGAAGTTATCTCCAAGAATAGAATTGATTTTTTTAAAATCGATTGGAAAAACTTTTTTGCTTTCTTCACCAATTTTTAGTTTGAGAAAATCATTTAGTTTGTTATAAAAGTGTAAGATTTTTTTTCTATCGGGAAAAGAATTAGCCAGAAAATATTCATAGATTTTTCGATCTGAACTTGAGTAAATCAAATAAGCAAACGCTTTAAAATTATCTCTTCCTGCTCGACCAATTTCCTGATAATAACTTTCAATAGAGCCTGGCATTCCAAAATGAATTACCGCTCTTATATCTGGCTTATTGATTCCCATTCCAAACGCATTTGTTGCAACTATGATTTCTGATTTATTATTTATAAAAAATTCTTGAATGGTTTTTCGTTCATCTTTAGTCATTCCTGCATGATATGGTAGAGAAGAAAAATTTTTTGAAACAAGTTTCTCATTTAATTCTTCTGTGTCTTTTCTGCTTGGACAATAAATTATTTTTGTACCTTTCACATCCTCAAGCAAGTCATAAACTTTTTCAAATCGATTTCGAATTTTAAATACCTCGATGTAAATGTTTGGTCTGAAAAATCCTTTAACGAAAATTTTTGGTGATTTCAGATTAAGTTTTTGAATAATATCTGCTCTTACTTCTGGAGTTGCAGTTGCAGTAAATGCAGCAATTGGACATCTCGGAATTCGTTCAAACACCTCAGAAATTTTTAAATAACTTGGACGGAAGTCGTGTCCCCACTGACTGATGCAGTGAGCTTCATCAATCGCTAAAAGTGAAATTTTAATTTTTTTGATCAAGTCCTGAAAATTTGGAGTGATAAACTTCTCAGGTGAAACATACAAAAGTTTAATTTTTCCTTCTAGAATTTTACCATTAACAGATTGTTGTTCACCAAAGGTTTGAAAACTATTCAGATAAGCAGAAGGAATTTTATTTTTTATTTGTTCAACTTGATCTTGCATTAAAGAGATTAATGGAGAGATGACTATTGTCAACCCATCCAAAATTATCGATGGAAGTTGATAACAAATTGATTTTCCAGCACCAGTTGGTAGAATTGCAAGGACATCATTTTTCTGGAGAATTGATTTAATTATCTCTTTTTGAGGATCTCTAAACTTTGTGTAACCAAATGTTTCGAAAAGTAATTTTTCAAGTTCCATTGAATTTAGAATTTATTTAGAAATTTGATCAGAGTTTTAATTTAAAATACGATTTTTCATTAAGCTAATTTTTTCTTCAAAACTTTATTTAATGATTGAGATTACAAAAAATCAAAATTATAAATTTACTTAAAGCCATTTTTAGTCGATAAGTTTAATTTTTTGTCTATAATTCAACTGTATCAATAAAAAAAAATGTCTTCGCATCATTTTGAAAAGAGAAATTAATTCATCTCTCATAAATCCGCATTGCCAAAAATGGCAATGCTTTGCAAACAAATCATCATAAATGATGATAGAAAATCTTTTCTTTATTAGTTGAACAAATTTCTTAAAAAGTGAAAATCATAAAATTCCTCATTCAACCTATTCAGAATTGCAATTTTTTTTCAACTGCTACCCCGAACACAATTCGGGGCTAAAAATATTTAACCTTTCGGCGTTGCTATGAAAAAAAAATTAAAGAACCCCGAAGGGGTTCAATTTGATTAGCCACCAATAGCAATTGGTGGAAAATATTAAAAACCAGATCATAGAACCCAGAAGGGGTTCAATGTGATTTTCGAAATTCTCTATTTTCACCCTTAACCCACCTCAAACTTGAACTAATTCACCTCGAACCTGAACTTGTTCACCTTAAACCTAAACTAATTCATCTCTGAGGTCAATTAGTTCACCTTTTACATAAACTTTTTCACCTTTGAGGTGAATTAGTTCATCTCCGAGATGAATTAGTTCACCTTTTAGGTGAACTGGTTCACCTTTGAGGTGGGGGGGGATACCTATGTAGGTGGAGGGGGGTACCTATCGGGGTGGGTACCCCCACCTACATAGGTGGGGGGGTATACCCTGATAGGTAGGTTTTTCTCATTTTTTTAATACTTTGTCAATCTGGCACTAAATTGTCATTCTGGCAAAATACATTTGTTTATTAAATATTAAATTTTATTTATGCAATATCTCATTGTGGATTTGGAGTATTTCCGCTCGGTTTTGTCTTACCCTGCCCTACAAATCTTTTACCAAGTTCATTTACTACCACATCCGTTCCAGGTACATTTTGTTTTGATGCATTCTTTGCTGAATTGTAAAATGATAATGCTGCTATGTAAGCCTCGCTCCCTGTTGCTATATATGTATCACTTAACTTCTCATACAATTGAGCTACTAAATTTAATATATCTCTCAACTTATCACTTAACTCATAATCTTTTCTCAACTCTTCAACATTGATATAAGGTGGGACAAGATTTGGATTTGATTGTGCCAGCTCAAGTGCTTTCTCCACAAATGGAATTGTTTTATCTCCCATCTTGGGAAGATTTATCCTTTCCTCCGGTGTCAGATTTATCAAAAACGGAAGTTTTTGATAAATCTGATTTATTAAATTTATTACTTCGTTTTTTTCATCGTCTTTTAACTCATAACTGATGTTTTGATATGGCATTTTTATTTCTCCTTTCTTTTTGATTTTAGTTTATTAATAAAAAAAGCCAGCCTCTTTTTGGCTGGCTTTACTTTGGTTAATTATTTCAATACAACCATCTTCTTTATAGATGTAAACTCTCCCGCTTTCATCTGATAAAAATATACCCCACTACTTAATCCCAATCTCCCTGCATCAAGCTCTACTTCATATTCTCCTGCATCTTTTACCTCGTTTATAATTGTTGCAACTTCCCTCCCAACTATATCATAAAGTTTTATCATCACTGGCTTTGTCTCTTTTACCGAGTATCTAATCTTTGTCACTGGATTAAATGGATTGGGGTAATTTTGGATCAACTCATAAGAATAAACTTTTTCTCCAAGCATACCTCTATAACTTATCTGTTTCATTGCTCGCTTCTTCTGTAAGTTGTAAGCTGCATCACTGAACTTATCTGAAAGCGAATAGTATGGATCAATGTTATTAATTATTACAAGTCTTAATTGAACCATCCTCTCTCCCAATCCCTCTGTATTAACATAATAATTTATGTTCTCATACTTCGATACATTCTCTGAATTATATGTAACCTCATCAAACAAACCTAAAATTTCCTTTGTGTTATAATCTATCAATTCAACTCTAAATTTAATGTAATCTGTATTTGTTAATGCTTCTTTTAACGCACTCGAATCTGTCACCCCATATTTTATCGTATAAACAAATCCTGAGTTATCATTTACCATAAATGGCTTACTGATTAAATATCTGTTTGCATTCTCGAGTGTAATCATTCCAACTGTATCTGGAACTTCATAAAATTCTACTTTTTGATCTCCTACTTTTATGTCTCCTATTGAGTAATAAACATCTGCTCCTTCCTTGCTTACTACACCCTCTCGACTATCTTCTGTAACTACTAATTCCTCCGGTATTAATTCTCCATATATAGCCCTAAAATTAATCGGATATGGTGAAACTGATGTGTTAATGGAAAATGAAAACATATCTTCAGGAACTATTCCATTTGTCACATAAACATCCACCCCTCTTAAGTTTCCGAGTTGATAAATTGTCTTTATATCTCTCGAATCTACATATTGAACTGGCAAATCATTCCCTCTTGTCCAGGCAAATGTCCATCGTGTATTACATCTATTCAAACTTACACTTTGAACATCATCTCCAAATGAATAAAATATCCCTTTGTTTGCAAGTGATGTAAATACTGCTCGGCTTTCATCAGGTATATAGTTATTTTCAACAGGATAAAATTTTCTTTGCCCTAAAAATCCAATATGAGCAAGTTCTGCATTAACGGCTACTATATTCCCATTTGTACATAGTTCATATCCGCTACCCTTTGTTATTACATCAAAATTTGAAAAATAATTTTCAGTTAAATTTGATGTATATCCAAATCTTATGTAACAAAGTTCTGAACTGATATCACTACTTCTTTCCTCCCACAGTAAATGACCAAAATCTTGCATAGGTGCATAATTGTTAGTTGACTTCACAAGACTTAATGAAGGATTTATAGATAAATTAGTCGAATTTTCAACTTCGCTCTCATAAATTCTCCAGCTTACTCCATCAAATTGTAATCTCAAAAACTTTAATGGCTCACTATTATTTAATTTATAAACTACAAAAACATTATTATTATAAGCACCAATTACTGGTTTAGAATCTACATCATTTTCGGTTGAAAAAACATAAACATTTGAAACATTCCCATTTTCATCTATCATATCTATTAAAATTCCATTTTCACTCCCTTCTTTTAGATGACTTGCAATGTAGATTTTATTATTCCAATCATCTACTGAAAAACTTTTTACTTCTTCTGCTCCATTAATTATCTTTGGTGCATACCAGCTGGTTCCATTATTTACACTCTTTTCATACCATATCTTACCCATACTTACATAAAACAAATGCAAATCCCCATTCGATGTTCTAATTACTTTTCTCTGTGATGTATTTGATATTGCATTTACATTATTGCTCAATAAACTACCCTTATAATTTGCACTTACAACTGCACCTTCCTGCTTAAAGACAACCGGTGTTTCAAGTGAATTTGCATTTTGAAAATCTGCACTGCCCTGTGGACTTGCACTCCAGTTCTGGAAATAAAATTTGTGCATCTTACCTGTATGAGATAAATAAATATCCTGCACTGCATCTGCTTTTACGGAGTAGTAGGGTTTGTTTGATGCAATTTCTTGATTTAAGAAGACGCCTTTTTCACTTGCACCTTCTTTCCCAGTTGGTTCATAAGTCCCGTTAGCTATTATCCAGTAATTACCTGGCTGGGTTCCATCTTCTTTTACATACCAGGGATCTTGAAATTTAAACGATCCTTTATCTGGTATGAAATAACTCTCTAATTGTGTTTTTATTATAGCATAAAAAAGTTTATCAAAATAAGCTATCATGTCTTTATTATTTTTTATGCTATCACTGTTTTTTAAATAAAATTTTAATCGATTTAAATTCCAATTATTATGTTTATATAACCAACTACTTAAGAATTTGCGTTCAATATTAGTCTCAAAATCATAAATTCCTTCTAAAAGTGAGACTGTTGAATTTGATGGATAAATTCCTTTACCAATAATCTTTATTTGATCACCTAAATCTTGATTATCAAGTGTTCTATTTGCTAGATAAACATTATAAAATGGGATAGAATAAAAATATTTTATAATATTAACCTCGCAACTATGTAATCTTCTAAAAATTCTGGTTTCACCACCAGAATTATCTTGCATTAAAGTTTGCTGTCCTGGAATATTATAATGACCCTTTCCAAGTAATATATGACCTAATTCATGAGCAATTACAGTCACAAGATCATTTTATTCCTGTGATATATTTTTTTCATAGACCCAATTTAGAGAATAACAAATATTGGGATAAATAGGGTCACAACATCTACCGAAACCTAATCTAATTTCTTTATAGTCTTCACTTGTTATTCCCCAACTACATAAATTTTCTTCAAAAGATATTTTTATATCAGCTTCCAAAGAATTAACTGGTAATTCAGTAAAATTTATTTTTCTATAAGGACCAATTTGACTTATCCATATATTTACCGCAGACCGAATTGCTTGAAGAACTTTAGTAGTATTTAATTGACTTTTTACACTGTCAATTAGTACTTTGTCAATATTAAAATTTATAAATGACCAAGTTACATTATTTGTAGTTATGTTTTGCTTCCATGTATCAGGTTGGTTTGGACAACCATCTTGACCAAATAAATGAAAATTATTTATTAAGGTGAAAATAAAAATAAAAGTTAACGATTTCATTTTTTCCTCCTTTATATTTTGTTTTTGTTTAACTAAATTGATTTAAAATAAAACTACTTTTTATATAAAAGTGATCAGCCTTTCTTTAAGTAGTTTTTGCCGTTAAGTGTCCACCACACTTAACGGCTAATTTTTTATGATCAATCTTCCATCATTTGTTCAACCTTCTACCCAATAATAAAAATGCTCTATTGTTATAAATACCATAATTATTTATTCCTGTAATAGCAACTAAGTTATTCTTTATGGCTAAACCAAAAATGAGATAACTTTGATTTTGTAAAGGATTACCAATTAAAGTGTGAGTATACCCATTAAAATGATAAATATTGCCCCTTATACCTGCATCTATTAAATTATTATAACTATCTGAATTTATTACTCCATCATATATTGAATTAAAAATCACATATTTATATCCAACATTTGCTTTTAAATATTTGCGATAAATAGCATTATTTGTTTTAACAAATAAATAATTTGTTCCGGTTGCTAAACTATATATTGGAATATTTTCTAAATCATTTATTTTATTTACATCTTTCTTATTTTTTACTTTAAGTAAGATACTCTTACCATTATCGTATCCACTGATGTAAACTTCAGTTGTATCAATTCCTTTCGTTATTGAATTTAGATGAATATCCGTCCCACTCTCTATCTTCGTCCATTTCCTTCCATCCCAATGCGCTATGTTGCCATTGTTGCCTACTGCGTATAAATCCTCACTCGTGCTGCCCCAGAGTTTGTTGATTGACATTGAAACATTCGATGGTAAGCAAAATTTGTTTATTTGAATACCATCTTTTAGAATTGCAATTTTATCTCCACTTGAACTTATCCAAATTTGTCCATCATCGAATATAAATATTGCTTTTGCTGGATATGAAGAAAGACTTGTTCCTCCACAAACGGATGGGAAATATATTCTCTTCAACTCCCACTTAGTACCATCCCAGTGGACTGCGTTGTATGGTTGAATCCAATTGCCAAGTGAATCATATGTGTATGTATCTTTTGTGTAAATCTCTCCCACTGCCCAGATGTTATTTTCATCTATTATTGCTACATCATAAAGAACGCTATTACCTTTTTCACCAAACTCAAATATCTGCCAGGTAAACTCGTGGCTTGTTGTGTCCATTGTCTCAAAGTTTACCTTTGCGCTTGTGTATTCCTTACCATCTGACCCTCTTACTTTTACATATACATCATACCTCCGCTTTGGTAGTAAATTCTCTATGTAAAATATAGTATCATTTGTGGTAGATATTGTAAAAGATTTCGTAAGATAATTTTCTCTATAAACATCAACTCTTACTGGTTTTGGGAGATTATTTAATCTTAAATTAAACCAGGCTTCAGTGCAGCTTGCATCTTCAAATTCTAACCATAACATTTCAGATCCATTAGGCTCAGAGGGTGATTTTTTGCAAGTGAGGGTGGTAAAGAAAAATATAAATACAAGTAACAGAAAAAATACCTTTTTTATAATCTTATACATAAAAAACCTCTTTAATAGGTTTTTGTAGTTTTTTAATGAGTATATTATTTGTTTGATTGTAGGCGGGGGGGGGGGAAGGAATAATGAAGGGGATAAAAATTATTTACTTCATTCTGATTCATTTAATTGACCAAAATTTCAGTTAAATTTTAAGAAATTAAAAATTAATTGTCAATATGTTGCGTCTTTAGTTAACAAGTATTTAAATGCAATTAAATTAAATCAAACAAAAATTTATCATCATCCTTGTCTATTTACTTTTAATTTATTTAGGGTTTCATATTTTTTAACTTATTGATCTGTATGGTAGAAATTGATTATTTCATTTCTTCATAAATCCGCATTGCCATAAATGGCAATGCTTTGCAAACAAATCATCATAAATGATGATGGCTAAAATTTTTGATGCATTACTTCTCTTCAATATAATTCAAAGTCAATTTCTTTCAGACTTCAAAAGTTTAGTTTTTAATTTTTATTCTATTTAATGCTTTTTCTACACCCATTTCAAAACTTTAATTATTCCTCAACTACTATTTAATTTTTCGTAAATTTGCCTTGAGAAATGGGAGAAAGGAGAAAAAATTGGAAAATTTAGAAACTCAAATTGACATTAGAACGGAACTTTCGTCCACAAATAATCGATTGCCCGTTTTACCATTGCGAGATGTTGTGATTTATCCTTTTATGGTTTACCCGGTTCTCGTCGGAAGAGAAACATCGATGAGAGCTGCTAACTATTCCAACGAAACACACAAATTGATTTTCCTTGTCGCTCAAAAAGATCCAAAAATTGAAGAGCCAAAACCGAACGATTTATATTCAGAAGGAACAATTGCAAGAATAATTCAAGTTCTTAAACTGCCAAATGGTTTGTTGAAAATTATTGTTGATGGAGTTGCTCATGGAATTATAAAAAACTTTGTTGAAAATCAAGAATTCCTCGAGGCTGAAATTGAAATCATTTCTACCGAAATTGAAGAAGGTCCTGAACTTGATGCACTTGTTAGACATATGTCCAATCTTTTCACAGAATACATTAAACTTAATAGAAATATTCCTGGTGATATAATTGCTTCTTTCGAGAATCTTACTGATCCTGCTCGCAAGCTTTATTTTGCTGCTGCAAACATTCAACAAAATGTAGAAGTCAAACAATCAATTCTCAAAGAACTTACTCTCAAAGACAAATTTTATAAATTGATTAAAATCCTGAACTCCGAAATCGACATCCTGAAGATTGAAAAAGAAATTGATATGAAGGTTCAGGAAAATATTCAAAAAGCTCAGCGAAAGTTTTTAATTCAAGAACAGATCAGAATATTGCAGGATGAGCTCGGCGAAGAAGAAGATGTTTCTCCAGAATTTCAAAAGCTTCGCGAGAAAATCAAAAAAGCTAAAATGCCAAAAGATGTGGAGGAAAAAGCTCTCGAAGAATTAAACAAACTTAAAAAGACGCCTCCAATGTCACCTGAAGCAACTGTAATTCGAAATTATCTTGACTGGCTTATCGATTTACCTTGGAGCAAACGAACAAAAGATAATCTTGACCTTGAGCATGTTAGAAAGATTTTAGATGAAGATCACTATGGACTCGAAAAACCAAAAGAAAGAATTCTTGAACACATTGCTGTGTTAAATCTTGTAAAAGAAATGAGAGGTCAAATTTTATGTTTTTGTGGACCTCCTGGAGTCGGTAAAACTTCTCTCGCAAAATCGATTGCTCGAGCACTTGGAAGGAAATTTGTTCGTATATCGCTTGGTGGTGTAAGAGATGAAGCTGAGATTCGTGGACATCGAAGAACTTATATTGGAAGTATGCCGGGTAAAATAATTCAATCAATGAAAAAAGCAGGCGTAATTAACCCAGTTATGTTGCTCGATGAAATTGATAAAATGAGTATGGATTTTCGTGGTGATCCGTCAGCTGCGATGCTCGAAGTTTTAGACCCAGAACAAAATTACGCCTTCAATGATCATTATCTCGATGTTGATTACGATTTATCAAAAGTGCTTTTCATCACAACTGCAAATGTTCGATACAACATTCCACTTCCATTACAGGATAGAATGGAAATCATTGAGCTTCCCGGTTATCTTGAACACGAAAAGCTTGAAATTGCTAAAAGGCATATCATCCCAAAGCAATTTAAAGAACATGGCTTGGATAAATACGATATTCAAATTAGTGACGAGGCAATTCTCCGTATTATTCGTGAATATACCAGAGAGGCAGGAGTGAGAAATCTTGAAAGAGAAATTACATCTATCTTAAGGAAAATTGCAAAAGAAATCGCTCTTGAAAAATCAAAAAACAAAAATATTGGAAATATCACTCGAACAATTACAGGAGAAAATATCGAGACTTACCTGGGCGTTCCGAAATTCAAAGTGAAAAAAATTCCAGCTGAAAATCGAATTGGAACTGCAATTGGTTTAGCCTGGACAAGCGTCGGGGGTGATATTTTGAATGTCGAAGTGACAATTATGGATGGACCGGAGAGATTAACTTTGACTGGTCAACTCGGCAATGTAATGAAGGAATCCGCTCAAGCTGCTCTAAGTTACATTAGATCAAATGCAGAACTACTCGGACTTGATCCTCATTTCTATAAAGGGAAGGAAATTCATATTCATCTTCCGGAAGGTGCAATTCCGAAAGATGGTCCATCAGCTGGAATAACAATGACTATGGCAATGATCTCAGCAATCAAAAGAATTCCAGCTCGTGCCGATGTTGCATTGACCGGCGAAATCACCTTGAGAGGAAATGTCCTACCAATCGGTGGACTAACTGAAAAACTTCTGGCTGCCCAAAGATATGGAATTAAAACCGTTCTGATTCCAAAAGACAATTTGACTGACTTAACTGAAATTCCTGAATCGGTAAAAAAGCCACTGAAAATTATCCCAATTGATAAAATAATTGATGCAATTCCTTATGTCTTTGAGAATTTTGAAATAAAAGAACAAACTAAGAAGAATGTCAAAAATGCCAAGCGTAAATCTAAATCAAAATAATAAAGAAGAAACTTATCGATCGTTAATTCCAATTTGTGAGTCACTTGTTAATGACGAACAAGAGTGGATTTCATTGCTTTCAAATTTTTCAGCTTTACTAAAACAAACATTCGAATCTTTTTCGTGGGTTGGATTTTATCTTCTGAAAGATAGTCGCTTGATTCTTGGACCGTTTCAAGGCAAAGTCGCTTGCTCATTTATTGAAATTGGGAAAGGTGTCTGTGGAACATCTTTTCAAGAAAGAAAAACAATTTTGGTTGAAGATGTGAACAAATTTCCAGGTCACATTGCTTGCGATGAAAATTCAAGATCGGAAATTGTTGTACCAATTTTTATTGACAATCAAATAATTGGCGTACTTGACATTGATAGTTATAATTACTCAAATTTCGATGAGACAGATCAAAAATATCTTGAAACTTTAGTCTCAATTCTTTCTAAAAAATTAAAACAACTTAACTACAAATTACTATGACAAACTTTTTAGTAACTGCTCGCAAATGGAGACCACAAAAATTTGAAGATGTTGTTGGTCAGGAACATATAACTCAAACTCTTAAAAATTCAATTAAAAGTGGGAAGATAGCTCACGCTTTCATATTTAGTGGTCCGCGAGGAATTGGTAAAACCTCGACAGCAAGAATTCTTGCTAAGTCATTGAACTGTCCAAATCAAAAAGATTATAATCCTTGCAATCAATGTGAAGTATGTGAATCGATCACAAATGGTTCAAACATAGATGTAATCGAAATTGATGGCGCATCAAATAGAAGAATAGATGAGATTAGAACTCTTCGTGAATCTGTTCAATACGCACCTTCGACTGTTAAATACAAAGTTTATATTATTGACGAAGTGCATATGCTTACAACCGAATCTTTCAATGCTCTTCTAAAAGTTTTGGAAGAACCACCACCACATATAATTTTTATTTTTGCGACAACTGATATTCACAAAGTTCCTGCGACAATCCTTTCAAGATGTCAAAGGTATGAGTTTCGTAGATTAACAACTGAAGAGATAAAGAATCATCTTATTAAAATTGCTCAATACGAAAACATTGAATACGATGAAGATGCATTGAGATTTATCGCCCGCCGAGCCGATGGTGCAATGAGAGATGCTCAAAGTTTATTCGATCAAATTGTCGTTTACTCAAATGGAAAAGTCGTTCTTGATGAAGTTAAAGATATTTTGAACATTATCGATGTCGATCTTTATTTCCGAGTTTCAGATGCAATAAAGAATAGAGAAATCGAGGAAGCTTTCCGAATTGTTAATGATATTTATTTCAATGGCTGGGACTTGAATACATTTATTAATGATTTGATTGAACATTTTAGAAACTTACTCACAGTTGCTGTGACTGGAAATACAGATCTAATTGAAGAATCTGAATCGACAAAAGAGAAATACAAAGAGACTTCAAAAGATTTTACCGTTAGAGATTTGCTAAGAATTCTTTCATTCCTTTCAAAAACTCAATTTGAGTTGAAGCAAGCAGCCAATCAGAAAATGAAATTAGAAATTGCTCTTGCCCAATTGATCGATTTGCCCAGAGCCGCCGAAGTTGATGAATTAATTCAAGAGATCAAAAAATTAAAGAAAGATGGTTTACCTACTTCAGGTAATTCATCAACTCCAATTCAATCAATGGAAAAAAAAAGCCCAGTAACTGAAGTAAAAGAACCAGAACCAAAGCTTAATCTTACTTCAAAACAATCTAAATCTGAATCTGAAAACAAGATAGTAATAAACTCTACTTCTGCCCAGAGTTTACCGCCCACTATTGACAAAGTAATTTCCAAATGGAACGATTTCGTTCAAAATCTAAGCATTAAACAAAAACAAGTTGGCGATGCATTTAGCAATTCAAAAGTTGTTAAAATTGAAAACAACATTCTTCACATTTACTCAAATATTTTAGCATCTAATCCATCAATTCTTATATCTTATCGCAATTTTCTTTTTAAAGAGTCGAAAGATTTTTTTGGAATTGGTTACAAATTTTTTGTGACCGAAAAAGCACCAAATGGTGAAATTGAAATTGCAATCGATCAAATAAATCGTAAAACGGAAAAGCAAGCTGAAATTCATAATGAGATAGATCTCAATTTAACCGATGAGGATCAATTGATACGCCAATCAGTTATTGAAATATTAAAAGGTCGACCGCTTCATTAAATAAATGAATTTTTTATTTGTTTAAATTTATTCTTCAACCAGTATATAATCATAAAAGGCGGTAAACTTTATGAAAGCAAAAATTTTTTCCTGCCTTAAAAAAACTTTAGTTCTAACAACACTAATAATTTTAATATTGCCTATGCCTCGAAAAATACAAGCACAACAATTTATTGAAACGGCAGAAATTCTTGATGTGGATTCAATTGCCGTTAAACTCTCAAGGAACGATGTAAAGATTGAACTTTCTGATATTAAGTTATTTGGAATTTCTACAATAAAAAGTATTGAACAGCATCACGATATTCTTTTCATTAATACTTCGGAGATTGATCTATCTGAGATTCATTACATCGAAATCAAAGGATTCGGCCGGAAAAAATTAGAACCAACTGGCATCTTAGATAAGTTTTATTCCCATAAAAAACTTGGATGGGAAATCAAAAATGGTAAAACATATTTTAACTTATTTGCACCAAGAGCAAAACTTGTAAAACTTGTTCTTTTTGATAATTATGATGATTACGACGGCAAAGAATATTTTATGAGCAAAGATAGAGACGGTGTCTGGAGTTTTGAAATCGAAGGTGAGCTCTACGGGAAATATTATGCTTATCGAATTGATGGTCCTTCTGATAAAACTGAAATGTTCAATTTTAATGTCCTCGTTGCCGATCCATATTCAACTGCTGTTGCTTCAAAAAATTCTTATGAACACGAATCCCGCACTTTAATTTACAAAGATGATTTCGACTGGGAAGGTACTGACTGGGTCAAAATTCCTATGAATGAACTCGTGATTTATGAAATGCATGTCAGGGATATGACTGCTCATCCAAGTTCGGGTTCATCTCAACCTGGCACTTATACAGGAATGATCGAGAATAACATCAGAGGTGGATTAAACTACATTAAATCACTTGGAGTAAATGCAGTTGAACTCTTACCAATTCACGATTTTGCAAATTGGGAAATTCCGTACAAAAGACATTATCGCGGTTATTATAATACATGGAATCCTTATGAGCGAAATCACTGGGGATATATGTCAACTTATTTCTTTGCTCCCGAGAGTTATTATGCATCAAACGGAACTTCTAAATTTGGCGAGTGGAACGGAACTGATGGTCGACAGGTTCGCGAATTAAAAGAAATGATTAAAGCTTTTCACAAAGAAGGTATCGCTGTTATTTTAGATGTTGTTTATAATCATACCTCTCAATACGATTATAATCCTTTCAAATACATTGATAAAAAATATTATTACCGTCTCGATCCCGACCAGAATTTTCTTTCTTTCAGTGGTTGTGGAAACGATTTTAAAACTGAAAGACCAATGGTAAGAAGATTAATTTTAGAATCAATAAAATATTGGATGACCGAATACAAAGTGGATGGCTTTCGCTTTGATCTTGCAAATTTAATTGATGAAGAAACCTGCAGATTAATAATTGAAGAAGCTCGGAAAATCAATCCTGATGTAATTATCATCGCAGAACCCTGGGGCGGTGGATATAATCCTGCAGGATTTTCAAAAATGGGATGGGCTGCTTGGAATGACCAGGCACGAAACGGCATCAAAGGCGAAAATCCGTTTAATCGTCAGAGCTTCATTTTTGGCAAGTGGGATTTCGGGGTAAATCAAGATGTAATGAAAAGATTTTTCTCTGGAACTCTTGAAATTTTAGGCGGACTGTTTCAAACTCATGAACATTCAATTAATTATCTCGAATCTCATGATAATTATACTCTTGGTGATTTCATTCGACTCGCAATTGGTAAAATTGAAAGGAATGATGTTGTCAAAGACGAGAAAAAACATACCTCATTAACGCCAATCGAACTCAAAATAAACAAACTTGCAGCCTTAACATTGTTTACTTTACAGGGTCCAGTTATGATTCACGAAGGTCAGGAATTTGCTCGCTCAAAAGTAATTGCCAATACCGATGTCGAAGATATTCACATCGGCACTATCGATGAAAATAGTTACAATAAAGATAACGAGACAAACTATATCAACTATAATCACGTTGATTGGAATCAAGAACTCTGGAATTACTACAAAGGATTAATAGAACTCAGAAAAAAACTTCCACAGATTAGAAATTCAAAACTTGAAGATTTGAACTTCTTAGCTGATTCAAAAAATCAATTCTGTGTTGGTTATCACTCTACCAAAAAAGCAGAGAAAGTTGGAGAATTAACTGATGAAGTTGTTGTGATCGTAAATGGCAGTCAAACTTCTGCAGGTGAGATAAGATTACCCGAAGGAGAATGGATTGTGCTTGTCGATGGAGCGAAAGTTTATTCAGATATTGATGCAAAGATTGTGTATCAAGGTAAAGTACTAATTCCACCAATTGAAGGAATAATATTAATCAAACGTTAACCTCAAGAGTTTTTTAAAAGTTTTTATCAAAAATTTATTAATCCTCTAGAATAAAATTTCTTAATTCTAAATCGCAGATCAAGAATTAAAATAAATTCTATCTTCTTCAGTGTTTACTTAATTCTTTTTGTAAAAACTCAATTGCGTCAATAAAGCGAGGTCCAGGCCTGAAAAATAAATCTTGATCTACATAAATAATTTTTCCCTTCTTAATTGCATTTATTTCTTTCCACTCCGGGTATACTTCCAGAATCTTTTCAATTGAAAAATTGATCGATGGCAGGAGAATTACATCAGGATTTTTATTAATGACCTCTTCGCGTGAAATCATCGGATAAGCTGAAAATGATTTTTCAGGTGCGATATTTTCAAGATTTACTGAACTCAAGATTTCATCAATAAAAGTATTTTTACCTGCTATAATCAAGGGCGAAAAAGAAACTACGAACATTGCCGTCTGTCTTTGAAATCTTTCCGAATTTATTTTGTTCAACCTTTTTTCGATATCCGAAATTATTGAGTCTGCTTCTTTCTCTCTGTTTAAGATTTCTCCGATATCTCTAATTGATTTTTTGATACCGCTAAGATTTTTTGGATTAGTTACATAGACATTCAGACCAAGATTTTTCAATTTATCGTAAAGTTCTTTTGTATTCCCTTCAACAGTTAGAAAAATTAAATCGGGATTTAAATCAACTATCTTCTCTAAGTTTAGATGAAACATATCACCGACAACCGGAATTTTATTTGTCTCCTCTGGATAATTACAAAAATTCGTTCTTCCCACAAGCAAATCACCAGCACCTAAGGCAAAGATGATTTCGGTTAAGTTTGGTGCGGCAGAAATTATTCGCTCAGGATTTTTGGTTAACTCAATTCTATTACCTAAATCATCAAAATAAATTTTGGTTGGTAAAGATTTTTTTTCTTTAGTACAGGAGATAAGAACAAAAGACAAAGCTATTATTCCAATGATTAAATTTTTCATTATTTCTCCCAAGGAAATTTGCCGGGGAAAATTTCTCTTCCGTTATAATTAAAAAACTCCTTTAACTCAGGACAACTGATCGAATAACCGTGTTGTCTTTTCCATGGATTTCTTTGATTTTTCTTTTCAAGTAATTCCCCGTGATTACAGTAAGGATCATTCTCCATAAGTTTTATTGCTTTTTCTTCCCCTTTTTGTGCAAGTTCAATATCTTCAGGATTATTTGGTCCAATGAAAGTCACCATACTCTCTGGAATTTTTAATGCTTCTCGATGTAAATGAAATCTTCTTTCTTTAAACTTAAATGTAACCATCACTATGTGTTCTGGATAATAACCGAGATATTCACGGAACCTGCAAATTGGGAATAATAAATTCTCAAATGAATCCCTTGAAAATTCCTCTGTGGTAGTTCGAGACTTCAATTCATCACTTAAATATCCGAGATGATTGGCAATCTCCCAGTACATCTGAGACTCAGATCTAAAAAATGCTTCTTTCCTTGATTGCCCTCCTGTAAAAATTAAAAATGACTCTTTATCACCTTCAGCAATTTCACATCCAACTCTGATATGTTCAATATAAAGTTTTGGTTCACCTTTTTGAAAAGGAAATAAAAACCAATTTGAGTCATCATACACATTTTCAAAACTCTTACCAATATAAACCGAATGACCTGCAACAATTATAAGTTTATTGTATTTCATAAAAGATTGTTCTCCATTTAATTAAAGAAAAATTGTTTTAATCATTATGCTAATTTAAAAGAATAGTTTTGAAATTAATTAACTTATGAACTTAAAATTTTTGAACTTTGTTAATATCTCAAAAAAGGAACATTATGGAGTTAGGAATTTATTCATTCGGTGATAGAACAATAGATTTTACGACCGGCGAATTAATAAGTGAAGCCGAAAGATATAGAAGACTTCTTGAAGAGATAAAATTGGCAGATGAGGTTGGACTTGATGTCTTTGGAATTGGTGAACATCATCGTCCGGATTATATTATTTCATCTCCAATTGTTGTTTTATCTGCGGCGGCATCTATCACAAAAAAAATTAGACTTACTAGTGCTGTTAATGTATTAAGTTCAGATGATCCTGTCAGATTATTCCAGCAATTTGCTACACTTGATTTAATTTCAAACGGTCGAGCAGAAATAATGGTAGGTCGAGGTTCATTCATCGAATCATTTCCTTTATTCGGTTATGACCTTCAAGATTATGAAGAATTGTTTGAAGAGAAATTACAGATGTTGCTTCATATTAGAGAAAATACAATTGTCAACTGGAAAGGTAATTTTACACAAACAATTTTGAATCGAGGTGTTTATCCAAGACCACTTCAAAATCCCTTGCCTGTTTGGATCGCAATGGGTGGAACTCCTGAATCAGCAATTCGAGCTGCTAAATACGGCTTGCCTCTTGCGATTGCAATAATTGGAGGACTTCCGGAACGATTTAAATATTTTGCTGATTTGTATCGAAGTACGGCGGAAAAACTCGGTCACAAAACCAAATTAAGTATCAACTCTCATGGTTTTATTGCTGAAACCAGCCAGGAAGCTATAAATCTTTCTTTCCCTGCAGTAAAATTCCAAATGGACAGAATTGGTAGAGAAAGAGGTTGGTCACCAATGACTAAAGAGCAATATGAATTTTCTGCAACTTTACGAGGTGCTAACTTCGTGGGAAGTCCAGATCAAATTATTGAAAAAATTTTATTTCAATATGAAATTTTTCAGCATGATAGATTTCTAATTCAATTTACTGTTGGGACACTACCACACAACAAAGTTCTTAAATCAATTGAATTATTTGGCGATAGAGTTGCACCCGTTGTTAGAAAAGAAATTAAAAAATTAAAAAAGATTGAAGACAAAGTAACTTAAATATTACAATTTCATTTCATCTCTTATCATATCTTGAGGCATTTGAACAGCTACCACTCTTCCTTTTGCAGTTATAATCCCATTTGCTGAAACAGTAATTTCAGTTATTACTTTTCTACCTTTTACTTCTACTATTTTGCCCCTTAGTTCCAACTCGATTCCCAGCGGAGTTGGTTTTAAATAATCTACTTGGAGAGAAGCCGTTACAAATCTGAAAGGTGGGAAAGAGCCAGGTTGACGATTTTCTGCCTTATATGCAGCAAGCGCAGCTGAACCTGTACCATGACAATCAATTAAAGAAGCAATTAATCCACCATAAACATAACCAGGAATTGCAATGTGATATGGTTTTGGCGTAAAGCGAGCAATTGTCTCGTCACCATCCCAGTAACTTTTCAGTTGATGTCCGTATTCATTAAGCCTTCCACAACCATAACAATAACTCAATTCTTCTGGATAAAAATCCTGAATCCCTTTTATTTCCATTTTTCCCTCAAGATTATTTTTGGATTTTTCTTACAGTCCAAATGAAAAGAAAATTAGTCCAATAATTATTCCAAATGTAAAATTAAATATTTTGATTTTTACAGTATCTTCGATTGAATAGGAAAGCATTGGCAGCATTCCGTGTCCATCTTGAACGATCGAACTCGTTAAAAGCACCGAAAAAGGAATCATTCCATCAGCAAACAATTTCACAAAAATGATGTGTGGGCCTGATTCAGGAATTAACCCAACCAAAGCTGCGATGAATAAAAAAGCAATCTTATAGTTAGAAGTAAAGGAACTTAAATCGATATATTTAAGGGTTAATTCTACAACGAGAAGCGCAAGGAATGTCCAGATTGCAATTTTCCAAATATGTTTTTTGATTATATGTTCCCAAATATGTTCAAGTAAAAAATGTTTTAATGATTTTTCTTTTTCATGAATGACTAAATTTTCGCAATTCACACAAACATTGATTTTTAATTTGTTCACAATTTTATCAACAATAATTCCACCAAATATTCCCAAGACAAAAAGTATAGCAAATATTAAAATAGCCGTTTTAGGAATCATTGCCAACATTATATAAGCTTCATCACCAGAAACTGCTATCATTGACCCTGCCAATGCACCAAAGCTTATTAATCCGTGCATATAGAGTGAAACGTTTGTTATTCCACCAAAACATCCTGGTAATGAACCAATGAAAGAAGACAAAACATACTGTCTATACTTGCCTTCCCCTTCAAGAAATGTTTTTATTTTTCCGTTAGTCCAGGTATTAATTAAATCAACTAAAATCATCATTAATGCGACGATTAATGTGATTTCAATTGTTTCTTTGAAAACTTTTTCAAACATTTCTAACATTTTATTGCTCCATTTTCAACTCAATTAATTAGATGAAATTACTCTAATTTGGTTTTTATGAAATCAAACAAATCTAATTCTTATTTGATTATTCTTAAATTTTATTTTCTGAAACTTTAATCAAAAGTCAAAAAGAATAAATTTTTAATTAAAGAGTAAACTGAAAATTCTGTATGCAAAGATATTATTTAAAACAGAAAAGCCGTCGTTAAGACGGCTTTTCTTTGATTTCAATTACACAAATCTTATTTCTCAAGTAATTCAATCACCAATACTCTTCTATTCTTCCAGTATTCTTTTCTAACCTTAGTAACTGGTTGAGTCTCACCAAACCACTTGGTCATAAATCTATTCTTATCGATACCTTGGCTTACCAGATATTTGTAAACGGTATTGGCTCTTCTCTCAGATAGTTTCATATTGTAAGCAGCAGGTCCAATTGGACATGCATGACCTTCGATAGAGAACATTGCATCTGGATTATCTTTCATGAACTTAACAGCTTCATCAAGTTTTGCTTTTTCTTCTTTTCTAAGGTCATATCTATCGAAACCGAAGTAAACTGTAACTTTATATGCTTCCTCTTTAACAGGGCATCCATCTTTATCTACTTTAACACCTGCTGGAGTATCTGGACACTTATCTAAGTAATCTGGTACTCCATCTCCATCACTATCAACTGGGCAACCGTTCTTGTCGACCTGTACACCCGCTGGTGTATCTGGACATTTATCTAAGTAATCTGGTACTCCATCCCCATCACTATCAACTGGACAACCATCTTTGTCAACTTTTGCACCAGCTGGAGTATTTGGACATTTATCTAAGTAATCTGGTACTCCATCTCCATCAGTATCAACAGGACATCCATCTTTATCAACTTGAACACCTTTAGGTGTATTTGGGCATTTGTCTAAATAATCTGGAACACCATCTTTATCAGAATCAATTGGACAACCAAATTCATCAACCTTCACACCTTTAGGAGTATTAGGACATTGATCATACTTATCAAGAACACCATCTCCATCTGAATCTAAATCCTTAGAGAAAGTAAAACCAAATCCAACTGATACTGTTGCATATCCATCATTAGAATTTCCACTCTTTATTCCTTCAAAGTAATCTTGCCCACCAAAGTTATATGCAGCGGCTAAATTCAAGCTAAAGTTGTCTGAGAGTAAGTATTTTAAACCGCCTTCACCATATACGGAAATTGCTTTATTATCATCAGCAATTTTTTTGGAATGATAAAATGTATAATTCAAACCTGCACTTAAATATGGCAACCATTGAGAAGTCCCATATGCATACATTAATCCTAATTTAGCATCATAGACAAAATTTCTTGCTGCTTTCCCAGTCATATCTTTGAATTTTAAGAAATTGTAACTTCCTAAAAGTCTTAGACCAAATGCATGTTCACTCTTTGTTGAGAAGAAATATTCTAAACCTCCCCTTACAGTTGGGAAATTTAATTTATTGCCTTTATCAACAACAGAAATATTTAATCCGCCATCAAGTGTGGCTCCGAAATATCCACTTAATGGGCTATAAGTTTTGTCCTGTGCCTGTGATAAACCAACAAGGACAAAAAACACTAGACTAAATGTTAGTAATTTCTTAAACATTTTATTCCTCCAATTTTTGTTTTTAATATAATAAATTTATCTAATTTTTGTAATAACTACTCTACGATTTTTCTGTCGACCTTCTTCTGTTTTGTTATCAGCTATTGGATAATTTTCACCCATCCCTTCAGCAATTAAATTTTCAGCTTTAATTCCCAAACTAATCAAATACTTTTTTACTGCATCAGCTCTTTCCTGAGATAGTTTTTTGTTAAACTCTGATGAACCTTGACTATCAGTGTGACCTTCAATTCTCCACTTTGAATCAGGATATTTCTTCATTATTTCTGCTAACTTTTTTATCTCAGTTTTTGCTTTATCCGTCAAAGTAGATTTTCCAGCTTCAAAGGTTGTCATACCCTGAAGAATAAAAGATGTTTCCTCAATTTCTGGTTTTTGCTCTCGTGGACATCCAGACTCATTAACCTCAACATTTTCAGGTGTATCCGGACACTTATCAAGATAATCGGGAACTCCATCTCCATCTGAATCAATTGGACAACCTTTATCATTTACTCTTACATCTGCTGGTGTATCTGGACATTCATCAAAAGGATCAAGAACACCATCTTTATCTGAATCTAATGGACAACCTTTTTCATCAACTGGAAATCCTGTTGGAGTACCTGGACATCTATCAAGATAGTCAGGAATACCATCACTATCAGAATCGATCGGACAACCGAATTTATCCACAACAACTCCGTGCGGTGTATCTGGACATTTGTCAAATTTATCTTCAACACCATCACCATCTGCATCATTTAGAGTTTTTAAGGGACAGCCAAAGTCATCGACTTTGATTCCAAATGGAGTATTTGGGCATAAGTCAAATTTGTCAATTACCCCATCTTTGTCCGAGTCTTTCACTCCACCAAAATAAATTGAAAATCCTGCTAAGCCTGTGAGATAAACATCTTTTTTCGAATTTACTTTTCCATCAATCTCATCGGTATTGGGATAATTAAAATTACCTGCAAAATTGAGAGTAAGACCCTCAGCTAATTTTATTTTAAAACCTGTTTCACCGTAAAATCCAATAGTTATATTTCTTTTTGTATTATAAACTTCATTCCTTCTATCATCCAAAACTTTATACCAATAATTAGAATAACCGCCAATACTTATATAAGGGCTTAGTACATCAAAAGTTAACATATAATTTAAACCAACATAGACATCGAGGAAATATGTCAAAAAGTCAACTGAATTTCTTGTTGGTGATCCAATCAAAATTGGATTAGAACTTTTTGCATATAAAGTTCCGTATCCACCGGCTAATTTAACTCCAAAAATTCCCTTCGAATAAGATTCAAAAAAATATTCCATTTCAGCTTTACTATAAAACCCCAATTGTGATTTGCTAAAATCACTCAGGACATATGTTACTCCTCCTCCAATTCCGAGCCAGTAAGAATTACTAAATTGATTTATATGAAAACTATTCTGTGAGAAAATCGGGGAAGGAAAGGTTAAAAGAATTAGTAAAAAAAATTTTTTCATATTCTCACCTAATTCTTTGTTTTCTAAATAAATGAATTGATATACCAGTTGAAGCAGTTAAAAATGAATCCTTTTTTCTTGAAACGAAACCATCAAATTCATCCTTATTCCCCTTAACATACTTAACTGAAAAATTGTAACTAAAATTATTATGAATGAAATAACGTATTCCGAACTCACCTGAGAATGTGGTAAATGGATTTCGTTTACTATTTGTATAAAGTGAATAACCATTTTTTTCCAATGGGATGAAATTAAAAAAATAATTTAAACCAACTGATAAATAAGGAATTACCAATCCTCTCCCCGCGGCTAAAACAACAGATGGTTCAAGCAAAACAAAAGGTGTATTAAAATCATAAATTACTCTTTTTAATGTACCATCACCACTCAATCTGCCTGTGTTTGAGTTACCATTTAATTCACCATAATAACCATTTAACCTGAAACCAAAAGTGAACAAACTTTTGGAAGGTAAATAATACTCTACCCCTGCTCTTGCCATATAACCAATAGCTGGAGTCTGAAAATCCGTAAAGGGTAAAGTAACGCCTCCTTCAAAAGTTGCAACCCAGAATTTCTCGAGTGAATTATACTTTGATTTAAGTTCGATGACTTGTTGAGCCTTTATTGTATTTTGACTTTCTACAATTATTAGGATAAAAAAGAAAAAAACTAAATTTTTTCTTGAAATATATTTCATTTTTATGACCCTGACTTTTGGTTTTAATTTGGTAAAAAAAATATAAGTTGTCAAGTATACAAAACTTAATAAAACAAAATAAGTTATCAGGATTAATTAAAGCGTAATTTTAAAGCAAAGAATATAATTCATTTCTAAATGGTGAGAATAAGGGGAATAATTCATCAATGATAAATAACCGAGGAAATAAAAAAGACTGCCAGAGAGGAGGGGAACTCTGGCAGTAGGAGAATTACGAATTTAAGGAGGTCTAAGGAGGAGGTATTTTCAACTCAAATTCGCACTGCAAATTTTAAAATTTTTTCTTAATTATCCAAACATTTGTTGTTTTATAATATTTCATCAATTACTTTTGCACTGCAAAAATTTGAAAAGATATGATTACAACCGAGATTAATTTATCAAAAGAAATACTTAAGCTTAAAAAAGAGCTTAATGCGGTTATTTTGGCTCATTATTATCAAGTTCCTGAAATTCAGGATATTGCTGATTTTGTAGGCGATAGTCTCGAATTATCTAAACAAGCCTCAAAAACTAATGCTAATGTAATTGTTTTTGCCGGCGTTCATTTTATGGCTGAAACAGCGAAAATTTTAAATCCTGCGAAAAAAGTAATTTTACCTGATCTTGAAGCAGGCTGCTCTCTTTCCGATAGTTGTCCCGCGCCTCTATTCAAAAAATTTCGGGAAGAACATCCAGAATATTTAGCTGTAACTTACATAAATAGCAGTGCGGCAGTTAAAGCTTTAAGTGATATAATCTGCACTTCGTCCAATGCTGAAAAAATAATTAGATCAATCCCGGAGAATCAAAAAATTCTCTTTTCTCCTGATCGAAATCTGGGACGATACTTAATAGAAAAAACTGGAAGAGAAATGCTTTTGTGGGATGGAACCTGTATGGTGCATGAACAATTTGTGCAAAGTAAACTCGAAAAAATTAAAGAAGAAAATCCTGATGCTTTAATTATTGCTCATCCAGAGTGCGAAGAAAAAGTCCTTGATATTTCGGATTTCATTGGTTCAACAAGCCAGCTTTTAAAATTTGTCAAAGAATTAAATCACAATAAATTTATTGTAGCCACAGAAACTGGAATAATTCATCAAATGCAAAAAGCTTGTCCTGATAAAATATTTATTCCCGCACCGCCCGAGGATTCAACCTGTGCCTGCAATGAATGTCCGCATATGAAAAAGAATACACTTGAAAAACTTTATCAATGTATGGTAAATCTTGAACCAGAGATCGTTTTACCAGATGAGCTAATTGAGAAGGCTTACATTCCAATTAAAAGAATGTTGGATTTAAGTTAAAAATCCTTTATTTCTTTAGAACAATTCGCATCACACTTCCTTTGCCGGGGGAGCTGGATTTTACAAAAATTTGTCCTTTATGATATTCTTCGATTATTCTTTTAGCAAGGCTCAAACCAAGACCCCACCCTCTTTTCTTTGTTGAAAATCCAGGCCTAAAAATTTCTTTTCTATATTTCAGGTCTATTCCTTTGCCTGTATCAATAACATCAAGGTAGATATGCTTCTTGTCTTCAGATAGTTGATAAATTATCTTTCCTGATTTATCCTCTATTGCATCAATTGCATTTTTTGTCAGGTTTTCTAAAACCCATTCAAAGAGTTCTGGATTAATTTTTGCTGAGAAATGAGCTTTAGAATTTTTACTTTCATTTTTAATTTCAACATGAAGTTCAATGTTCTTTCCACTTTGAGGAATTCTCCGTTCAAAGTAAGAGATAACACTCTCAATCACCTTTACCAAATCTTCCTGTTTCATTTCAGGTGTTGAACCAATTTTTGAGAATCGATCAGCAACTTTTTTAAGTCGATCAAGATCATTCTCAACTTCAGAGATTAAATCGTTCATCATAACAGGATCATTCAGATTTATTTTTAGAAGTTCAATCCAACCCATTAAACTTGAAAGCGGAGTACCAAGCTGATGAGCAGTTTCTTTTGACAGGCCAACCCAGATTTTACTATTCTCATTTTTCTTGACATAACTAAAACCAATGTATGCAAGCAATATGAAAGCAGCTGCAATTAAAAGCTGTACATACGGATAGTATTTTAATTCTTCTACTAATTTTGAATCACCAAAATGAATCTTATTTAAGATAATAGTGTCAGCATAAGTAACTAGAATTGGTTGATGTGTCTCGTCCATTTTTTTAATTAATTCGGAAATGTATTTAATTCTTTCCTCACGAGTTAAATTTGAATCAATTTCAACATTTCGTATTTGTGATAAATCATCGGGATTAAAATTATCTTCTGCATCGGTTAAAATAAGTGGAAAGTCAATCTCTTGGATTATATTTTCAAAGATAAATGTATAATCTTTTTCTGGTTCATTTGATTGAGCAATATATTCAAGTCCCTTTGCGTAAAGAGTAGCAATTCTCTTTTCTCTTTCCTGAAGTTGCTTGACAACTTTATTGGTATATAAAAGAGTGGCAACAGCTATTATTGAAGCTACGAAAAGCAAAATGAATTTTATGTAAAGCGGAAATTCTCTTCTAAATTTTATCATTCTCTCATCTCATTTAAAAATTTTATTAAAGCATCCTTTATTGCATTTGCAATCTTTAATTGAAATTCATTTTGTTTTAATAACTCTTCCTGTTCAGGATGAATAATAAAAGTTGGTTCAACCAGTAAAGCAATCGTTTCGGAGATACGACACATATAAAGATTATCCCAATACAAACCAAAGTCGGGTATGTTTAATTTATTTTTCAATTCTTCATGCAAATAAAAAGCAAGTTCTTTAGCATTTTGATTGTAGTAATAGACACTAAAACCATTATGTTTCAGGGGATTAACACCATCTGGAACCGCATTATTGTGAATGCTAATTGAAAAATCAGGACTGAAAGACAAAACTTTTGCTTTTCTTTCTCTCAATGGTAAAGGATTATCTTCCCGCGTCAAAAATACTTTGGCACCTTCTTTCTCTAAAACTTCCTTTGTAACTTTTGCAAGAATTAAATTGATATCTTTTTCTTTCAACCCCGATGGTCCTACAGCACCATCATCTGAATTGTGTCCGGGATCAAGAACAATTTTTATATCCTTTAGAGGATTTCCAAAGAATAAAAATCTTTTCTGAATTTTAGGGGTCTTTTTAATTTTAAGGACAAGCACATTACCTTCATATTCAAATGAATATCCCCATAAATGTTTTTGATTGAGCGAAATGGTTATACCAAGCTCTTCATTATTTAATTGTTCCCAAGTAATATTTTGAATTAAACTCTGTTCTGGATCAAAGTAAATCCAATCGATGTTAGAAACCGCATTAAATATTTTTACTTTAAGCTTGAGCGGATCTGTTATAGTTTGAACTTCAAATGGTAATCTCTCATGCAAACCTATTTCTACTCGAACATAATTTGACTCATTCTTTGTTCTAATTACCTCTATCGTGCTTTTAGGAGGCGGGGTTCCTTCTGGCATAAATTCAACTGAACTTTGTGGAACGAAAATGCTTTGATTTTGAGAAAGCTTTAGCCTATAAAATCCACTTCTTTCACCATCATAAACGGCTTTTACTCCCTCAGGTAAAAACATTCGATAACCGAGCATTGGACCTGTTCTTCCAATTACAAGATTTGGATCATACAAGACTTTTACCACTCTTACCTGTTTTGATTGATTAACAGTAATGTTTGTTTTTAAAGTAAACTCCTTTTTACCAAGCTTTTCGTGTTCAAGTTGAACAATGATTTTTTTGTTTGTCCATTTTTCATCTGGAATAATTAAATGTCCAGAATAAATTCCTTTAATGGTATCCTTTGAAAGTTTAAAACCAGATCCAAATACTGCTTCACTGAGATAAAATTGATACATCAGAGGAGTATCAGCTAATGGGAACTTTTCTTTTTCACCTTCAATATAGAAAGTTGCTTTGCAATTTGGAGTTGCCTTAATTTTTATTTCCAGCAATTCGCCAGGATTCAAAATCAAATCTTCGGAAGGTTCAATTTTAAAGTTTTCGTCTATTCTTATTTTATCTTCCGGAAGGTTTTTCAGTGGTTTTGAAATTCTAACAGGATAAAAAATAGTATCTCTGGTAGTATTTCCTGCTAATTCAAAAATAAAATAACCTGTCACAAATTTTTCTTCTGAAAGATAGATTGAGTCTGTAATTTCGGGTAAAATAATTTTGGTGTAATAAAGAAAAGATCCATTTTTATCCACAGGGACTTTCTCAGAATTAACAAAAAGTGACTTACCAGTATTCGAAATTCTTCCAAGCAACAAGCAATATCCATCTTGATCACTAACAATTTGATTTGGTTTTGGATATACAATAATCAATTCATCTTTCTGGTTCTCATTATTTTGAGCGACACTAAAATTAATTATGCTTAGAAAGGCAGTAATAATGTAAAGAAGTATTGAATTAAAGGATAATCGCATCATTTCGTTCAAATCCTGTTGAAATTATTTTAATTTTTAATTCGATATTTTCTTCAATAAAACTCAAATATTCCTTTGCTTTATCTGGCAGATCTTCAAATTTTTTTAATCCAAGAATTGATTTTTTCCATCCTTCAAATGTTTTATAAACCGGCTCTACTTTTGAAAGCGTAACTGAATCAACCGGGAAATAATCAATCAACTCACCATTAATTTTATAAGAAGTACAAATTTTTATTTCATCGAGTTCACTCAACACATCAAGTTTAGTTATTGCCAGATAATCAAATCCATTTATTTGGGATGAAAATTTTAATGCAGGTAAATCGAGCCAACCACATCTTCGTGGTCTTCCAGTTGTTGCGCCATATTCATTACCGCTCTGTCTAATAACATCTCCAATTTCATTTTTTAATTCAGTTGGAAAAGGACCTTCTCCAACTCTTGTGCAATAAGCTTTTGTAACACCATAAATTTCTTTTATTAGTTTTGGATTAATACCTGAACCAGTCAGCGCTCCACCTATTGAAGGATTTGAGGAAGTTACAAACGGATAAGTTCCATGATCAACATCAAGTAAAGAACCCTGAGCACCTTCAAGTAAAATTTTTTTCCCATTTTCAATCAGTCTTGATACTAAGGTTGAGTCCTTGACAATAAATGGCGTCAGCTTTTGACTTATTTCAAACAAATAATCTTTTAATTCTTCGAAGACAAACTTTTCAGAATTATAATAATGCTGAACAAGTAAATTTTTTATTTCAAGATTTTTTTCGAGCAAAGAAAAAGTATAGTTTAGATCAAATAAATCAATTGCTCTTATTCCAATTCTTGAATATTTATCAACATAAGCTGGACCAATTCCCCTGCCGGTTGTTCCAATTTTATTTGCTCTGCTTTCGTTTAATTGATCAAGTATTTTATGATAAGGCAACACAATATGAGTATTAGGTAAGATTTTTATTCTATCACTTATCTCAATGTTATTGTTAATCAATATTTCAAGTTCTTCGAAGAAAGCAGATGGATCAAGAACAACTCCATTGCCTATTACACAAAGTATGTCATCTCGAATTATTCCTGAAGGTATTAAATGAAGAACAAATTTTTTGTTGTTTACGATGATTGTGTGACCTGCGTTTGCACCTCCCTGATATCTTACAACAACATCTACATATTCACTTAGAAGATCAACTATTTTACCTTTGCCCTCATCACCCCATTGTGAGCCAATAATGACAATCGCGCTCATTTCAACTCCTTTTTATTCAAAAAAAAATCCGTATTAGTTCATTGACTAATACGGATAAAATTTACGAGAAAATCATTTTGTTATTTTTGAAAGCTTTTTACAGCTTCTTCAACGGAATTGTAGTGATCGAAAATTGTGATAAGTTTGGTGATCATCAACAAGCTTTCGATTTTATCTGTCACATTTGCAAGCTTTAAGTCACCACCCCCATTTTTCATCGTAGTCAATGCACTTATCAAAATACCAAGACCTGAACTATTGATAAATTTAACATTTGAAAGATCAATTACTACATTCTTTTTACCTTCATCAAGCAACTTATGAAGAAGTGTATTTAACTCAGCGGCGTCTGGACCACCCATCACATTACCATGAAGTTCAAGAACAACAGCGTTGTAAACTTCTTTTTGTTTTATTTTCATATTAAACCCATTGTTTTATTTGTAATTTATTTATGCTGAGATGAACTTTCAAGTTTAAAACTCAATTTTTCCTTTTTTACGTTTCATTGTCCAATCATAGACAATAGCCGAAGCAATATAAATTGATGAATAGGTACCAGTTATAATACCTATCATAAAAGTAAAGGCAAATCCACGATTAACTTCACCACCAAATAGCAGCAATGCCAACACAACTAAAAACACAGTACCAGAAGTTAAAATTGTTCTTGATAGAGTTCGGTTTATACTCATATTGAAAAGATCTTTTAAATCCATTGTTTTATGGATCTTAAGATTTTCACGAATTCTATCAAACACAACGACTGTATCATTAACTGAAAATCCAACCAGAGTTAAAAACGCCGCTATTATTGATTGAGTAATTTCAAGATTTAATCCTGGTATCAAACCATTGAAGAAAGAAACAAATCCTAGTGTAACAAGAACATCGTGGAAGAGAGCGAGAACAGCTCCAACACCAAACACAAACTTAAACCTAAATCCTAAGTAGATCAAAATAACGATCAAAGAAAGGAAGATTGCAATAACAGCATCTCTTCTTAATTCTTTACCAATCTTTGGCCCTACTTTGTCTTCTTTAATGACTTCAAATGAATAATTAGTAAATTTATTTTTTAATCCTTCTCTAATTAAATCTGACACCCCAACTCTTACAATAATATCTCGATTTGTTTCTTCCTGAGAAAATAATCCTGCTTGAAATCCTTTAGAAAGCAATTGATCGACAATAAATTTTGCTGTATCTGGAGAAGAAAAAGTAAAGACTATTGAGTTAGTTGCTTTATCTTTTACTGAATAAAGAGTTTCGGGTATTACTTCTTCAATAGCTTTTTTAATGTTGACAACGATTCTGTCAAATTGTTCTTGAGAAATTTCTTGAAGTGGAGTTCTAATTAAAACATTCTCTGCTGTAGTTCCATAAGTTTTTACTTCCACATTTCCAATTCCAATCTGACTTGCAGCTGTACGGACATCTGCGAGTTGCACAGGTTTATTAAAACTAACTATTACTTCAGTTCCGCCCTTGAAATCAATTCCATACTCAAGACCTTTCACAAAAACAGAGATTAATCCAAGTACAATGAGTGAAATTGAAATAATATAAAATGTTTTACGTTTTCCTAAAAAATCTATGTTTATATTTTCAAATAATCTCATATTTTCTCCTGAATTCTAACCGAAGTTTGGTTTCTTTCCTTGTTCAACAAAGACATCAAAGATTAATCTAGTTACAAATAGTTGGGTGAACAAAGTTGCTGCGATACCAATCATAAGAGTTAAAGCAAATCCTTGAATTGGTCCACTTCCAAATTGATAAAGAATCAAACCAGTAAAGAATGTTGTAATATTTCCGTCAAAAATAGCTGAGAATGCTTTTGAATATCCAGCGTCGATAGCAGCTTTAATAGTTTTACCTGTTTTTAATTCCTCGCGAACTCTTTCATTTACAAGGACATTTGCGTCGACAGCCATACCAATTGTTAAGATAATACCAGCAATACCTGGAAGTGTCAGTGTTGCACCAAAGCCGGCAAGAACGGCTAAAATAAAGAACACATTCAAGATCACAGCAAAATCTGCAACGCCACCAGCTGTTCTATACCAGATAAGCATAAAGATTATAACGAACAAACCGCCAAGAAATGCTGAGGTAAGACCTTTTTGGATTGAATCTTGACCAAGAGAAGGACCAATCACTCTTTCTTCTATAATTTCGACTGGAGCTGGAAGAGCACCTGCTTTCAAAACTATCTCGAGAAGTTTTGCTTCTTCAAGAGTTCCGATATTTTCAATTTGTGATCTACCGCCAGTGATTTTGCTTCTAACAGTTGGGGCTGAGAATACAACTCCATCCAAAATAATAGCGATACGTTTATCAATGTTGTTTCCTGTAATTCTTGCCCAGTCTCGAGCACCTTCTGCATTCATTTCCATTGTTACAATTGGTGAACTGTTTTGCGGATCAAGTGTTGCCCGAGCATCTGTTATAACTCCACCAGTAAGTTCAGGTGTAGCCTTTACGCAGTATAATCTATAAATACCTTGACCTTCAGCATAAAATTCTGGTTTTGCACTCCAGACAAACTTCACATCTTTGGGAATTACATTCTGCACTTCAGGTCTATTCAACATCATTTCGACTTTTGTTCTATCATTTTCGCGTACAAATAGATCCGCAGTTTGCGATTGTGGATTTGGAACCGCTACAGTGAAAAGAGGATATTCTTTTTCAAATTCTTCTTTAGTCATTTGGTCAGGGCTCTTCTTTGTAGTATCAGCTTTCGCTGTATCCTTCACAAGTGTATCTTCGAGCGGTTTACCCGCAAGTACTTTGTTTATTTTTTCCAATAAAGCAAAAGTAAACTCTGGATCCTTGACAAGATTAAATTCAAGCAATGCTGTTCCTTGAAGCAGCTGTCGAGCTTCTTCTTTTCGAGCAACACCTGGAAGCTCAACAATTATTCTTCTTGAACCAGAAAGATGAATACTCGGTTCAGAAACTCCATATTGATCGACACGATTTCGTATAATTTCCTGAGCTCTTGTAACAGCATCCTCAGCCTGTTTCTCAAGCATACTTATAATTTTATCATCGTCATCTCTAATTTCACCAAAGTATCGGCTCAGACGGATTCCTCTTTTCTTTGCTTCTTGGGCAAAGACTTGAACAACAGGTTCTTCGCTTACTTTGACGATGTTTTCAGTTGCTTTAAGAATCTCATAAAAATTTTCATCAGGATTTTTAGCAAGTTTTTCGAGAAGTTTTAAAGTGTTCACTTCAAGAACGATATACATTCCACCCTGCAAATCAAGTCCGAGTTTTATTCTTTTTTCTCGAGCCTTTTTGATTGATGGGTCAGCATTTCGAATACTATCCTCAATCTGGGTCAAATACCTATCCAGCTCTGCTGGCTTTGCATTTGGATGCTCTTTTAAATAAGTTTCCTTTCGTTCCTGAAGAACTTTTTGAATCTCTTTCGAATTAAAGTAATCCTGAATGGTGGGATAAAGGAAATAGATTCCCAAACCAATTATTGCAAGTATTAAAAAGATTTTAAATCTGTATTTTTTCATAGCAATCCACTCTTTATATGAGAAAATTTAGCCTTCAAATATATTACTTGAGGTCTTGAAAAACAATTAATTTTCGATTTTTTTGAAGATTTGATGCTTTTTTCACAAAATTATTTAATACGAATCGGGAAAAAACTCCTTTCTTTTATTTCAACAGGAAAAACTTCAAGCTTATCAAACCAAACTCTTCCTTTACCTGCCAGACAACACTCAACCTTTAAGTAGTAGGAATCAGGATTTAATGTTCTCAACCAGGTTGTGATGAATGTCCAATCATTTGTTCCTTTCAGAGTATCGCTTCTTGTTTCAACAATCAAACTATCCTTTGAAGAAAACAATTTCATTTGTATAAAGACAGCGTTGGCATCTTCGGTTCTAATTCTTGCGTTAAAAATTATTTTTTTATCAAGGGGAATTGATTTAATCACCTGTGAAACGCTGTAAAGTCTAAAATCATTATCTGATGTAATGTTTAACGAATAATCTCCATCAAACTTCACAATGTTATCAATTAATGCATAAGATGTCTGGTCACTTTGAAATTCCAGTTTCCAGAATGAAAAATCACCTGTTTCAAATCCTGGGTTTTTAAGAATGTTTTTTGTGTAATCCACTTCTTCGGTTATTAAATCCTCTTCAGATTTTCTACCCGAAAATAAGAGAGCAAGAATAATAATTATAAGCAAGGCAAATACGCTGAGATAAATTAGAAAATTCTTTCTGCTTTTCATCGTGTTCTCATTATCATTAATTTTACAAACAAATTTATCTTTAATTAATACTCTAAAAAAATTATGTCCGAACTTACTCTAATAATTTCATTTTACAATCGATTGGATTATTTGAAATTGGTTTTAGCAGGTCTCGAAATTCAATCATTTAAAAATTTTGAAGTTATAATTGCTGACGATGGATCAAACCAAAATGTCGTTAAAGAACTTTATAGTATAATTCCCCAATTTGATTTCTCAATTAAACACATCTGGCAGGAAGACAAAGGTTTCAGAAAGAACAAAATCCTTAATCGTGCAATTGTAGAAAGTCATTCTAATTATCTGGTTTTTATTGATGGTGATTGCATCCCTCATTCAGAATTTCTAAAAGAACATTTTCAGAATAAAGAAGAAAAAGTCTGTCTCACTGGCAGAAGGGTTAATCTCTCAAAAAAGATCAGCTCTATGCTCGATGAGAAAAAAATTCGAGATGGATTCCTCGAAAAAAATTATTTACTGCTCCTGTTTGATAGTATCTTTGGTGAAACAGTTGATTTTGAAAAAGGTCTCTATTTCAAATCAAAAGCATTGAGAAAATTAGTGAACAAAAAAACCCGAGGACTTCTTGGGTGTAATTTTTCAATTCACAAAGATGATATTTTAAGTGTAAACGGCTTTGATGAAAGATATGAAGCGCCTTCGATTGGAGAGGATACGGATTTACAGTTTCGACTTGAATTAAATGGAATAAGAATAAAATCACTAAACAATATTGCAATTCAATTTCATCTATATCATAAGTTACAGGAAAGACTGCCAGAAAATTTGAAATTGTTTGAGGAAGTAAAAAAATCCAAAATAGCTTTCACACCATTCGGTATTGATAAAAAACTTTAGTTATGTCTTATTGTAAGTATATCTCCATCTTTGACAATATATTCCTTGCCCTCAAGCCGCCAGGCACCATGCTCTTTAGCAGCAGCAAAGGAACCATATTTGATAAAGTCATCATAATGAACAACTTCCGCGCGAATGAATTTGTTGTAAAAATCTGTGTGAATTTCCCCAGCTGCTTCTTGAGCGTTCATACCTTTTCTAATTGTCCATGCACGGACTTCATCTTCACCAACAGTGAAAAATGATTGAAGACCAAGTAAATCATAAGCTTCGCGGATTAATTTTGTCAAAGCTGATTCTTTAATTCCATATTCTTCCATAAATGCTTTTGCATCTTCATCGGATAGTTCAGATAGCTCCATTTCGATTCTGCCATAGAAAGCAATTGCTCTTGTGTTTTTAGAGATTTTTTTCTTTATGAGAATATCAAAGAATTCATCTTCTTTGTTTATCATTTTTTCATCCAAATTAAGAGCAATTAACATCGGTTTTAATGTGAGTAATTGATAAGCTCTCAATATTTTTATCTCATCTTTTGTCAGATCTGCATCCCTTAATGGAATTTCTTTATTAAGATAATCGAGGCATTTTTCAAGAACTGGAATTTCTCGTTTTAAATTTTCGTCCTGAGTTTTTTGAATTTGTTTTTTGATTTTATCAATTCGATTTTCAACTATCGATAAGTCTGAAATTATAAATTCAGTTTCAAAAGTATTAATATCACGCATCATATCAATTGAACCTTCGGGATGAGGTGCATATTCATTTTCAAAAAGTCTCACTACCTGAACAAGTGCATCGTTTGTTTTTACTTTTGAAAGGAAATTGCTTGTGAACTGAGTGCTTCCTGTTTCACCCTTCTGCAAACCAACAACATCCACAATTTCAATAGTTGCGTTTACTTTTCTTTTGGGTTTAAATATTTCGTTAAGTTTATCAAGCCTTGCATCTGGTACTTTAATAACTGCCTGATGTGCTTCTCCCTTTGCAAGAGCTGAAGGGTCAAGATGAGTTTTTGTTAGAGTTTGAAATAAAGTTGTTTTACCAGAAAGGGGTAAACCTACGATTCCAATTTGCATTGTTTCTCCAATCAATTAATTAATTTAATGTGATGAATCCTTAAACTTCACTTGCAAAAATATTTATGTTTTTTATGAAGACAAATTTTGTTTGAAATCGATGAAATGATTTTTAGTGCGATAAAATAAAAAATGTCAGGCCAAGATAAACTCAGCCTGACATTAGGTTAAGTCAATAAAATCTGGAATGAATTTTTAGAAGAGCAAATTGTCAAGAGCACCTGCGAGAAGCACTGGTAAGCCAAGTTGATTGTAACCTTTTGGCAGAATAATGCTTCCTGGAATAGTTGAAACATTAATTAAAGGAATACTCGCTCCCCATTTCTGATTAATTACTTTAATAAACTCATTTGCAACTATAGCATAACCACGATTGGTCGGATGAACTCCATCGAGACTGAAAAGACCGCCAGTTACATATTGGGTTGTAAATCTTATCCCATTTTCTGTTATTCCAGTCCTTGCCCTGTTCAATAATGCATTAGCATCAACAAGGCCAAAACCTTTTGCTGCGGCCACACTTGCAATTGTTGCATTGTAATTACTGATCACATTTTTCACATTTGCTGCTTCAATGGAATCCAACACAACACTATTTGGCAATGGATTGCTTCTTGACATTCCTTTTCCCTGTGCGAGCAAGTCAGAAGCTCTCAATGTCAGGTAATTTGTTAAAACATTTACTGGCACTGTATCCCCAACTCCCCTAACTGCCCAAACTGCTGTTATGCCTTGAGCATAAAGAGTTGGACCAACAGTTGTAAAGAAAGGAATAGCGGTTACATCTGGAATATTTGCAACAACTACTTTTGAACCTGTGTTTGCAAGCTCAGTTGCTAAAGCATTATATAAAATTGCAAAATTAGCTTCAGGAGTATAAGGTACAGTTCCACCGCTTGTTGCATGTCCAAGGATATCATTATTCCCAATCCACAAAGTTATTAGTGTCGGATTAAGAGCCTTTGCCTGGGTTAATTGTGAACCCTGACCTCTTAAGACAAGATCAAATAAAGGATTTGCTTGACCACCAAAAACATATGAATAACAGGTTGTACTTGAAGTTGCATTAGCAATATCGTAAAGAAATGCACCTGGTACAGCAAGATTATTATATGGTCTATTTAAGTTTAAATTCTTCGGTTGGCCTTGATTTGGATTGACATAAATCTGAATTCCTGTCGAGGTCAATCCTTGAAGTTCTAATCTTCCACCAGTTCCTGGATCGGCTACTAATGGCTGTTCAAATGCAGCACCCACTTGATCAGCAATCAATTTACCGAAAGAATACATTTGAGCTGATTCATACAAAGCACCGTTTTGATAACCAGCAGTTAAACTATTACCAAGCGTTACAAATCTTTCAAAGCTAACACTACCAGTTGAAGGTGGAGAAGGAGGAGTTAATTCGCTTCGGTCTTCACAACCGATTGCGAGAAAGACTGTTAAAATTATTAATATTGATAAGACCTTTTTCATTTTCTTCTCCTTTCTCTAATTAAAAATTATAGGATACATTAAATCCGAAAAGATGAGAAGAGGAATTGTAAGTTCCATTCAATGGAGTATTCCCTACATAATGAACTAAAGAAGATGTAATTGTTCTCTCAGCAAAACGCAGGAACATATAAGCTACATCAACCTTAATGTTATTATTCACTTTGTATCCAACTCCAAGATTAAATCCAATTCTATCTGCATCAGGAAGAGTTGGATCAAGATAAGGATCACGAACTGGATTTTTATCAAAGAAAATTCCTCCTCTTAAATCAACATTTGAAAGGAGATTATATTCGCCACCCAAACGAACGATGTAAGTATCAAAATAATTTCGTGGTGAACTTAAATCGGGCCACTTTGGATCAACAAAATCAACTTTTAAATCACGATAGGAAGACCAAGCAACCCATTGAAAATCTGCTGAAACAAGTAGTTGTGGTAGAACTTTGTAGGCAACACCAAGAGTTAAATTTTGAGGTGTTGTCAATTCTGTCTTCACATCTCCATTTGGAAGATTTGATTGTAATTGTGCAGGACCTTTTGTTTCAGCGGTTCCTTCAAATGAAATTTTCACATCGCTTCTAAATGAAAAACCGACTGAAAGTTCTTTTGTAACTTTTGCAAGTAAACCGAAACGGTAACCAACTCCGGTTCCGTTTCCAGAAAGTTTTACATCTGCTTCGCCTGCAAATGGTGAAAGATCAGCCTTTCTTTTTAATGTAACCTGGCTGTAAACAAAATCTAAACCCCAGCCCACAGAAATATCATCTGAAATCTTGTAGGAAACTGTGGGAGTAATAAAGAAAGTCTTTAAATCAGATTCTGTGGTTACAAATCTGGCTACCCAATTATCATCCCATTTGGTACCGAGACCATAAGGATTATTTACCCCTAATCCCACCACTACATTTTTGCTTAATTGATAAGTTCCATAAAGATTGATGGGATAAAAAACCTGCTTGACCATTTTATATTCATTTACAGCAGGTGCTGGTCCTCTAAAAGAAGAACTCGGGGTGATAAAAGTCGCACCCAACATAAGATGTGTACCCTTCAACTGGGCTAAGCCCGCGGGATTAAAAAAGATTGCCGATGGATCATTGGCAACAGCTGTAAAAGCACCACCCATACTCATTGCTCTGGCTCCATGTTCATTTATCTGGAACCCGCCTGCATAGATTAATGTATGGGTGAAAACAAGGAGAGCAATTGTAAGAAGTTTTTTCATTTATCCTCCATAATTTTTTTACTCACAATAATACTTAAGATATTTCATAAAAGTCAAACATTTATTTATGTATAAATTAGGCTGTCCTAATCTTTAAAGTTCACTTTAACTTTATGGAAAGTTATCTCCCCATAATGTAAACTTCATAATTAATCATATGAATTCATTTAAATCTTGAGCAAGGACACAAAATTTGTATTTCTTTAGAGGAATTTAATTTTCCGAGAAAAGTTTTAATGGGATTCGAATTATTTCGTTCAGCACAAAACTAATTGAGCGGGAAGGATTAAATAATTATCTAATTGTTATTTGCAAACCTGTCTGAACACTCTTAAAAAATTTTCACCATAAATTTTTCTGATATCTGAAATTGAATATCCCCTCCTTAAAAGTGCTTCAGTTAAGTTTGGGAATTTCGAAACATCTTCAAGACCAACTACAACTCTTTCAATACCATCAAAATCGGAGCCTAAAGCTATGTAATCTATTCCAACAAGATTTTTTATGTAATCTATATGAGCGATCACATTATTAATTGTAGCAGTAGATGAAGTCGTTAGATACGGCGGATAAAAAATCACTCCAATTACTCCGCCTTTCTGAGCGATTTTAATAATTTGTTGATCAGTTAAATTTCTATAATGATTTCGTAATGTTTTGACTCCAGAGTGCGACGCAATTATTGGATTAACGGTAACTTCAAGAATATCGTCAATAGTTTTTGGACCAACATGAGAAACATCGATTATCATTCCAAGTGAATCCATATGTCTAATAACCTGACGACCAAATTCGGAAAGTCCTTTTGTTGCAGCTTGTGGATCTTGAGCTGAAGTTGCCCAACTCGTAGAATTATTCCAGGTAATTGTTAAATATCTTGCGCCGAGTTTGTATAAGGAATCAAGTTTGTAAATATTCTCTTCGATTGAATGACCTCCTTCAACACATAAGATTGCTGCAAATTTCCCGATCTTAACAAGGCTATCAACTTCTCTTGCATTTCTCGCTTGAGCCATTAATGAACTGTATTTATTCAGCTGGACTTTGAATGAATCAATCATCTTCAATGTTTGTTCAAACGGATTATTGGGATATTGAGTTGGGCTTACCCATAACGCCATCAACTGAACATCCACACCACCTTTGTAAAATCTTGGCAGGTCAGAATGATTTATCGAATTTAATTTTCCTAAATCATAGCCATCTACAACTTTTTCCAAAACATCATTGTGCAGATCGATTAAAATTGCATTTTGATGAACTGTCTCGAGTGTAAAAATTATATTTCTACTTTGAGAATCATCAATCTCAATTGTGTCGGGAACATAAAGAAATCTTTCAGCAATTAAGAAATATTCATTTGTTTTAGCCTTTGAGAGTTTATTTTGAAGCTCATTAATGGAAGTTCTAAGTTTAATTCCATCGCCATTAAGATTATCGAGTTGAACAATTTTTTTAGCGGAAACTTTTTCACCGTATCTTACCACCACAAAGTATATTCCCGCGCTTCCTTTTCCCCAGTATTCTATTGTGTGCTTCCCCGATGCAAGGTAAAAAGTTTTCTTCTCAATTAGTTTACCTATGATATCATACACTTCAATGCTAACTTGATTTGATGATGGTAGGTTTATATCCAGATTGGTTGAAGGATTGAAAGGATTAGGGTAATTATTTGAAACAGAAAAATCCTTTTCAAATTTAAAATCTTTTACGGATGTGAGAAAAAATGAGAAATAACCAGAGCTGTTTGTGGAAAAAGTATCCTTTTGATTCAAATTATTTTTATTAACAAGAATTAAAAATGCCGAATCTAAACCGATACCAGTTTGTTTATCTTTCACAAATCCCTGAATCGAAATAGATTGAGAGTAAAGATTTTCAATTAGAAACCAGATAATTAATGTTACCAGCTTTTTCATACACATAAAAATAAACTTTAATGAAATAAAATTAAAATTTGCTCTTCATGATTTTTACTTTGATAAAATTTATCCTGCTATTTCTTTTCAACTAAGAATCAATTAAAATTCGAAAAAAGGATTTAGATATGATTCCAAATAAACTTTATCATTACAGAGCTGTAGTAGTTGGAGTTTATGATGGAGATACAATAAATGTAAATATTGATCTGGGACTCTCAACCTGGATTAATAATGAAAAACTTCGATTAGCGCGGATTAATGCACCAGAAATTAAGGGGAAAGAAAGAGCTAAAGGCTTGAAATCAAGAGATTTTCTCCGTGATCTTTTAATAAATAAAAAAGTAATCATTCAAACTATAAAAGATAGAAAAGAAAAGTATGGAAGATATCTGGCTGAAATCTGGCTTGAAGAGAATGGGAAATTTATCAATGTAAACGATTTAATGGTTCAGAAAAAGCTGGCTGTTTATAAGAAATATTAATTTAATCTACTTTTAATATTTTTAGAGGAGCTCATCTTCTTCAGGAGTTGGAGAAATCATATACAATTTTGAACAAACATCGCCTTTAAATTTTCCTGTCTTCTTGCAGTTATGAAAATTTCTAATCACAGCTTTAGGGTCTTTCGCCATATCAGAAACGGAAAAATCTTCTAATGCTTCTCCGCATTCAGTGCAGAACTTAATATCCGATTTTTCTTCTTCTCTTAATTCTATTTCCAATTTTTTAGCTGTTTTTTTTCGTTTCATAATTCATTCTCAAAATTTTTTGGTTCCCACAATTCACCTTTGCAAGGTAAATAATTTTCTTCTGGATGTTCATCAAGTGCTGTACATAAAACAGCAGTCTCATCAAAATATTTACAACTGCTACACAATGTTGAACTTACAATTGGTTTTGATCTATCCTTAAACATATCATATTGAATTATTGCTGGGTGAATTACTATTACATAAAGTGAAACAATTCCAAGCATCCACCAGGTTCCATAATCTAAATAATAAAATAATATCCACAATCCAACTATTGTAATAGCAAGCCTGACCAGACCCCAGAAAACGATCGAACCTAAGGTTAATGTTTTCGTTTCCATCTCAATTGAAAAATAAACAAACTTTTTAAAATAATATAAGTGAAGATTCTGACCATAACATCTCTAAATCATTGATTACAAGCTTCCAGAGAACGTGAGCAGTTTTTTGAAAATCTTAAAAAACAAAATCTAAGTATTCAACATATTTTTCATTCAGGAAAATCTTATTCTGTTTTAATCCGGCGAAAAGTTTTTGAACCTACAAAGTTTTGGAATAGCTTACTAAAATTCTTTAATTTTGACTCGAAAGAATAAGAGAAAAGAGATGGAAAATTTACCTAAAGAGATATTGATCACACCAGAGGACGAAAAGAAATTTCAAGAAAAGGTTGAATACATTGATAAAGAGATAACTGGCAAAATTGAAAAAACAAAAAACAAAATTTCTTTTATTGAAGACATTATAGCTCTTTATAATTATCTTAAAGATGATTCAGTAAAATGGTATAGAAAACTAATCGTTGTTTCTGCTTTAGTTTATTTCATTTCACCTATTGATACAATACCTGACCTTGCGCCGCTTGTTGGATATTTAGATGATTTAGGTGTAATTGCGGCTGCAATAAAATATATTGGCTCCGAAATCCAGCCTTATTATCGTTATAAGCCTTCCCCTAAAAAAGAGAAAGAGGAAGAAGATTTACTTTTTTAATCTTTCCCTTAATAAAATTAAGGAGATCCAGATGATTAAGATCGTGTTGTTTCTTTTGACTTTTCTTTTTGTACCGATTAATACTTTTTCTCAACAAGTTGATAATGATTTGTATGAATTAAGTAAAAAAATTGTAAGATCAGCACTTATCGAAAGAAAAGGATATCAGTGGCTTGAGGAATTATGTAAGATTGGACCAAGACTTCCCGGTTCTGAAAATTCTTATAAAGCAATTCAATGGGCAAAACAAAAAATGGAAGAGGCCGGTTTTGATTCTGTTTGGCTTCAGCCTGTAATGGCTCCCCACTGGGTAAGAGGAAATTTTGAAGAAGCTAAAATTTTAAAATCAAAAAGATTTAAATCCAGAAAATTATCTATCACTGCTCTTGGCGGAAGCGTTGGAACCGATAAAAATGGAATTACTGGTGAAATAATCATTGTGAATAATTTTGAAGAATTAAAATCAAAATCTGATCTGGTTAAAGGCAGGATAGTTTTTTACAATCGTCCGCTTGATTATGGCGAAGTTGAACCATTTGCAGGATATGGCGGCGCGGTCAATCAAAGATCAATTGGAGCAATTGAGGCAGCTAAGTATGGAGCGATTGGGGTAATTGTTCGTTCAATCACAACCAAACATGATAATGTTCCACATACTGGCGTTATGAACTATGTTGATTCACTTCCTAAAATTCCTGCCGTTGCTATAGGATATCAGGATGCTGATTTTCTTGCAGATGCAGTTTTAAATGAACCAGATCTTCAAGTCAATATAAAACTTTCGTGTAAAAAATTACCTGATGTAATGTCATACAATGTAATAGGAGAAATTCGTGGTAATGAATTCCCGAACGAAATCATTGTAGTTGGTGGACATTTCGACTCCTGGGATAAAGGTTGTGGTGCTCATGATGATGGTGCAGGCTGCGTTCAATCAATGGAAGTTCTGGATATATTCAAACGACTGAACATTAAACCAAAACGCACAATTAGATGCGTCTTATTTATCGATGAAGAGCAAAGTCAAACAGGTGCGAAAGAATATGCAAAATTTTCTCAAGAGACGAATCAAAAACATATAGCTGCAATTGAAGCCGATCGAGGAGCATTCACTCCAAGAGGTTTTTATGCTGATACTGATTCCTCTACACTAAATTACTTGCAATCTTTTTTACCTTACTTAAGTCTTGCAAAAATCGATTGGATTAGAAAAGGCGGAAGCGGAGTTGATGTTTCTAAAATCAAAAACACTAAAGCTTTGTTCGGATATGTTCCAGATTCACAAAGATATATGGATGTTCATCATTCAGATAACGATACATTCGATACAGTTCATCCAAGAGAATTTGAGCTTGGATCTGCTGCAATGGCAATTATGTGTTTACTGTTAAGCGAAAAGGGTTTATAAAAATCTCAACGAGGTAATTATGAAAAGGATTTTATCAATTTTTTTAATTCTTTATAACTCAATCTTTGCCCAATCTAATTTTCAAAATTTCATTAGCAGTCTCAATGCAGCATCAAATGACTCGATTAAAATGAGAATGATTGATTCTTTTATGGTAGTAGCAAAAGCTCAAGGAATTCCTTACATAGAAGATACAATTGCAAATTTCATTTATCGCGGCAGTGGTAATAATATATATCTTTCGGGCGATTTCAATGGCTGGTCAAGTTCGGTTGATAAATTAAATAAAGTTTCTGGAACAAATTTCTTCTATATTTCAAAGATCTTTGAACGAGATGCTCGACTTGATTATAAATTTATAGTTGATGGGAACTGGATTCTTGACCCAAACAATCCACGCACCTGTCCAGGCGGCTTTGGTCCTAACTCAGAACTTGCAATGCCCGATTATGTTCAGCCAGTGGAAATAAAATATTATCCTAATATCCCGCACGGAACTTTGAGAGATACAACTTTTTACAGTTCAATTTTAAATAATTCAAGGACAATTAGAGTTTACCTTCCGCCAAATTATGAAACCTCAACTGATAGTTTTCCGATGATCTTGATGCACGATGGTCTTGAATATGTTTCGCTTGCATCAATGCATAATGTTTTAGATTACCTTATTGCAAATAATAAAATAGAGCCAATCATCGGGGTATTTGTCCCGCCCGTAAATAGAACTCCTGAATATGCGGGTAATCAAATTAATGCTTTTAAGAATTTCATTGTTAATGAATTACTGCCATATATTAGAAATCGTTATCGAATAAAATCGGGAGCAGAAAATTGCGCGGTGGCAGGAGCATCGAATGGTGGCAATATCTCGCTTTATTTAGCGCTTAATCATCCAGAAGTTTTTGGAAATGTTGCGGCTCAATCAAGTAATGTAATTTCAAGTATATCTGATGGATTTCAAAATTCACCGAAACTTCATCTAAAAGTTTATCTGGATATCGGGAAATATGATATAGCTGTTTTGATCCCGCTTGTGAGAAATTTAAAAACGATATTGCAATCAAAAGGTTATGAAATGATTTATCGTGAATTCAACGAAGGACACAGCTGGGGTAACTGGCGGGCTCATATCGATGATTATCTTATTTTCTTTTTCCCCAAAAGAACAACTGATGTAAATGAAAATAAAGGTGAATTGATTCCAAAAAATTTTAAGCTTCACCAGAATTTCCCTAATCCCTTCAATAATTCATCGAAAATTTTGTATGAGATTCCAGAAACAGGATTAGTGAATTTGAAAGTCTACAATTTGCTTGGACAAGAAATTTCTACTCTTATAAATGAAACAAAATTCCCTGGCAAATATGAGATAATTCTAAGATCGGATAACTTACCAAATGGAGTTTATTTTTATCAATTGAAGTTTGCCAACTCAAAAAATCAACTTCAAAGTTTTGTCGAAACCAGAAAGATGATTCTTTTGAAATAGTCTTAGAAAATTTAGTATTGGTTTGAACCCCAAAATTTTTTAGAACTAATTTTCTTTACAGCAAATTGAATTTTTATTTCTTCCTGCCAGCAAGGATAATGATATTTTCATTTGGTGGGTAATTTTTCAGTTCAAGTTCGATTAAAGATAGAATTTGACTTTCGTTTATTAATCCAGATGTATCTAAAATCTTGCCGCCGTAAATCACAAAAATATCGGGCAGCAAAGCTCCTGCATCTCCAAAGGAAGTATATCTCTGAATTACTTCACTCACAATCTGCTTGAAATTTGAAGCTTGAGTTTCCAAAACTACAGCATCATTATTTTGAAGTCTGATTGTTCCTTCGCGGTCAATTATTCTTGCTCGAGTTTGATTATCTCTAAATAATCCAAAAAATCTTTTTTGTGAAACATCAGCAGTAACGGCGAGCATTCGATTAGTTCGACCAGATATTTTGCAATTCGATTTTTCAGTTTTCATTGAACGAGCACAAATCTCAATTAAATCATTATCTGATAATTCATTGATGCCCAAATCTTTAGTTCTCATTTCACTTGAACCAAATGCAATTGCGATTACTTTTTTGTTTTGAGTATCAATTTCGATTGTTGTTTCAATCGAATCTGGATTTGCTCCCATTTTAATTACAGAATCAATCGCTTGCTGTCTCAAAGAAATTAAATCACTTTCAGTTGGATTGATAATATTTTTTTCAACTGAGTCTCTAATAATTCCAAGTGCAGCTCCAATTGCAGAGATGACTTCACAATTCTCAGCAATTTTAAATTTGATATTTAGATAATTAGCAGTAAAAGGAACAATTGCAGGTGCACCTCCGCCACCTCCGACAATTTCAATTATGTCTGGATCAAGTTTGTATTCACGAATTAATTGCTTGATTGTTGGTTTAATTTTATTCGCTGCAATTTCCAGAATTTCCTTTGCAAGTTCTTCAGGTTTCTTATTAAATTTTTTACCAAGCCATTCAAAAACTTTTCTAACTTTATTTTTATCAGGGGCACTGTGTCCAACTACATCTGTCAAATCAAGCATTGCAGACGCTTCAGTAGTCGTGATCGTAAACTCAGGTTTCGAGGCTGATTTTCGTTTTATTGCGAGATAATTAGAAGGATCTTTTTCTTTGGGCTGAATTAATTGAAGTTCAATATCATCAAAATTATCAATATCAAAATCAGAAAAAGCGACATAGTTAAGATTTGCAATGTGTGCGCTTCTCGGACCGACATCAACAATATCTTGATTGTTTACTCTAATCATTGAACCGCCGGCAATACCAAGAGTTCTTACATCAAGAGTTCTAACAAATAATCTATTTCCACCTATCTGGGCACTTTTAATTTGTGGCTTCCCATTTTTGATAACAGAAATATCTGTCGAGGTTCCTCCAACTTCAATAAAAATTCCATCTGTAATTTTCGCATACATCAATGCAGCAGCAACGCCAGCAGCAGGGCCAGAAAGCATGGTTAGAATTGGTCTTTTCCTCATCTCATTAATATCCATAATTCCACCATCAGAACGCATTACCATCAGAGGAGCTTTAATTCCACTTTGTCGAATAGCATCTTCGGTCATATTAGCTGTTTCTAACATACGGGGCAGCATACTTGCGTTTATAATTGCAGTGCGTGTCCTGATTTTCAATCCATAAAGTTTTGATAACTGACTTGCTGATGTAGAAAGTAAACCTCTCTCATTTGCGATTTTTACAACAAGCTCTTCATTTTCAGGATGATCAACTCCAAATACTTCCGATGCGACAATTACCTCAGAACCTTCATCAATTAATTCGTCGATGACTCTATTTATTTTTTCTTCTGATAAGTTTTCGTTTAGATCGATGTAACGAAAACGAGTTGGCAAAAATTTTCCTGGTGCAAGCTCAATGTTTTGCTGATTTAAATCTTTGATCGCAATTTTACCCTCAATACCTTTTCCCATTCCAACTATTCCAACAGTTGCAACATCTCCTTCAAGTAATGCATTAGTTGCTTGAGTGGTAGAATGAGCGATTAAAATAATTTCATCAGGATCTATCTTTGCATCATTAATTAATTTAAGCATTGAATCTACAACGCCTCGAGCAACTCCTTCTTTTGCGGTGTGAGTTGTTAGCACACAGGCTTTACCGACAATTGAATAGTCAGATATATCCACTGCGACAGCATGAGTAAATGTTCCGCCAACATCAATTCCAATTTTGATCTTCCTCATTTAAAAATCACCATTAATTGATGTTCAATTTAAAAATGAACTGGGGCTCGAAACAATTTATAAGTGTTAGATAATTTTAAAATTCCGCTCTCAATCAAATAAAGAATTACTTTTGTTGAAATGACTAACTATCCGAATTAAGTTTGATGAATTTTACAACCTATTCTTTCTTAGTAAATATTGATCTTCATTTTGATAATCACAATTCCTTTACCTCAAAGTTAGAATAACAACGATTTAAATTCTAAGTTCAATCAAAGTTATCGATCAAAATTAAACAACTTAAACTTCTCAAGAATTGAATCAGGTGATTATGCAATTTAAAATCGTTTACAATTTGAAATTTATTATTTCAGTTTTTTGAGGCAAGAAAATCTTAATACTAAATTCTTTGGTGCGTTGTTGTGGAATTTCAAATTGCAATAAGTTAATACCGGCTTTTATCCTGCCTGAATAAAGTTCACTAATTTTATTACCTGATCTATCAAATAGATTTATCAAGACATTATTTTCAGAATTCGATTCAATTAAGAGATAACCATTTTGAGCTTCAATTCTGAATGCAACTTTGTCATCCGCGTACGCTGGTTTTAGGATTTCTTTTAAATTGGTTAACTCAACTTTAATGATTTCACTTCCACTTAAGCTTTCATTATGACCTTTATCAAAAGAAGAAACTTGATAAAAATATTCAAGTTGTGAAGGGCGTCGAATAAAATCATAGTAATAATAATTCTGAGTTGAAGTAAGAATCATTGATGGATTCTCGCGATCAATTTTTGAATTAGTTGATCTATAAATGTTGTAATACTTTGCCGTATCTCCATCGGAAGCTGGAAGTGGAATTCCCCAGACAAGCTCAATCAAACCAAGTTTTCCTTCGAGATTTCTTCCTGATAAAAGATATGGTGGATTGGGTGGAATTGAATCTTTCCATTTCATTGGTGGAATATTTGCTGGAAACTTATAAGCTGAAAATCTCTTCGATTTAATATTCTCATATCTAAAGAAACTCTGTCCTGCAGAATTATATCTTCTCGTAATTTCAATTTGCTGCTCCAGTTCTTTTTCAACGGAAGGATTAAAAGCACCAATTCCAATTACAATGTGACGACTGAAATTATTTTTTGTCCAGTCATTAACCAGTACTTCAAATTTTGGATTGCTGTTAATATCCCAATAAATCTGTGGAGCTATGTAATCATGTTTTTTTCTTCTCAGCCATTCTCTCGAATCTTGAAAAACAGAATGCTTGCCTTCCCATCCACGAGCATCATTCAAATTTTCATAAATTCCAATTGGGGCTGAACCAATTTTTAAAATTGGTTTAATTGAAATTAGAGTATCATAAATTGAGGCAATGAGTGAATTGATATTCTCTCTTCTAAAATCGGCGAGTGATTTCTTCTGTCCATACATTTCGTAAGAAAGCGAATCGTCAAAATCAACTCCTGGATAACGAATGTAATCTAGATGAATTCCATCAATATTGTAATTTTCAACAATCTCTACACAAAGATTTTTCAGATAATCTCTGACTTCAGGAAAACCAGGATCAAGCCAGTAACTTACAGAATTTCCTTCTTTGTATTTTTTTATCCATTCAGGATGTAATAAAGCAATATGTAATGGATCAGTAAAAGTAAGTGGTGCATCTCCAGATTTAACATTAAGAATATTTAACCAGGCATGAATTTCAAGATTCCTTTTATGTGCTTCTTGAATTATAAAATCAAGCGGATCAAACGATGGCTCTTGACCAAGTTTTCCGGTTAAGTAAGATGACCATGGTTCATACCTGCTTTTGTATAAAACACTTCCCTGAGATCTTACTTGAAAATAAATTGTATTAAAATTTTTTGCTTTCAGACTATCTAAAATTTCGATGAGAGATTTTTTTTGAATGACAGGATCAAAAGTTTTTGGAGGCCAATCCAGTTGATGATTGGTTGCGACCCAAACAGCTCTAACTTCTCGTTTAGGCTGTGAAAAAATCAGTTCACTAAAAACTAGAATTAAGATTAATATTTGTAATGAAATCGGAAATATTTTGTTAACAAGAATTGAAATTAATTTCATCAGGAAGCTTTTATTCATCTTCAATAATTACTGCAGTTCCGTAGGCAATTATTTCAGCTGCATTTTGCATTACATAAGATGTTCCAAATCTAACACCGATGATTGCATTTGCTCCCAGTTCCTGCGCGTTTTTTATCATTCTATCGAGAGCCTGTTCACGAGCTTCAGCAAGTAATTTAGTGTATTCAGAAATTTCACCACCCACTAAGTTTTTAAATGCAGCCAGAATGTCTTTCCCGATGTGTCTTGCTCTTACTGTGTTTCCTCGAACGATACCTAAAATTTTTACTACTTTTTTACCGGGGATAAATTCGGTTGTGGTGATAATCATTGATTAACCTCCGAATATTTATCTCCTTTTCTTAATGTTAATCTTTCACGAATCACAGAAAATAAAAGTAAAACAAATCCAATGACCGTTAGGAAAATTCCTGCTTTAACAAGTAAACTTAATTGAGTGTCTTTTAATAAAATCATAATGAATTGATACAATCCATAAGAAACTAAAATTAAAATCCCGGTGATAAATAAAAACCATCCAACAACTCGCTCAAGGCGGTTAAGAAATTTACTCCAATACAGATTGTAGTCATTTTGATTTGAATTTTTCATTTCTCTTCCTTACGAAATGTATAAATAAAATATTAATTAATATTTCTCTACTTCAAAACTATTAATTTGGTGGTTAGTGTTAATTCTGCACCTTTGACTGAACAAAAATAAACTCCTCCCGCAAGATCTATTGAATCGATTCTAATTTGATTAATTCCAGATGAATTAGAAAAACCTTCATGTGAAGTTATTTTCTGACCGAGTAAATTGTAAAGAGCAAATTGATATTTCTGATTTGCTGGAAAAGTAAATTCAACAGTTGTAGTTGAATTAAATGGGTTCGGGTAATTAATAATTTTCATTTTATTGAAATTATCATTCAGATTTGGCGAATCAGACTCAACATCAGTGGTTACATCAGGGGAAAGCTGACGGTTTAATTTTATATAAGCCGCATCAGCTCTTACTTTTTTGCCTGCTTCAACTCCGGAATTACTCAGGATCAGGACTAAATTTCTTCCCTTATTTAAATAAACCGTAGAAAGTTTTTTCCATCTTTTATTCAATGCATTTGTTTGATCAACGATGACTGCATTTAAACTTCCCGAAGAATCAACAACAAGATATCGGGCATTATTTGCCTGATCTGGTGCAGGTACAACAAAAGCATAAACATCATAATAACCCGAAACTGGAACATCAAAATAATAACTTACTGAAGCTGAATCGGTGCTTGTTGTGTAAATTGTTTGTCCTTCATAACCCGGGATTAAACTTGCCGTCCAGCTTCCAAACCGAATTGCGTTTGTTTGATCAGAAATTCTTACGATTTGTTTATACTCTCTCCAATCAGGTGATGAAAATGGCGGATATGTTTTCTGCTGGTAACGATTCTCTCTCAAAGCTTGAAAGTAATTCCTTAAATCATTTGAATACCAGATTGCATTGCCTTTAAATCCTTTTGAACGAGTCACATCAATAAATTGGAAAACAGTTGAAGCTGGCAATGGATTGCTGTTAGGACTTACAGCGAACGATGGGAATGTTTTTGACTTGTCATTAACCATCGATTGCATAAAATCTAAAATGCTCGAAAACGAAGAAGGCGTTTCAACATACATTTGAACCTGCACATTATCTATTTTATTATTGTTTACCCACCAAACCCAATCTTGGCAAAAGTTATTATACGAAGTATATTGAGAAGCTGAATATAAGCTCGGGGCATTTGAAAGATTAAGTTTTGGTCTGAAAGTCTTAACGCTGTCGTAAACCCTTGCTTGAAATTCATTAAGTTTGTCTGCTCTCCATCTTATCCATGCTGGATCCGAATAATTTGTTGGCGGTGGTGTTCCATTGTGCTCAGCACGATAAAGTGAATCAGTATAATTATCATATCCATATTGAAGTGAAGAATATCGAATACGGTCAAGTTCAATTCCATCAACATCATAATTTCTGACAATCTCCATCACAAGGGCAATTAAAAAATCTTGAACATCTTTTCTTGTTTGAACCATCCAGTAAAAATTTGAATTATCTTTTTCGCCGCCATCAAGTCTTTTTGCGACCCAATGCGGATAAGTATCGAAAATTTTCCCTTTTCCGCTTGTTCCTGGATAATATGGTTCATAACCTCCAACAAATCCATACTCAAACCAGGCTTCAACATGCAAACCGTGTTTATGTGCTTCAGCAATTGCTTCGGCTAAAATGTCTCTTCCATTGTAAGCTGGATCAATGTAAACGCCTGTATGTTGATAAAATACCTCACTATTCCATAAAGGATAACCACGACTCCAGACATTGACATAAATAACATTAAAATTTGCCGCAGCGATTGAATCAATTGCTTGAGCTAACGCTTCTTTCGTTCCAAGTTGATCTCGAGCAATCCAGGTTCCTCTTAATTCTTGAGCGTAGATATTTGAGCAAAATAAAGTCAATAAAAGAATAAACAAGAATTTTTTCATAACACCAGTCCACTTAAATTATTTTAAGATCCTCAAATCGGTTGATTCAAATATAAATAATTTGAAAATCATTTAATCCAATGTATTTGCTCTAATTAGAATTCCAGCTATTTATTGAAAAATAATCTTTAAAGTATCTCAAGATAGATTAAATCAAGAGACTGATAGTAATTAGAATTAAATCAGCAAACATCAAATTAAGTTTTGTAAATTTGCATAACAATTTGAGGAAAAATTGCTAAAGAAATTAATACCAAAAGAAGAAAAGTACTTCGAATATTTTAATCAGCTTGCCTCCCTGCTAAGTGAAATAGCAGGAGATGTGTATAAACTTTATACCGATGTAAAAGATATCGATTCCATAGTCTCCAATCTAAAAAATAAAGAACACCAATGCGATAAGATTACTTCATCGGTCCGACACCAATTAAACCATACATTCGTCACACCATTTGATCGGGAAGATATTTTACAGTTAGTCAAACGAATGGATGATATTGCGGATATTCTTTTAGTTGCAGCCTCCCGATTCCAAATCTTCAAAATCAGCGAAAAGATTGATTATACCGATGAAATTGCCAGAATTGTAAAAGAACAAACCGAAGTAATAAATCACGCCATCCACAACCTCAAGCAGCATAAAAGCATAATTGACGAGTGCGATCGAGTCAAACACCTCGAATCAGAAGCGGATAACATTTATCATCAAGCTTTGACAAATTTATTCGAAAAAGAAAAAGATGCGATTAGTTTAATCAAGAAAAAAGAGATCTTAGATGTAATCGAAAGAGCTTCTGATATCTGCCAGTCGGTCGCAAGAATCATTGAGTCAATAACCATAAAAAATGCTTGAGAAAACAAAATGACAATAGTCGTACTCCTGATTTTCATCGCTCTTGTTTTTGATTTCTATAACGGAATGAATGATGCAGCAAATTCTATTGCCACAGTTGTTTCTACAAAGGTATTAACTCCTTTGCAAGGCGTTGCCTGGGCAGCATTCTTTAATTTTATAAGCGCTTTTATTTTTGGTGTTCATGTTGCCAATACAATTGGCAAAGGTATAGTTGATCCTTCAATCGTTGATAACACTGTGATTTTTTCTGCATTAGTTGGCGCAATAATCTTAACTTCTACAGCAACTCACAATGGACTTCCAATCAGCGTTTCCCATGCAATAATTGGTGGGTTTGCTGGTGCTGGAATTATAAAAGCAGGATTTTCAGCTTTAATTCTTGCCGGTATAGTAAAAGTTGCATTGTTTATCTTTTTATCTCCTTTGATTGGGTTTCTGTTAGGACTAGTCATAAGTATAATTACATTATGGATTGTGAAAAATCAGCCTCCAAGAAAAGTAGATAAAGTTTTTCGTCAACTTCAATTAATTTCTGCAGCTGCTTACTCGATGGGACACGGCACAAACGATGCTCAAAAAACAATGGGAATAATTACGGCTCTACTTTATTCTAATGGATTACTTAAAGAATTTCATGTACCATTCTGGGTCGTTATTTCCTGTCATATTGCAATCGCTCTTGGAACATTGACAGGTGGTTGGAAAGTGATCAGAACACTTGGTATGCGAGTAACAAAACTAAGACCTTTCCATGGCTTTAGCGCTGAATTTTCTGCTGCTATTACTTTATTTGGTGCTTCTTCTTTTGGAATTCCAGTAAGTACAACGCATACAATTACTGGTTCAATAATTGGCGTTGGCTCAATTCAAAATTTCTCAGCTGTAAAATGGGGAGTAGCAAAAAATATTGTTATTGCCTGGATACTAACAATCCCACTAAGCGCCCTTTTCTCAATTATTACTTACATGATCGTTAAATTTTTTATAAATGGTTTTTAAGTATTCCCGAATATCTTTTTAGGATTACAGAATTTTTATTTCAGTGATCTTAAGATATTTATCAAAAACTGAAAAAGTTATTCGAGCCTTTCGAGATTGCTTAGAACCACTGATCTTAAATTCCAAATCACAAAATCCGAGCTTTGGATATTGATAACGCACACCGCCTTCATAAAATATTTTGTCATATCTTGGTTGTGATGGCTTTTTCGAAATTAGTTCTACCTTGATGTTGTTCCCAATTCTCTTCAATACTTCATTTTCATACCATTCAGGGAATTTTTGAGGAATTAAATTCTGACTGTATCTAAAATCAACATAAGCTAAAGCAAAATCCATTAATTTTTTATCAGCCAGAGCAAAAAATTGTTGAGTGACTTCTTTAGCATTCGAAGTATATTTCGAAAAATATTCCATCCACATTTTTGATCTTTCTTCGGCAAGTTCCCTCAAAGCTGATGTGTTAGGAATGTAATAATCATCTGTTGGGACTTTCAATTCAGCAATTGTTGGTTTCTCAACTCTTGCAAATTCTGGCAATCCAGAATAAACATAAAAATTTTTTTCTACCGGAAAACGAATTGAACTGATTGGAAAAATTCTGGGGAAAACTTCTTTTGTGGGCACAAAGAGAAGAACAACAATATTATCCCTTCGATAGAGAGCAAGGTAAATAGGAATACCTGAATACATAGTATAAAGAACTTTTTGATCGTCGCCCAGAATCCTTTTATCATCAATTGTCTTAAATTCTTGACCTATCATTTCAGTGTATAAATTCTCTAAGAACGGAAGTGCTTTTGATGCATTCTCTGCATTTTTAAACTGAAAGTAAACTATGCTAAAAGTTACATTTCTTGAAACCTCAACATAAACTCCCGTGATGCTTTTCACAAAACCTTGAGCTTCAATTTCGTCAAGGATCATTTTTAGTACTTTTTGTTTATCTTCAGGTTGATTATTGAGATTGGCTTTTTTGAATTCATTGAAATCTTTACTCTCGATTTTTTCTCTGAAATAAACGAGTAAAGGTTCAGCAGCAAAATCCTCAGTTTGAGGAAACAACTTCTCTAAATTAATTTCCTTGCTAATATTCGGTTGAATATTTTCGGTTCTCTTATCTGCATTGCAAGAAATAAACAATACTCCTGTCAATAAAATCAAAAATTTTATTCTTTTCATAAATATTCCATTTTAAGTTGCCATTACCTGAATTAGCATCCTTGAAAGTTCTTCAAATGAGACTGGCTTGGTTCTAACTTGATTAAAGCCAAGTTCTTTTAAGCGAGATTCTGAAATAATTGATTCGGGTGAGAGTAAACCAATCATTTTTAGGTTCTCTAGTTTCAGTTTATTTCTTACTTCATCAACGACTTTCTCAGCTTCAATCTCATTCTGAATATTGATAGAATAAATCACGCAGTCAACTGGTTTATGTTTAAGGAAACTAACAAGTTTTTTACCTTCCTGAATTGTGAAATATTCAACGCCAAGCCTGACCATCAAAGATTCAAGATAAAATTGATCATCTTTATCATTGTCAATAATTAGAATTGTAGGTTTGAAAGATGATTTATGTCTTTCTTCCAGTAATTTCAAAAGATTTTCGTCGAGCTCCTCGGATTTAATTACAGGAAATAAAACGGTAAAAGTTGAACCGACATTTACTTCACTCTCAACATAAATTTCTCCACCCATCATCTTCGTCAATTTTTGTGTGATGGTAAGTCCAAGTCCTGCGCCCTCAAAATTTCGGCTATAGCCTTCATGTGCCTGTCTGAACAATCCAAAAATATCTTTCAATGCAGACTTAGGAATTCCAATTCCTGTATCTTTAACTGAGATGTAAAGATTTTCTCCTTCGTTCTTTGTAGTAATAGTAATTCCACCCTTTGAAGTAAATTTTATTGCGTTGTTTAGAAGATTTGTAATTATTTGCTGGAAGCGAACCTCATCAATTCTAATGTAAGGATTGGTTGCCTTAAAATCTGTAATTATCTGTAAGCCTTTTTGTTTTGCTGTTTGTTCATACTCGGAAACCACATCTAAGATTAGAGATTCAGCATTCCTTATTATGAATTCAAGCTTCAGTTCGTTTGATTCGATTCTCGAAATATCAATAATATCACTGATTAATGTAAGAAGTCGTTTGCTGTTTCTGGTAATCATATCAAATAAATGTTCATTTGCTTGATATGTGTCAGGATCAATTTCGTTTTTTAGTATATCTACAGAGCCAAGGATTATATTCACTGGTGTGCGAACCTCATGAGACATCATACTCAAAAAATTGCTTTTCAATCTATCTGATTCTTCAGCTTTAAATTTTGCATTTCTTAATTCATCCTCGATTCTTTTTCTTTCTTCAAAATCACGAATGATAAGAATAAGAAATTCATTTTCTTCAATCTCAACATATTTGGCTGATATCTGGACATTAAAAACTTCACCGTCAGTTTTTTTAGTAACCGCTTCAAAAACTAACCCGTTGTTTTCTTTGATATTCTTTAAATAATCTTTCCATTGATTTTTAAGGTTTTCGGAGAAATAATCTAAAAGGTTTAAAGACATATTCTCAGGTTTCTCAATTTTATAAAATTCAACAAACTTGTCATTGTAATCTACAATTCGGTTTTGATTATCAACAATCACAATTGCATCATTTGCAATTTTTGTAATGTATTCATATTGCTTTTTAATTAATTCTTTTTGTTTTCTAAGTGAATCCGTTTGTTTGATTAATTCTTCCTTCTCTCTCTTAATATAAGTCATCATTATTCCAAAGAATATTGCTGTTACAGCAAAGATTGTCCCAAAAATTCTGAAATAGATTTTTTTCAATTCTCGGTATATTTCTTCCTGGTCAAATTTAACTAGCAAAAACCAGTTATACTTTGGAAGGAAATTCACATAAGCATAAACTTTTTGACCTCTGTAATCGAGACCCTCAAAAAATTTTTTCCCGCTTGTTCTTGACTCTCGATTAAGTTGAATTGGATATAAAGCTTCTTGCAATTTAAAGGCAATGTTTCCAAGATAACGAGAATCAGAAATGTAAGTTATAACATTATCTCTTACCTGAGCTAACATCGATTCAAAACCATTTAATTGCTCAAAATCGCTCTTCAAAATTTTGTACAAAGATTTCCTTGCATCAAATTGAGCGTAAAAAACAAAAGATTTATTATTATCAAAGGGCAATAAAACTCGAGTTTCAAAAACAGATTTATTTGTTTTATTATCATAGAACAATTCACTGATTAGAATACTATCCTGGTCAAAATTAAAATTAGATTTATCTACAAAATTTCTGTCTTCAATACTAGGACCTTTTTGGTAAATCAATTTCCCCTTTGTATCAAATATTAAGACTTCCAGCAATCCGAACTCTGAAAATTTATTATCAAACAACTCATCAAGAATTGGATTTTGACTAAACTTATTTGCACTGGTTAAAACTTTTAATTCACTCTTTAAAGTTGGAGAGTATCTTAGAGAACCCAACTTAAATCGAACATTTTCAAAAAACATATTAATCTTTACTTCCTGCACCTGACTTATGCTGATGAGTTTATTAACATAGTAATCAACAATCTGACTCTGAATTCTCAGGAAGGAGTAAACTCCAAAAGCAATGAACAAAACCAAGAAAATTATAGGAACGAGATAAGTCTTTGTGTTGAATTGGACAAATTTTTTCATAGGTTAGTTTTTTCTTAAAAATTTGAACAATAATTGAGATAATTGTTCCATTGTAAAAGGTTTTGCGATATAATCATCAAATCCAACAGAAAGGAAACGTTCTTTATCTCCGAGCATTGCATGAGCTGTCATAGCAATGATAGGGATCTTCTGATATTTTGGATTTCCTTTTATTATTTTCAAAGCATCTTCGCCGCTTAGTCCACCAGTTAGACTAATATCCATTAAGATTAAATCAATGTGTTTGTTTTTTAGAATTTCAAAAGCTTGTTCTGAATCAGTTACTGAGAAATATTTTAATCCGAGCTTACTCAAAATTACTTCAACGAAATATGAATTATCTTTATTGTCCTCAACTATTAAAATTGTTGGTTCGTCAGTTTCGACCACAATTAGTTCTTTTTCTTCCTGTATTTCTTCAATCTTCTCTTCCAAATCTGCCGAAATAATTGGAAAAACTACGGTAAATGTCGAACCTTTATTCAATTCACTTTCAACATAAATCTCACCATTCATCATTGTAACTAATTTTTTAGTAATTGCAAGTCCGAGTCCAGCACCTTCAAAATTCCGATTGTATCCTTCTTCAGCCTGACGGAAAAATTCAAATAAATGTGGAAAATATTCTTTTGGAATTCCTATACCTGTGTCTTTAACCGAGACATAAACTTTATTTGATTTGACTTCGGCTGATACGGTAACTCCTCCTCTGGAAGTAAATTTAATTGCATTTGAAATTAAATTGGACATTATCTGATTAAATCTTAAATCATCAACTTTGATAAATACATTTTCAATATTTACTTCATCTCTTAACTCAAGACCTTTTGCAGCAGCTTCATCAACAAATTCTTCAATTGCATTCTTCAATAATGTCTTTACATCATAAATATTAAAATTAAGTTTCATCTCATTAGATTCAATTCTTGAAATATCAATGATGTCATTGATTAAAGTTATTAGTCGCTTGCTGTTTCTTTCGATTACACTAAAAACATGATCTTTCTCTGGAAAATCATTTGGATCGATCGCACCTTTAATTATATCAAGAAAACCAAGAATAACATTGAGCGGTGTTCTAACTTCGTGAGACATCATTGATAGAAAATTGCTTTTAATTCTATCGGACTCTTCTGCTTTTAATCTTGCTCGTTTTAATTCTTCTTCTGCTTTAATTCTTTCTGTTACATCTTTTTTAATTGCGACAAATGAAACTATCTGATCATTTTCATTCTTAATTGGCGAAATGAGCATTTCTTCAGTATATAAACTTCCATCTTTCTTTTTATTGACCAGAATCCCTTGCCAGGATTTTCCGGATAGAATTGTCTGCCATAGATCTTTATAAAATTCATCTGGCTGAACTCCGGATTTTAAAATTCTTGGAGTTCCGCCCTTAATTTCCTCAAGAGTGTATCCTGTGATTCTTTCAAAAGCAGGATTTACATATTCGATCACACCATTGACATCAGTAATCATCATCATCTCATCAGTATTCTCAACAGCACGAGTTAATTTTTCTAAGTATTCAAGGAATTTCTTTCGTTCTGTTATATCTCGGATGAACATTTGAACAACTTTCTCGCCGCCTAGTTCAACAATGCTCAGATTAATCTCAGCATCAAAAATTTCGCCGTTAGTTCGCTTCAATTTTAAATAAAAAGATTTCCCTTCTCCTTTTTCAGGGAATTCAATTAAATCCAGAATTTCGTTGACAATCTTCTCATCTGGTTCCGCAATAAAGTTTTCGAAATTTTGATTGAGAAGATCTTCCTTTAAAATTCCAAATAGTTTACCAGCTTTAGAGTTACAATCAACAATTAAATTCTTTTTCAAAACCAAAATTGAATCATAGGCCTGCTCAAACAGTGTATGAAATTTCTTTTCTGATTCCTTTAACTGGAATTCGGTTTTCTTCCTGTCCTCAATATTTCTAATTATTGCGACCAAGAATAATTCATTATTAATTGAAATAATCTTCGCAGAAATTTCTACAAAAAACTTGTGCCCTGTTCGATTGATATGAATAGATTCATAAACTGAACCTGAATCGTTTCTTAATCGATTTAATAAACTAACCCATTCAACACGGTTTTCTGGAGCCTCAAGTAAAACAAACGGTCTCCCTTTTAACTCAGTTAAAGAATACCCATACATTTCTACAGCTTTATCGTTTGCTTCTACAATAGTTCCATCCTTGCTTATCAGGAAGAATGCATCATTAGCATATTTACTAATAATCTGGTATTTCTGAGTCATCAGATTTTGCATCTTCTGAATTTCAAGCTCTCGTTTTATTTTCTCAACTTCTTCTCTTCTCCACAATACACCAAGCACTACTATGAAAAGGAAAAGAATAAGAACGATTGACCCAGAAATTGTATATAAAATTTTATTAGTTGATATAAGAACTTCTTTCTTGTCGATTTTGCTTACAAGGAACCAGTTCAATAAAGGTATATAAGTCGAATAAGCAAAAACTTTCTCACCTCTATAATCAGTACCCTCTATTATTCCTTTTCTCGAAACATTCATTTTTTTACCAGGAATCTCTTCAGCTCCAGTTTTTGATTTTAATGTTATATCTGAACTGAAGAGAAATCTCAATTCATTTAAGTAAATCAATTCGCCATTTTCTTCTGCAAGGAGAAGTGTTTCGAGAGTTGATTTTTGTGCGGTAAAAGTATTAATCAATGGAAAAATAGTTTTTCGAGCGTCGGAAATTAGAATTAAATAGTAATCCGGTTTTGAAAGATTAGGCTTGGTAAAGATACCCGTTGCAATTTCACAGATTGGAATTATGTTTTCATAAATCGGATTTCTTTTCTTTAAGATTTTTGATACAAAGAAATAATTTTCAGAATCGAACTCAGAAATTTCGCTTTTAGTCGATGGGCTAATATCATAAAGAATATTTTGATATGAATAAATTCTGTTAAAAGAACTATCGTAAATAACAATGGTGATTAATTTTTTATCTACGATTTCCTTCTTAAAAAAATCATCAAGTAAAGTACGATTTCTCAGATCATTTTGATTTCTCAGATAACTTAATAACAGCCCTTTGAAATTTTCTGACTTTGTTAAAACTTCACAAGAAATCTTTGTATCAACATACCATTCAGAAAGATTTTTCTCTTCCTTTTCTGCAACAAGTCGAAGAAATTTTTGTTCTTCATCAATTAATCTGTTTCTCTCAAACTGATAAAGGATATACTCCAACCCAAGAATTGTCAGGGTAAGAATTACGAAAATCGTAATTATTGTATTTCGTGAAAGTATATTTTCAATTTTTTCTTTCATAAAATTCAATCAAGATATTTCAATGAAATAAATAACTTGTTGATGTTCTTAATTCCTAAAAATTGGCAATGTAAATGTAAATGTAGTCCCAACTCCTTTCACACTATCAACGGTGATTGAACTATTAATTAAATCGAGATATCGTTTCGTTAACGCTAGTCCGAGTCCATTGCCTTCATATGGTCTATTAAATCCATCCTCTTCCTGACTAAATGGTTCAAAAATATGATCTAAATATTCTTCGCTAATTCCAATTCCTGTATCTTTGATTGAACAGAATAAAATTGTCTCGTTCTTATTTGGAAAAGTTTCTATTTTAATGTAACCTTTATTAGTGAATTTTATTGCGTTTTCTATAAGATTTGTTAAAACTCTATTCAGAGCGGGTTTATCAGCCAGAATTTGTAGATGTTTCTCATCTAAATTGAGAAAAATTTCCAATTTTTTACTTTCTATTTCAGACTTAAATTCACTTAAAACTTTTTGAACCTCTTCCTTTAAATTAGTTGGTTCAATATTGATCTGGTAATTACCCGTGTCTATTTGAGAAAGCTCAAGTATTTGCGTTAGCGTTCTATATAATCTTTTAATTCCAATTTGAAAATTTCCAATCAAATCGAATTCAGATTCGCTTACTTTGCCTTTCACAGTTTCAAGGATTAAATCACCAAAACCAATTATAGCATTTAAAGGTGTTCTAATTTCATGAGATAAGTTGGCAAGGAATGCATTTTTCAACCTATTTGCTTCAGCTGCTTCGTCTTTAGCAATTCTTATTTCTTCCTGAGCAAGTTTAACTTCTGAAATATCTTTATGTGTAATTACAAGATATTCTACTTCACCTTCATCATTTAGAAGTGGGAATAAAGTTGATTCAACCCAGATTGTATAACCTTTACCTTGTTCTAAAAGAGTATCGTAATATCCCTCTAGAAAAAGTGTCTGTTTGGCTTCAAAAATTTGTTTTATTTTATCTAAGAGATTTGAAGTCATTAAAATTTTATCATCAAATAAATTATAATTCTCAAGATGTTCTTTTTTAATTCCCCACAATTTTTCAAATGCTTCGTTATGATAAACAGGTTTGCCCAGTTTGTCAAAAACAATTACTCCGACTGGAATTTTATCAATCATTATCTTGAAATATTCAAGTTTTGGTTCCATAATTTTTATTTTTTATTAATTATCGATTACAAGTATTTACGATTTAAATTCTTTACAAACTTATGTATAAAATTTAAAAAGAATTAAAGTAAAAAAAATAAAAATTTAGATTTAGGAAATGTGTCTTAAATTTCTTACTGCAAAATAATCCATTTGAAATTTAGGACAAACATCAGACGATAGGAAGGGAGAAATAAAAAGTTGCCCCTTTGTTTGGTTCTGATACGTAGTAGATTCTTCCATTATGATTATCAATAATCTTTTTCACAATCAATAATCCATAACCTTTGCCTTCAACGCCTGTATTAATTTTATGAATGAAAAGTTGTTTTTGTATATCCTGAGGAATGCCGGGACCATTATCATTAATTTTTACAACAACTTGATTACTTTCCTGATCATGAAAGGTTGATATCCTTATGTGGCAGTCAGATTTTTTCTCAACAGAGTTTGAAATCAAATTTATAATAACCTGTTCTATTTGTTCGTGATCGTATTCAAGTAATGGAACTTTGTCTAAGTTTAATTCAAAAGTTACCTCTTTAAATTTCTTTGTCTTCTTGATGTAACTAACAATATTTCTAATGCTTCTGTTAATATCACCCAGATTTTTAGAAACTTCAAATCTTGTGGATGCAATTAGAGCTTGTGCGTATCTTTGTATCTTTCTAATGCTCTCTGAGGCAATCTCAAGTTTCTGGATTAGTTGTTCTAAAGTTTCTCCATCAACCGGTTGATTTTCATTTATTCTCTGGATTCGTTTCAAGACACTTTCGTTTTCAAGTAATGCAAGATGAACAAAGTTCTGAACTTCCTGACCAATTTGAGCATTTAATTCTTTCTTTAATACAAGTCTTTCTGATTTGATTAACTTTTCGTGCATCTCTTGAACTTCATTAAAGGCACGATCAAGATTATGATATAGTTTAGCATTCCGAATTGCAATAGCAGCATGTCCAGCAAGAATTTCGAACATTCTGATAGTTTCAGATTTTTTAAGATTGGTTAGTTTTTTACTATCAACATAAATTACACCAATCTTTTCGCCATTGGTAATTAAAGGTGTACATATTATTGTTTGAAGTTCAAGATTCATTATGCTTTGACGTGATTGGAAATTCCTATCTGCTCTGGCATCTTCAATGTAGATAGTTTCGCCTAAGTCAAAAGCATCTTTCACAACGCTTTTGCTTATTTCGAAATCTTCTTCTGGAAGGAATTCGCCATTAATATTCATGCCGACTTTATATCTCAAATCATTGGAGTCATCCAGGAGGAGGAGAAAACCTCTCTCTGCTCGAGCAAGCTTAATTGCATTGTACATAACAAGGTTTAATACTTCTTCGAGAATTAGAGAATTATTAATTTTTTGTACAATATTTAATATCATTTCTATATTCTCTTGACCTAAACCCTTTTCCTGACTTGCATCATCATTCAGAGAGAAAATTTTATTTTGCTGAGATATAAAGTCGGCGAAACGCATAATCTATTCCTTTACTTTGAACTGTTTGTTCTATCGATTACAATTTTTACTCTTTCCAGATTTTCCTTAGCACCGAGCTTGCTAAAATATTGCTCCGAAATTTTCAAATATTCCCTTGCTAAATCTGCTTTATTCCACTTTCGATACAAAATACCAAGTTCATAAGCAGCTTCTGCAAAATTCAACAAACTTTCGATTTCTTCGCTTAATCGCAAGCTCGTTAGCAGATATGTTTCTGCAATTTCAAAGTTGGAAGTATCACGCTGAATTATACCTTTGATCTTATATGTATCAGCTAAACCTACTCTGTCCATAATTTTGTAAAATACTTCCATCGCTCTTATACAATATTCCATAGCCATAGCGTATTCTTCCAGCTTAGCATAAACATCTCCCTTACCGAGGTAGGCTAACCCAGTAGATAAATAATAATTTGCTTCGAGTGCATATTCAAGGCTTCGATCAAATTCTGTGAGTGCGGCTTCAAGCTCACCACGGTTTTTGAAGAGCATTCCCATATTATATCGCACCAAAGAGAGGCGCTTTAGATCCATTAACTTTTCAAAAGAAGCTAATGCTCTCTTAAAATGAGTTACCGCTTCATCCCAATGGCTTTGAATTGTCTTTAAATTTCCAATATTCATTTCAACGATACCAATCCAGAGTTCATCTTTCATCTTTGAAAATGCACTCAAAGCATCATTGAAATTTTTTAATGCACTTTTAATTGCACCTTTTTCAGATTTAATAATTCCTGTCAGATTATCAACCCGCGCAAGGCCTTTTTTATCTTTTTTCTCATTAAAAATCTGGCGTGCTTTCTTTAAATCATTTTCAGCCAGCTTCCATCTTGATGAACGGACATAAACTTCCGCTCTATTAAAATAGGCTTGTGCAACAAGACTTAAATATTTTTTCTTATTCTCTGCAAGGTGAATTAGTAGTGAATATACATATTCTGAATAATTCACTTCACCAAAGTCAAGACAAATTTTTCCAAGCTCAAGAAGGTAACCTAAATATAGATCTTCCTTTAAATTTTTCTGACAGAAACTCAGTAAATTATCGGAATAAAATTTAACTCGAATGTCGTCTATTTCCTTTAAATCATCCTTACTATCTTTTCTGACTTTTAGTAGAAGCTCCTGCTCAAGTTTTTCCGCTTTTTCTAAGATAATTTTTAAGTCGTTAATTAGATTTTCACCACAATATCTACTGGATAGCTCGAACAACTCATTTATGAACTTCTTAATTCTTTCCATTTTATTATTCCTCTCGCATTTAAACTATCCAATAGATTAATTAATTACCCCATCCATATCTTGAAAAATGATCTGTTCTAAAACTTACACTTGTCTCAGTATAATAATATGGTCCTTTTACTTTTTCCCACTTGCCTGCTTCTTCATTGAAATAATAGACTTTAAGTTTCTTTGCCTCTTTTTGAGTTAAACCAAATCTAGAAAAGTCTAAAGTAACAACGACATTTCCATTAAATTGCATCGATGGACCGAACTCAACCCAGCTAAATTCTTGATCGGCGGCAGTAACTGTGAATGTAGTTGTTTCATTAAATGTGAATGGTGGAATGTAAACATAATTTCCAAAAGTTTCGTCTCCACCGACTACCCCACCAACAGCAGGATCAAGAGTTGCACTTGCGGTTGCAACTGTACTGATAGAATTCATTTTTGGATTAGTAATTGCTCTAAGGAAAGTAACTCCTGCAGGGGGAGTATTCTTGTCCTGAATTGTTTGGGTTAATGATTGGTCAACTGGTGCAACTGGCGAAATTGTTTCTTGGCAACCAGTTACTAAAAGTGTGCTGACAAAAAGCACAACAACGAGGGAAATTGTTAATTTTTTCATGGTACTCTCCTGATTTTTTTGTTAAACATGTTTTTTTTAACTGTATATTAAAAGTCAATTTGTATGCCCAATGAAAAAGCTTAAAAAATAGATTAATTATAAGATTAGGATAAAAATTAGTGGCTAATATTACTCACTTTGCTAATATTATTAATTAACCCATATTAAATAGGAATGAAAAAAGCCACGAAATATTAAAATTTTTTAGTAGAATTTTAAACTTTTACGAAAAAATAATTTTAACAATCTGCTGTTAATTTTTTGTTTTGCAATACATTGTTTATTGCTTTGATTTTAACTGTAAAAAATTTTTACAAGCTTTTGATCAATATTTTTCATTTAAGATCTTTAGAAGACTTGGACGTGAAATTCCTAAAATTTTTGCTGCTTGAGTCTTATTACCATCCACAAGTTTTAATACTTCCCGCGCTAAATCATAAGTTACATCTTCTATTCTTGCTTTATCAATTTCCACTTTCAATTCAATAAAGTTTTTCTTCATTGTTGAAAGAATTTCGCTTGAACCTAGATGAATATATTTTTCATTAATTATTCTTGTATCAGATAAAAGAATAGCCCGCTCAATAACATTGGAAAGTTCACGTATATTGCCAGGCCAGGAATATTGTAATAGAAGCTGTTTAGCTTTCTGCGTAAATCCCTCTTTGTTTTCGTTATATTTCTTATTGAATTGGTCTAAGAAAAATTCAGCTAATGGAACAATATCTTCTTTTCGTTCTCTTAATGGCGGTAAACTTATAGAAATTACTTTTAATCTATAGTATAAATCAGCTCTAAACAGTTTTTCTTCAACTAATCTGTCTAAGTTTTGATTTGTTGCTGCAATAATTCTGCAATCAATCTTTATATCTTTAATACCGCCTACTCTTTTTATAGTTTTATTCTCAATTGCGCGCAATAACTTAACCTGTAAACTCAGATTTAAGTCACCTATTTCATCAAGAAAAATAGTTCCGTTCTCAGCAATTTCCATTAAACCCGGCTTAGAATTTTTTGCATCAGTAAAAGCTCCTTTTTCATAACCAAAAAGTTCAGATTCGAATAGATTTTCGGCGATTGCGGAGGTGTTCAATTCTATAAAAGGAGATTCTGCACGATTCGAGTTGTAGTGTATTGCTTTTGCAAATAATTCCTTTCCTGTTCCAGTTTCACCTAACAATAAAACTGTTGCATCACTTTTATATGAAACTTTTTTTGCAATCTCTACACACTCAAGAAATTTTGGTGATTTGCCAATTAAATTTTCAAAACTAAATTTTTGATAAACTTTCTTCCTATTAATTTGAATTTCCAATTGTGTTTTTAAGGAATCGACTCTTTCAACAACATCATTTCTTAAAACGAATTCATCATCAGGGAAATAATAAATGTTTGTAAAACCTAAGCGACTTATCAGTGTCAACTCTTTTGCCTGACCATTGCTTAATGAAATAAATACATTATTAGGATTTATTATTCCCTCAATTTTCTTGAAGAAATCTAAAATCTCACTACTTAAGGAATTAAGATTAAATACAAATAATGCATTCTGAATTTTGATGATAAATTCACTTGAAGCTTCACTAAACTCTACTTGAGAAATATTGACATCCTTAATTGTCTTAAATAACCAGTCAATATTTTCGAGTGTGCCTTTAGAATTAATTATTACAACTTTTATTTTGTCTAAACTTCCCATATCAGAAGTTATTAATTACTTTCTCGATTTTTTTAAGTGTTCTTTTCCTTAATGGATGTGCAAAATAAGAAATTTTGAAATTGTTATCTGAAATCTTAGACCCAAGATAGTCAATAACGAGCTTAGCTTTTTTAAAATACTCAAGCCCCTTATTAACAGCCCCTTTGATTAAATATTCTTCACCAATTGCGACCAGAATTTGGTATGTTACTTCTCCAATATATGCATTCTCAATGTGTTTCATTGCTTGTGTATAATAAAAGAGAGATGATTCAGGTAAGTTCGAACCAGGTCTTTTTGATGCGTCTCCAAGGATCAAGTTTGCTTCTGCGATTAGTAAATTGTTTTTGTTAAAATAATCATTCAATTGGAGTTCATTATAAAATGTTAAGATATTGGAAAAATTACCCGTATAAATGTTTAATCGCATTAGATCTAAAGTGCTTTTGCAGTAAAAATATTTTCCATCAAGTTCATTAAAAAGTTCTCTTGCTAAATTGAGTTTTATCTCTGAATCGGAATAGTTTTTTTCTTCGAGACTTAATAAGCCTTCAAGATAAAGGTAATTCTGTAATTGAGTAGCTTGCATTTTATGATTTTCGATAATTTTAATTAAATCTGAAGAAACCTCTCTTAGTTTTTCCTTTTGATTAAACATATAATAAATCAGTCCTAGCAAAAACAAACCCTGACATTGCCCTTCTACATCTACCAGCTTTATCGAAAGTTGAATTGATTTATTCACATAATCCAGCGCCAGTTCATAATCACTCATCAAAAAAGATGTCTCTGCTAAATTATAAAGCGATAGTGCTTCACCAAATTGATCATTAATTTTTTCAAAAATTACCTGTGCGTCTTTATAATATTTAATTGCTTCTTCAAGATTTATGTTTTCAAAAAAAGAAATCCCGATATTATTTAATATTAATGCTTTTTTTGAAAGATCACCTATGGATTCATTTAGCTCCAGAGCTTGTTTCCAATATCTTAATGCTTCTTCTTGTTTGTTCTGTAGATTAAAAACATTTCCAAGATTCATCAAAATTTGTGATGACTTAATTTTATTATTTTGGGCTTCGTAAATCTCGAGGGCTTCTTTAAAGTACGACACTGCATCGGAATAAAATCCAGCTTTTGAATTTGCTATGCCAAGATTATTGTAAACAGCTGCTCTGGTTGCAGGAGATAAAATTTCTGAATAATCGTTGAGAAGATTTTTGCATTTACTCATCGCAAGAGTATAGTTACCCTGACTCAGTTCAAGATTAATTTCCTGCAATTCAACATCTACCTTTTGTTGGTCTGTTCGGGCATAGCGATATGCGTTATCGAAATTATCGTATGCATCTTCAATATTACCTGTTTTATATTTTAATATGGCGAGCATTAAATAAATTTCGAAGAGTTTATTTTCATCTTTTATAGTTTTATTTAGAATTTCATTTAGAACATCTTCTGCCTTTTTAAACTCAGCCTGATTAAAGTAACATTTCGCAAGATTAAATCTAATCTGAATTAGTTCATCAGTTCTATTCTCCAGTTCAATACATTTTAATAAATATTTTTCCATTGATGAAAAAGAAAAATATTTTTCAGCTTCTGAAGCTGCTCTCAAATAATACTCTAAAGCTTTTTCTTTAAAATTTGCTCGCTCATAAAATTCAGCTGTAATGAAAGATGGATAGTTTTCTTTCTCAAAAAACCGAGCCAACGATAAATTAAGGTCCTGATCGTATTTCGTTTTCGAAACTATAAACCTTTTTATTCCCCCAGATGGGAAAAACACTAATTCATCTCTGCCAGAAATTTCAATCCATCCGAATGAACTTAAAAATTCACTCTCTTTTTTGAGCTGATTAAATTCTATATCTAAGATCTTCGAAAGATCTTTTAAATTAATTGGGAAATTAATTAATGATAATAAGTCCAGCATCCTTTTCTGGATCAATGTGAGATTCTGAATTTTTAATTCGTAAGATTTCTGAGAAAGTTGTTCAATGTCTATTTGTTGAAGTTTTTCATAATTAAGTTTAAAACCTGTCGAATTGAAAATAATTATTTTCTCAAAGAACAGATTACTTAACAACTCATTCATTTCATTAATTGATCTGGAAGTATATTCGATAAGCAAATCAGTTACATCTTCATACGGAAAATTGAACTTAAAATAAGCCCTCAGCATTTTAATAATATCATCCCTAGAAAGCGGTGAAAGAATAATTTCTTCGCGGTTTTTAATTTTTTCAATCTCTTGATATCGAATAAAAGCTGTATCAACCGCAACAACAAACTTTACACCTAAATCTTCTAAAGATGGGAAAATGTAATAGAAAAATTCTTTTGTACTTTGATCAAGATTTTGAAAATCATCGATTATAACGAAGAACTTTAGTTTTCTTGCTAGATCAATAAGTATTTCTGCAAGAAAATTTCTTCTATTTTCAACATACTCGGCCTGGCTAATCGAAGCGCTGTATAAATCTCTAACACGCTTAATTTCCAGTTTTAAATTGTCTTCATTCTCAAACTTTTTAAGACGAATAATTTTTTCAATTTGATTGAGCAAAACATCAAGTATGTTATAAGTTGAGCTTTGCTCTTTTGAGACATTCAGAAAAAAATAAATGTTTCTCTGATTTTCCAGATGATCAATAAATTTTTTCAACAAGTATGATTTACCCATTCCCTCTTCTGATATGATAATAATGGTAGATAGATTATTGTTTTCTCGCTTCGAAAATTCTTTTAATTTTTTTAATTCTTCTTCTCGTGCGAAATGAACTCGAGGAATGTACCAGATATTTTCTATTTTCCTGAAATTTTCAGGAATCAAATCAAGTATTTGAAGCGAATTTTGAAATCTATCATCAGGATTTTTTTCTAAAAGTTTTAGAACAATTTGTCTCAAAAAATCGGGATAAATATCGGGCAAACCTTGAGGTTTCTCCTCAAGATGCTTTTTCAAGAGCTCAATTTCGTTTTCAGAATAGAATGGCGGCTCTCCTTTTAAAACATGATAAAGCGTTGCCCCAAGTGAATACAAATCTGTTCTATGATCAACTTCTTTACCACTTATTAATTCTGGAGAAATATAAAGAGGTGTTCCTTTTACATAAGAAGATTTTAATGCACTAAATCCAAAATCAATCAGTTTTATATTCAAATTGTTTTTATCGTTACCTTCAATTAATATGTTTTCAGGACGCAGATCATAGTGAATAATATTTAATTGATGAATATAGTAGAGAGTTAAAGAAATTTGATTTAATGCTCTCAAAAAATCCTCGAGATGCTCACCTTGAACCGGAGATGAAAAAAAATCTAAAAAGTTTTTACCATCAACATACTCAGAAATGTAAAAATAAGAGTCGAGATAACTTGTATCATCACAATCTGTAATTACTCCAAACTCATAAGCCTTAACGATGTTTGGATGATTTAAGCTGTACAGAAGATTGAATTCGCTTCTTAAAGATTCGATTTCATCGAGATTTAATTTTTCTGATGGAATTATTTTTATTGCATAAAACTTTCCCGGCAGAAGTAAATCTTCAGCAAGAAAAACCTGACTTCTGCCGCTTCCGAGAAATTTTAATATTTTATATCTCGAGTTTATGATCATTTTAAATCAGACTTTTTAAGTCCTTCTCCAATCAGATTAAATGTTAATACAATTATAATTAATGCAAATCCCGATGAAAAAGAAATCCAGCTTGCTGAGGAAAAATAATCATAACCCGTTTTGATAATTCCTCCGAGAGTTGGCGTAGGAGGCTGGACACCAAGTCCGAGAAAACTCAATGCCGATTCTGCAATAACCACATTACTGAATTGAAAAATTAATGTAATCAAAATAGGAGCAAAAGTATTTGGAAGAATATGGTTCAAGACAATTTTAAATTTTTTTTGACCAACTAGAAGCAAAGTCTGAACAAATTCTTTTTTCATACAGGCTAAGGTTTCATTCCTTGCAAGGCGAGCTATAAACATCCAACCCGAAAAACCGAATACAAGTATCAGCAAAAGGATTGAATTGCCCAGGAACGCAATTAAAAAAATCACAAAGAAAAGAATTGGAAATGAAAGAAAGAAATCAACTGCTCGCATTAACAGATTGTCTATAAAACCCCCAAAAACACCAGCTGAATAGCCAATTAAACTTCCGAGCAAAAATGATACAAACACAGATAAGACGCCAATAAAAAAAGAAATGCGTATTCCATAAATTATCCTGCTTAATAAATCTCTGCCAAATTCATCTGTGCCGAGTAAAAATACTTTTGAATAAATATTTGGTTTTCCATTCTCATTTTCGATTTCATCTATTGAAAATTTATCAATCAACATGTTTTTGATTAAATGAACTGATGAACCTTCAATTTTCATTTGTTCGAAATAAATTTTATTCTCTTCATTAAAACTTTCAAACAAAATTTTTTCGATTTTTTCTAATTCGCTTAATCTACTTTCTTTTGATTTTAATTTCACATACTTTACACTCTCTAATGGTTTGAGAAATTTAGTTAATTGAATGTCTTTATGAAAAGAAGGATTATCAGGGCTGATTATTGGTGCTGTTAATGTTATAACTATGAGAATGTAAGCTAAATCAATTCCTATCAAAAATTCTGTATTAACTTTTCTCAGGGAGTGAGTTAATTTTTCAAACAGCTTTAATTTCAAGAGCTTGAAATAATTCAATACAAATAAAATCGTTAATATTATGAATACTAACGAAAACAGGAGGCCAGATATAAAGTCTAATTCTTGAATTTGCCCGAAGCTTAAATCAAGTGACGAAATTTTGAAATACAAAAACTTTAAACCCAGAAAAATCTTATCAATGCTTAATACCAAAAGCCCTGAAGTGAAAATTAAAACTGCGAAAAGATTGATATTAATCTTTTTTTCAGTCATAATTCTAATGAGATATTATATCGAAAGAAAATCTTGGATTAAAGCGGGCAATTAATATATCAGCAAGCAGATTACCAATTATTACCATTAAACCAGAAATCATTACACAAGTAATAATGACAGGATAATCTCGAGTGAAAATTGAACCGACCATCAACTTCCCCATTCCAGGAAGAGAAAAGACTGTTTCGGTGATTAATGTTTTACTCAGCAATGAACCTATTTCCATTCCGAGAATTGTGATGTATGAGATTAATGCATTTGGAAGTATATGTTTTTTCCTGATAACATCTTCGGGAATTCCATTTGCTCGTAATGCGATTATAAAACCTTCGTTGCTTACATTTATCAAACTTTCTCTTAAATATCGAATTGAAAAAGAGACTGATGTAATAGTCAATGTAAGTACAGGTAAAGTTAAATGATGTATTAAGTCAAGAAGTTTTTGCGGGAAATTCATTTCATAATAATTATAAGAAAACATTTGAGATGAAGGGAAAATTTTTAAAACGATTGAGCCGAAATAAATAAGAACAATTGCAACAAGAAAAGATGGCGCGCTGTAAATTACCAAAGCAAGTTTATCAATTATCAAATCTATTTTCTTGCCGGAATTTTTGAGTAGAAATAGTCCAAGAGGAATTGTAATAAATATTTGAAGTACAAAAGCAGTTAGAGAAATTGATAAGGTCACAAGGATCGATTCAGCGAGCAAGTCTAGAACAGGTTTTTTATAAATAATTGAATATCCAAAATCACCTTTAAGCACATTTTTAATCCAGTTAAGAAATTGAAGAGAGATAGGTTTATCGAAACCAAACTCGTTTTTAATTTGTTCAGAGAGTTCACTGCCAAGTTTTGGAGAATAATATTGTTGAAAAGGATCACCTGGTAAAATATGCATTAAAAAGAACACAACACAAACAAGGATTAAAATCATAACAATTGAAGATAAAAATCTTGTCAATATGAACTTTGATAATCTCTTTCTCATTTCTCGATGTACCATTCCCAGATTCTATTTGTGAAAGCAATTGGGTTGAATTTGGTATTCTTCAATCTTTGATTATAAGCTATGATATTATCAATCCAGTATAGAAATGTAACTGGTTGGTCCTGTTGCAAAATTTCCTGAAATGTGAGTATTAGTTTCCTTTTTTCTTCAAATGAATTTGTTTTACGCAATTCAGAAAAAATCTGATCAATGTCAGGGTTTTGATAACTACAGACATTAAAAATATTTTTATTCAAATCAGAACCCCAGAAAGGTTCAAGGTCAAGGTCAAGTGGAATTGTCCATCCAGCAATCCAGGCATCAAGCTTCTTCTCAAACATATTTGAAAAGAATAAAGAAGTTTCAAGTATTTCAATTTCAACATCAATTCCAATTTTTTGTAAATCTTTCTTAATAATAGTTGCGGCAAATTCACGATGAGGCTTACCGGACGCAATTGTTAGTTTAAATTTAAATGGTACTCCATCTTTGTCTAGAATTTTATCTCTATCTGTATCTCTCCAACCATTCTTATAAAGAATTTTTTTTGCTTCTTCAGGATTGTATTGAATTGTTTTTAGTGAAGGATTCACAAACGCTGTAAAAATAGGAGATATTGGAGATTCAGCTAAGTGCGCAAATTCACCGAAATAACCATTCAAAATTTCTCTTCTATTAATTGCCATAGTTAAAGCAAGTCGAACTTCCCTATTACCAAATAATGGATGCGGTTTGATAACCTTACCATTAGATTTCCTATAAATCTGATGATCAATATTATTCCAACCTATGTAATCATAATCTCTGCCGCTGATCTTTTCTACTTTTATTTGTGGAAATTCTCTTTTCAAAATCTCAGCATCGGAAGGATGAACATCGGTAACTAAATCAACTTCACCATTTTTTAATTGATTGATCCTTGATGTATAATCAGTGATTACTTTAAATATTAATTTTTTTATAAGTGGAATTTTATCAAAATAATCCGGCTCATTCTTTACAAGAACAATCTGTTGTTGTCTTTGATAGTTTTCAACTTTATAAGGACCAATTCCGACTGGTTTAAAATTTACTTCGTGATTAAAAATGTCTTTTAATGGAATTTTCTTGAAAATATGCTCTGGCAGAATGGGGAGACCCGTCACAAATAAAGGATCTTCAACCTTTGATGAAAAATTGAATGTAATAGTTGAATCATTTAAGACCACAAATGATTTTTTATAGTCAACCATTCCACTTTTATCATGAATAAAAAATCTCTCAATATCCTGCCTTACGCTCATTACATCAGGATGGGTATAAAGGTAATATGTGTATTGAACATCTTTAGCAGTGAACTTTTCACCATCAGACCATTTCAAATTAGTTTTCAGTGTATAAGTGATGCTTTTTTTGTCGTTGGATATTTCCCAGCTTGCAGCAAGATTGGGATAGTAAACTAATTTGCCTGAATCAGAAATAAATTCAGAATAAGTTAATGAGGAGAAAATTAAATCATTGATCAAACCAGAAACTATATCATTCGAATAAAGTGGATTAAAAAAATCTACATCGTTTTTAATTGCAATAAAAAGCTCGGATTGGGAAACCTTCGCTTGAGAGAATTCAGCTTTTTCCCTGCAAGAAAAAAAATTAAAAGAGATGAATAATATCAAAAGGAAGGAAATTAAGTTTTTTTCATCGATTATTCCTAACCGTCATTGATGATTTTTTTTATCAATTTAATATATTGACTTCAAGTTTGAAATAAGAAAAAGAATGTCTGAAGAGAATAACATTATTCATATTGCAAAATTAAAAGTTTCTGTAATAAAAGAAGGCAGGGTCATTTTAAACGGAATAGACTTTAAATGTAATCAATCAGAAATTCTAATAATCTTAGGTAAAAATGGTACAGGGAAAACCACACTGGCTTTGAGTCTAACTCGATTGTTAAATCCCAATACTTTTTCAATAGAAGGAAAGATTTTCTTTAAAGATCAAAATCTACTTGAAGTTGATGAGAAAAGTCTATTAAAAATTAGACGACAAAACATAGGCTACATTCTACAAAATCCATTCTCAGCTTTTAATCCTGTTTATCGTATTAAAAATCAACTCGAAGAAATAAGCAAATTGAAAAACATCCCATTTGAAAATTTTATCCAGTTGATGAATGAATTAGATTTAGTTAATTACAATCAAATACTTAATAAATATCCTTTCGAATTAAGCGGGGGAATGCTGCAGCGTCTTTCAGCAATTCGAGTTCTTGCTTCAAATCCTGAACTAATAATCGCAGATGAACCAACCTCAGCACTAGATAAACCAATCTCAAATCAACTCATTAGTTTATTAACTGATTATGTAAAAACCAGAAAGGCGGCTTTAATTTTTATAACTCAAGATTTTTCAATTGCCGAAAGATTTGCAAATAAAGTTTTATTCTTAACAAAAGGAAAACTAATTCCATTTTCAATGAAAGACGAATTCACAGAAAACACAAATAATTTCGAGATTGATTTACTCTTGAATTCATACAAGCAATTAAAATTATGAATAATCAAATAATCTTACGACTTAAAGACATCTCCTTTGAAGTAAAAGTTGGAAACTCAATTCAAAAAATATTAAATAATGTAAATCTTGAGATATATAAATCAGAAATTTTTGGATTGACTGGAGAATCCGGCTCTGGAAAAACTACGATTGGAAAAATTATTTCGGGACTTGAAAAACCAACTGCGGGTAAAAAGTATTTCTACGAAAAAGAGTTCATTGGAATAGAACCTGAACACAAAATTCAATTCTTATTTCAAAACTATACAGCCACTCATGATCCATTACAAAAAATTGATAAAGCCTTTAATGAAATTCTAAAACTTAAGAAAGAACCATCGGAAATATGGTTTCATTCTAAAAAAGAAATTTTAAATCTTGTCGGCTTAAGCGATGAAGTCCTTGTTCTTTATCCTTCTCAATTAAGCGGCGGGCAACTTCAAAGACTAGCTCTGGCAAAACTTTTAATTCTTAAACCAGATCTTCTGATTTTAGATGAACCTTTTGCCTCGCAGGATGTAGCTTCAATTTTGAATCTTCTTAAACTCTTTCAGGAGATAAATCAAAGATATGGAACTACATTTCTTATCATTTCACATGAACTTCCTTATCTTTTAAAAATTGCAAATAGAATAGGTTTTATTAAAGATGGAGAGATAATTGAGATAATAAATATCGACCGACTTGATGGTAAAAGGAAAATTCCTAAACCGTCTTCAAAATATGCAGAATTTCTTTTTCAATCTTTCGGCATAAAAACATTTTAAATTCTTCTGTTAGCAGGAGTAAAAAAGTTATTATTTGCGAAGAGTTAAATTAGATCAAATGAAAATTTAAAATTAAAAAGCCGAACTTTCGTTCGGCTTTAACTTGGTAGCGGGGGCAGGATTCGAACCTGCGACCTCCGGGTTATGAGCCCGACGAGCTACCAGCTGCTCTACCCCGCGGTGTTTTCAATTGCAAATTTACAAAATTTGAAAATGCTCTCAAAATTTTGTCTTTATCAACTCTATCGTTTCTTAATAATCTTTTTCGGTGTCAATCCAAAATTATAATCTTTATCGTAAACTTCTATTGTTCCATCAGATCTTTTCTTCAAAACCTGTTTTGGTGTAAGACCATAATTGTATTCTTTATCATATATCAAAATTTCATTATTCGATTGTTCTTTAACCGAAATCTTTGGAATTATACCATAGTTGTAATCTTTATCATAAATTTTGTAACCAGTCGAGAAATCTTTTTCAATTTTTTGCTTTGGAATTAAACCGTAAAAATAATCTTTATCGTACACTTGATAACTGTCATCATAATTTTTCTTGATTTGCTTTTTAGGTATCAGTCCGTAGTTATAATCTCGGTCGTAAACTTTAAAATCACCATTTAGGTCTTTTTCAATTCTTTCTTTTGGTAACAGCCCAAAGTTATAATCTTTTGAATAGATATCCCATTTATTCTGAGAGAAAGCTATTGATATCGAAAAGATTAATAAAAGAATTAAGGGTTTCATCTTCCCGCCATTTATTTTGTTTAAAGTTAGTATAAAACCTGTTTCTATTCAACAGACGATTTCAAAGGCAGGGAGATTTTACAAATATTATCTCAGAAACAAAGAAATATAAATTAATTTTGTTTGAATCGAATGATTATCTTTCGAAATAAGATTAAACAAGATATCAGTGTATTATCACTTAAAACTTCTATATAATTTATTTAGATCTTCAACAAATTTTTCGATATCAGCATCTGAATAACCTTTTTCCTTTGATGCTGATTCAAGAGTTCCCCAGATTGGTTCACCGCAAACAAGGCAACGAATTCCTTTATCCATTAAATATTTCACCGCTTCGGGTTTTAACACAACCAATTCTTCAATTGTAATTTCTTTAGTAATTGTTTTGGTCGATGTCTCACTCATTTTCTTTCTCCACTTTTTTCTCCGCAGTCGGGAAACCAGCTATTGCTCCAATTAACATCCCATATAAACTTGAAGTATACCATTTTGAAGTAATCGGGCAACTTCCATTATAGCAACCAATGAAATAATAGTAAAGATAACCGCCAATAAATCCAATCAAAGAAAATAAAACAAGTTTAAAATATTTTTTTCGAGTAATTGACATCATCAATTCTTTCACGAAATAACTCCAATGCTTTCATATATTTTATCAAGCAGCATATCTTCAGGGACTGCTCCTTCAATGAAATCATTCTCGTTAATTATCGTTCTTGGAACTCCCATTACATTATATTTTCTTGCAAGATGTGGGAATTCAGTTGCTTCAACCATATCCGATTTAATTTTTGGATTCAAATAAGCGAACTTATGGGCAGCAATAACAGCACGAGGACAATATGGACAAGTTGGAGTTACATAAACTTGAAGATGAACATCTTTATCAATTGCCTTTACTTTTTCAATTACATCCGCGCTTAAATCAACTTCGCCTGTCCCGACCATTTTAATATCCTCAAGCAAGGATGCAAATTCATAACCTGAAGGAATACCATAATATCTGATACCAAAATCTTTATCACCCTCACCTTCAAGAATTACTATGGCTGGAATTTTATCAATACCATATAATTCAGCCTTATCTTTATCAATCACAAAATTGTAAACTTCGAGTTTGAGTTTGTCTGAAGTTTGAACGAGTTCTTCAAGCAAAGTTCTTGTTTCACGGCAGTACATACATTCAATTTCCTGCGTAAACATTACAATCTTTACGTCCTTTTTCAAAACCGACAACTGTTTTGAAATTTCTTTTTGCAATTTTTCATCAATAAACATAAACATCACCTCTTCTTATTTTTCATCTTTTGAAGTATTAATCTTAAATGGTAAATAAGCAGGGCAAAATCTAAAATAAGCTGTTAATAAAGGAATAAATCCTAAAAATCCCCACCAGTTTTTTGATGGATCAATTACTGCAAAAATTAGAAGAACAACACCTAAAATTGCTCTTAAAATCTGATCTGTTTTGCCAACATTCTTTTTCATTTTTAATTCTCCTTTAATTTGTTACAGATTTTTGTTACTTGTAATTAAATAACCGAGTAAAGCAAAATATAAAGTTGATATTTTGGGATTACATAAAATAGGACAAACACCCATAGTATGTTTACTGAAAAACTTTCCGATAAAATATCCAGATATTCCGCCAATCAAAACACCTGCCACTTGAAGCATTGTCATTGACTTACCTCGATAATTATTTCTTTAATGATTCTTTCGACTTGCTTCGCCACATCACTAATTTGGTTCATCCCAAGTTTTTCAATCATCTCTACAGGATCTGGTGCTGAAATGTAATTTCTCCCGTCTTTTTCATAAACAAGAATTTTGCAAGGCAAAATTGAACCGAAATTTTTATCCTGACTTAAAACAAGATGAGCAAATTTTGGATTGCAAAGCTCAACAATAGAATAGTTTTCAATTTGAAAACCTTTTTCATTCAATATGTCACTTACACGATGTATGTGCTGGACACGAAAACTGTGTTTTTCAGCGAGACTTTCAATCTCTTTTAAGATTTGATCAAACGGCTTATTTACTTGAACTGTGAAATTCATTTTTCCCATTAAATGGATTGATATTCTTTTAATAATTTTTCTTCATCTTGAAAGCCGATTAAAAATTCTTTCACAAGATTTCCTTTCATAAGAGCAATACTTGGAGTTCCCATAATTCCAAAGACTCTTGCAAGTTGTAAATCCTTCGATATGTCCACACTTAAAACATTATAATTAAATCTTTTCAGTTTTTCAATTATTGGTGATTGATAACGACAAGCAGAGCAATTTGGTGAATAAAAATAAATCAACAACTTGTCTTTATCGAAATAGTTTCGCAATTCTGGTCTAATCTTACCCAGATCAATTGTTTGACCAGAAATCTTCTTGCTTCTAAAAATCAAATAATATTGAAAAGCAAAGAAGAGAGTTAAAAATCCAAAAATTAAAATTATTACATAAACCATAGTCACACAATAAGATGAGATAAAATTATGAAAGTTTCAAGGAAGGTTTGATGGATGGATCGAGTGTCTTTTATTTATCGTCCTTATCCTGCAATCCCAAAAAAGCTAAAAGTCTCTCGTGAGCACCTTCGGGCAAATCCGTTTTATATTCACGGAATAGTTTTACAGTTTTTTCGAGTTGATCATAAAAATTGCTGCAATTCTCACATTCCTTGAGATGTTCCTGAATTGCAACACAAAGTGGTGAATCTGGTAATTCACCGAGATGCTCACAGACCTGATTGATAACTTCCTTGCAGGTCAATTTATTGTTCGAAGTAAGGTTTAAGTTCATTTCTTAAAAATAACCTTGCTCTGTGTAATCTTGATTTTACTGCTGGAATACTAATTCCAAGTGTTTCAGCTGTTTCTTGAGTTGAAAGTCCTTCCACATCTCTTAACATAAAAACAATTCGATAATCTGGTGGAAGTTTTTCAATGGCTTCATCCATTATTTTTTTTAATTCATCATTAAGTAATTTGTCTTCTGGTAAATCTGACCAATGTTTAACTTCTGGCTCTTCAAAATCAAACTCTTCTTCATCAATAGAATGAAATTTATCTTTATGAACTTCAGAACGAGCCATCATTAAACAATGATTTACCACAATGCGATAAAGCCAGGTTGAGAACTTCGACTTACCGTCAAACTGATGCAGGGATTTTATAACACTCATAAATGTTTCCTGCATCGTGTTTTCGGCTTTTTCACGATTACGACAAATTTTAAATGCAAAACTAAAAATGGTCTTTTCGTATTTAGTAACCAGCTCAGCTAAAGCTTTTTTATCTCCTGCTTTGGCTCGTTCAATGAGTTCTAATTCTTTTTGTTCAATCATTGGATGAATTATTAATTAAAAAGTTTCTAATCGGAATGCAATTTAATGAAAATCTGAAGTTGATTTCAGGAGTAATTGAAAGGCTTTTCATTCAAACTCTTCAGCTCTCCATCCGCCGGTTCGTCTAAGCCCAAGAACCTGTTGAAGTTTGTTAACGAATGCATTGATGTATTCATCAACTGTTTTCGGTACAAAATACATTGGTGGAGATATAGGCATAACAATTACACCTTCACGGGAAAGAAAAGAAAGCTGTTCAAGTGTGTTTGTAGCAAGCGGCGTTTCTCTCACACACAAGATCATTTTATATCTTTCTTTCAGGCAAACTTGAGCTGTGCGAGTAATCAAAGTATCTCCAATTCCAGATGCAATCTTTCCTATTGTGGATGTGGATGCAGGAATTACAACAAAAGCATCAAAGTAATTTGAACCAGACGCTGGCGGTGCGGTTAAATCAGAATCTTTAAAAATATTTTTAACATAAGGCCGAAGTGTATTTTCACTCTCCCCCGTTTCATCTTGAAGAACAACCTTACCCCATTTACTAACAACTAAAAATTTATCAGCTTCTGTTTTTTTTAGAAATTCAACTGCAAAAATTGATCCCGATGAACCAGTAATTCCTACTACTATTTTCAATTTTAGACTCCTCGAACTATTACCATTAAAAACACTACAAAACTGACAACAGCATTTAGTTTGAAAAACGCCAGCTCTACATCTTTTTCAGCAAATTTATGTTCGAAGTAATAAAGTACCGCAACGCCAATTAAAAACAGAAACGATAAAATATTTCTTGTCTGCGAAATAAAAAGTAAGAAAAGAAAGACATAAGAAATTATATGTAAAACAACAGAATAAAAAAGAGCTCTCTTCTTACCAAATTTCACTGGAAATGATTTCAAATTATTCGCTCGATCAAATTCTTCATCAAGCGTTGAGTAAATTATATCGAAACTGGTTGCCCAAAATAAAGTGAATAAACTCAATAAAGCGCCTGGAGTTATATTTTCAAATGAGTTTTTGACTGCAAACCAACCACCGAGTGGTCCCATTGATAAACCTAATCCAACACCGAAATGAGCGAAGTAAGTAAATCTCTTCATATAAGGATAAAAAATAAAGACTACAATTGGAATTGGAGAAAGATAAAAACAAAATTCTGATATCAAATAAGCTGTCCCAAAATAACCAGCAAGGGAGATGAACAAAATTAGGTATGCTTTAGGATAAGAAATCTTTCCACTTGGAATTTCACGAGCTTTTGTTCGGGGATTTCTTCGGTCAATTTCTGCATCAATTATTCGGTTTGCTGTCATTGCAGAGATTCTGGCAAATATTGCAGCGAACAAAACAAGCAAAAGCAATCTTACAGGCGGAAAAGTATCAGAGGCTAAAAAAACACCAGCATAGATGAGTGGAAGCGAGAAAAGAGTATGTTCAACTTTAATGAAGTTAAGGTATTTTTTGATATCCATAATTTCACAAATTTTAATGCAATTTAGTTTAATTATAAAGTTTGTTCAATGATAGTTTTAAGCATCGATTTGTTTCAATATCATTAAATTTGAAACAACTTAATTTTTACTTAAATTTGTGAAAAATAAGGAGATTTGATGGCTACACATAAATCGGCTATTAAAAGACATAGACAGAGCCTGAAAAGACGAGCGATGAATCGTGCAAGAAAGAGCGAGCTAAAAACCTGGATAAAGAAAGTAAGAACTGCTCAAGATAAAGAAACTGCACGAGCTGCCTATAACAAAGTCGTTTCGCTGCTAGATAAATTAGCAACTAAAGGCATTATCCATAAAAACAAAGCTTCCAATCAAAAGTCAAAATTGGCTTTGTTTATTAATAAACTCGAAAAGTAAATAAAAGATTATATTTTCTTTTTTGAGCTTTTTGGTACACGCCAAAAAGCTTTTTTATTTTAAATTAAGCCTTAACCTCTGTATTCCTGAAAATAATAATACCATACTAAATTTAATCTCAACCAATCCAAAATCTTGTAACCATTTCAATTGAATTCACCGCTCTATGAATTTTAAAGTTCATTTTTTAGATGATATGTTTTTAATTCACAATCATTATAAAAACGATTTTCACGAATTATTTTAGAAGGGATTGATTTGATCGGCGAATAATTTAATTTCACTAAAAAATAGATATTAACTAAAATTTTTTAAGACTTGAAATGACACTCTCCTGAACGGAGTAAAGTTCTATTAACGAAATTTTACCAGATCCTTTCCCGGTTGTGTAAGCTATGCTTTCAAAATAATCATCATCTGCCTGGGTGATAACGACTCTTGCAATTTGATGATCACCAAAGCCATATTCAAAAGATGCATAGATTAAATTTCCATTCTTGAAAAGCTTTGGAGTCAGATTTAGTCTGAAGGATTTCTCATTTTTTCTTTTATGTAGAGTCAATGAGGTACGAGCAAGAGAAATTAATTGCTCGTTTTGAGCTTTTACAATTTGCTTTGATAGTGAATTAATTTTTTTGACTACAATAACCGATGTGTAGTTTTCATTGACAAGCCATATTTCATTTGCATTGTAGTTATTATCTTTCGTTGGAAACCAATTTGGAGGTACCAAAACAAAAAAATCTCTGTCTCGCGATTCTGCCCTCTCATTAGTGAGTTTGAATATCCGATATTCTGATTCACTTATTCTTAATGATGGGAGACATCCCGAGACAGAGATTACAACTACAATTATTGCAAATAATTTCTTCAATCGTTCAATCTTTGATATTTGGGCTCTTGCAGAGTTAACATCAATGAAATTCTGTGGGTATTTCCAAGTTCCCCCTGACGATCAAACTTAACAAACGAATAATCAATATTTAATTTTGGAAGCACAATTCCCGCACCTAAAGTCAATTGCTTGACATCATTGTAACCAAATCTAACTGAAATAAGATTATCATAAGTATATTCAAGTCCAGAATGGAAATCAAAACTAACTGGACCAACATTAAGCATAGAAGCAAATCTTCTATTTTCAAATCTTATATCAGCATCGAAAGCGGGGGTAAGAGTGCCTTTCAAAACATTTAACTGATAAGCGGCTCCAATTTTCAAAGTTGGTGAAATTAATTGAGTTGTTCCGTTATCCCAGGCGACAATAGTTGTTGTAATGTCTTGTAAATTTGCACCGAGATACAAATCATCAAAAGGTGAGTAAATTGCACCAATATCGAAACCAATTCCCCAGGCACCAAACTCAGCAATGTCTCTCTTAATAACTTTTAAGTTAGCTCCGTAAGAAATTTTATCATTATATTTTTTTGCAAATGAAAAAAGAAATGCCCAATCAGCGTAATTAAACTCTGTAATCTTTGAATAGTCCAGGATCTCATTATCATCAAGATTAAGATTTCCATTAAGATCAACTAAAGCATTTCTAGTATCCGGAATTCCATCAACTCCAAGTCTAATTACACTAAAAGCGAGCGTCATATCTGATTTATACGGAAGAGCTACTGCACCATAATTATAGTTTACCAAACCTGCAAATCTTTCATCGTGCATTATCATCGCTTGAGGATAATCGAGGCGTGTTAAACCAGCAGGATTCCAATAACCAGCCGATACATCATTAGCAATAGCAGTGAATGCGCTTCCCATTCCAAGAGCTCGCCCGCCAACTCCAATTGCTAAAAATTCTCCAGAGTATTTGCCAACCGACATACCCTGGGAAAAGGCAGAAGAAGAAATGACAAATAAAACGAGAGTGAAGATTAGCTTTTTCATTTTTTCACCTTCCTTTAGTTTATTGAACATAGTAGCAATTTGGGTATGTCGATTGTCCTCTCTTTGTTAATTACAATATTTTAATCAGAAATTAAAAAATCAAGTAAGTTTTCGATAAAATAATTTGAAGTCAAATCACTTGTTAAAATTCATAATATCAGAATAAATCACAAAAGCCATAAATAAAAGCAAAATTATAAACCCAATATTTTGAATTATAATTTTAACTTTAGGAGAAATTTCTCGCCTTAGTATTCCTTCAAGAAGAACAATTATAATGTGACCACCATCGAGAACTGGAAACGGAAGAATATTTATAATTGCAAGACTAAGACTTAGAAGGGCAATAAAATTAATAAAGCTCAATAAATTAATGTCCGCAGTTTGTGCTGCCATCTGAGCAATTTTAATTGGTCCACCAAATGCATTTGAAAACTCAACTCTTCCAGTGATGACTTTAGCAATGATTGAGAAAAAGAGCATGATATTTTCACCGATGTTTTCAAAAGCTTTTAGACCTGCCTGCAAAAAGTCATAATGTTCAAATTCTATTGGGGCATAAATAATTATTCCGCTAAGGATGCCAATTTTTCCATCTTTAGTTGGGGTGACTTGTACTTTTAGGGTATCATTACCTCTTTTAATAACCATCTCGAGAGGTTTTTCAGGCGATGAACTGATAATATCAATTAACTGCCTGGATGAGATTATTTCTTGATTATTTACATAAAGAATTGTGTCGTTTTTTTTCAAGCCAGCTGCTTCGGCTCGAGAATTTGCAATTACATCAGCAACAAACACTTTTGTTTCTCTTGGCAAAAATGATAATCCTGTTTTTTTATCAATTTGAAGAAGTTTGCTTTCAATTTGAAGATCTATAACCTTTCCATTTCTTTCTACTTTTACATTAATTTCTTCACCAATCTTTTTTACAAAGATGAAATTCAAAATTTCATCCCAATATTTAACTGGTTTATCATCAATGAAAAGAATTTTATCACCCGTTTGAAATCCAGCAAGCTCAAGTGCACTTTTGTGCGGAACATATCCGATTGTAGTTGTTAGAAGGTGCTGCGAAGGTTTTACAAAATTAATTCCCCAAAATATCATCAAAGCAAGCAATACATTCATTAAAACACCTGCTGATAGAACGAAAAGTTTCTTGCCTGTTGACTTAGATCTAAATTCCCAGGGTTTTGGTTCATGTTGAAGGAAATCTTTATCCAAACTTTCGTCAATCATTCCAGCGACTTTAACATAACCGCCAAGTGGAAGAATACATACTCGATAATCAGTATCGCCTTCAAGATCAACATCTTTGGGAAGAGAGCCAAAACTAAAACCCAATTTTTTATTATAACCAAATAATCTTTGACCAAAACCAATTGCAAAAGCATCAACACGCATTCCTGAAAGTTTTGCTGCAATGAAGTGGCCAAACTCATGGACAAAAACAAGAATAGCGATTGTGATAACGAAATAAAGAAGAGAATTAAGAAATTCCATAATTCACCTTGGTTGATTTTTGATAATAAGACCGCACCTTTGCATCAAATTCAAAAATTTCATTAAGATCGAGTTCTTTTGTAGAACCAAACTTATCAAGTGCATCTTCAATAATTTCAGGGATCTGTGTGAATTTAATTTCATTATTTAAAAACTTCTGAACAGCTACTTCATTAGCAGCATTTAAAATAACGGGATAACTTCCACCTAATTCCAGACTTTTATAAGCAAGAGCCAGACATTTAAATTTTTCAAAATCAGGTTCAAGAAAAGTCAATTGAGAATATTTCATAAAATCCATTGATGAATAACTTATGGGAAATCTCTCGGGATAACTCAAAGCATACTGAATTGGAAGTTTCATATCAGGAATACCCATCTGTGCTTTAATTGAGCCGTCAATAAATTCGACCATTGAATGAATAATTGATTGAGGATGAATGATAACTTTTATTTTATCTTTCGGCAGTCCAAATAACCAGTGAGCTTCTATCACTTCAAGACCTTTGTTCATCATCGTAGCTGAATCGATTGTGATCTTATTTCCCATTTTCCAGTTCGGATGATTAAGTGCCTCTTCAATTGTAATATTTTCAAAATCATCAAAATCTCGATTAAGGAAAGGTCCGCCAGATGCGGTGAGTATTATCCTTTTTATTTGTTCTTTTTTCTCTCCAATAAGACATTGAAGAATTGCCGAATGTTCAGAGTCAATCGGAATAATAATCGAACCAAATTCTTGAGCAAGTCTGGTTATGATGTGTCCTGCTACAACAAGAGTTTCTTTATTCGCTAATGCGATTTTTTTGCCCGACTTTGCAGCTTCTATTGTTGATTCCAGCCCAGCAAAACCAACCATTGCAGCAATAACTATATCAATGTCTTCTTCAACAATAATCTTTATAAGATCTGATCGTGAATAAACCTTGAATGGCAAATTAGATTCTTTTAATTGATTGTAAGCATTATCATCGGTAACAATGATCCCTTGGGGATTGAATTTTTTAGCCTGCTCAATTAATAAATCAATTCGAGTATTAGTTGATAGATATTTAACCGCAAACTTGTCTGAATTCTTTTCAATTACTTCAAGAGCAGAAGTCCCAATTGAACCTGTCGAGCCAAGTATAATTATGTTTTGCTTAGATTTCATTAAATAACTTCAATTTTCAACTCAATATATCAATTTTCCTTAAAAAATAAGGAGCAGAAACTTACATCTAAGAAAAAATTCGTATATATCTTTCTCTACTTTCTCCTCGAATTAATCATTCTAATTGAATCTTTATTGTGATTGAAGTTATTCAATCTTTCCATTTCATTTTTGAAGATAACTTCAGGAGGCGGAATGCGAATAGTGATTGGTTCATCTGGGAATGGAAAATTTACAAATGCTGGTGAGTTTGGATTTTCATTTTCAGAGGAGTAATCCCTCTCATCGAGATTGATTCCTGGTCCAAGATTTAAATTTATTTTATCCCGTTTGACGACATAATCTCGTTTTTTTGGAACCGAAATTTTCTGAGGTTCAGTTTTTGTGATTTGTTTAGTCTCCTGAATTACAGGAATTGCTTTTTCAATTGAAGACTCAACAGAGTTAATCTTAATTTGATTATTGCTTACCGTATTAACAATAAGAACAGCAACTAAAATAATTGTCAAAGCAGGCACATAAATCGGATTATAGTAAGTAATTATGAACCTCCTGAAAATTGATTCTCCCGAAGTTTTACTGTTTTCGTATTTATGAATTCGTTCCAGAAGTTTTTGTTCAAAACCTTCGGGGGCACATTGTTTTGGTAAATTTTTTAAATCTGTAAGCAATTTTTCGATATTATTTGTTCCCATAGCTTATTCATAATATATGTCTTTTAATAGTTCTTGTAAGCGGGCTCTCCCGCGATTAATCCGTGATTTTACTGTTCCAATTTTTAATCCAGTAATTTCAGCAATTTCTTCATAAGAAAGTTCTTGAATATCTCGTAAGATTATTAACTCACGATAAATCGGTTTAACTTTTAGCAAAGCTTTCTGTATTATTTCACTTTTTATATTGCTGTCGGTTTGAAGATCGGGACGATATCTTTCATCTGGCAGTTCATATTCACTAATTTCTTCACCTTCTTCTTTCGAATTTCCACTGTGAATTGAAAAGATTGCGCGTCTGTTCCTCCGACGAAGTTCTGTTTTTGCCAGATTTGCTGCTATTGTATAAATCCATGTAGAGAATTTAGCTACGGTTGTATAGTAGTCTTTATTCCGATAAAGTCTGAAAAATGTCTCCTGCAAAATATCTTCAGCTAGATCTTTAGAGCCGACAAATTTAAAAATAAAGTTCATTAATGGGTCCTTATATCTTCTGACTAATTCATTATAAATATCAATAGAATTAGTCTTCTGAAATTCGAGAATTAATTCTTCGTCAGTTTTTTCGGCTAATTGTTTTTTGTCAAGTTTATCCATTAAACTTAGATATGTATTAGTGGTTCCTGTCAAAGCTTATTTATTGCCAGTCCAATCTCTGAAATCATTGCTGTGTAAAGAACATCATCTTTAATGTTCATTGATTTTAATTCTATATCTTTTCTTAGCAAAATATCAAAAATTTTTTCAAGTTCTTCAAACTTATACCGTTTGGATGCAGCTTCATAATCCTTTAGAAAAAATGGATGACAGCCAATAATAGCTGCCACTTTCTCGTCTACTTTGTATTGATTCTTGATTTCATTAAATGTCAAAAGGCTGAAGAAGTATTTTTGAAGCATACTTATGATATAAACGAGCGGTTGATTGTTTTGAATTAAATTCAATCCAATTCTCAAAGCCTGACTTAAATCTTTATCCCGAAATGCATTTTGTAAATCAAAGATTGAATATTTTCTAATTGGAATTAAAAATTTCTTAATGGCTTCGATATCAACTTTTTTTAATCCTTCAATTGAAATGAATAAACGATTTAATTCTGATTCTAAATCATAAAGGTTATTTCCAACTGTCAGGTAAATATATTTAATGGTTTCATTGTCAATTTGAATTTTCTTTTCCCGGAATTTCTGCTCAATAAATTCGAATATCTCTTTTTCATAAACTCGTCGAGCATGAAAGAATGGAATTAGCTTGGAAGAGTCTTTATAAAATTTCAATCTCATATCAATTTTATCGTAATGAGTTAAATAAAGATAAGTCGCTGGATTTGGATTTTTGAGATATTCGAGTAATTGTTTTGTTGGACCAGCTGATTTTGAGGATTTTGTATTCAATTCTATTCCGTCATCATCAGATGAGGGACTGGATTTAATGTAGCTTCCAAAATTTTTTACCAGTAGAATTCGACCGGAACTGAACAAAGTATTTTGATTTGCAAGATCAATTAAATCATTCAGCTTGTAATCATTAGCAGAAATATTAGTGAATTCCAACGATTTTTTATTTGCAAATTCTTCAAGTTTTTCGATTGCCTTATCAATGAAAAAAGTCTCTTCCCCGTAAATCAAAGCATTTGAAGGTATATCTTCGTTATTTATTTTATTAAATAATAATTTAATATCCTGCGGATCAGCCATTTTTCATTTTATTATTTCTTAGAGCCTTAAATAAAAGAAATATAAATCCACCCCAAACGATCGTAATCGAAAGAATCATTACAATGATTGATCTATAATCCATAATTTTACTTCACCTTTGCTGCAATTTTTTTATTAGCTAAGAGCAAAATTAAAATTACAATGAGCCATTGAAAAATTGCTGTTCCAGCTGATTCGGGCTTAAAAGGATTATACCATTCCGCTTCCCAATTAAACGAAGCGGTAATCCACCAGAATAGAAGAATAATTGCCTGCAAAGGAATCAAAAATATAATTACAAAATTAAACCAACTTCCAAATTTAATTTCATTATCTGTGTCGTTGAGTATTTGTTCTCTAAATTTATTAACACCAAATTTTATTACAGCAAATGCAATAAAACCTCCGCTCAAAATTAATGCAACGCCCCACACCCAATCTTGATTGATCAAAAATTTTAAATTCAAGCTGGAAGGAAGTCCACAGATAAATGCAAGTGTTAAAACAATTCCAATTGCTTTTTTTCTTTCCATTCCAAAATCAATGAGGGTTTTTGTTGCAAGCTCTACAAGAGAAATTAAAGATGTTAATGCTGCAAAAGTTAGGGCAAGGAAAAATAGAAATGTAAATATATTCTGGACAAAGAAACCACCTGGCATATGCTTAAAAAGATTCGGCAAAGAAATAAAGGTTAATCCAGTATTTGCAGGACCTGAAACAGAAATTTCCTTTAATGCATCTCCAGTAGTCAATGCGAAAACAGTTGCAAAGATTGTCATACCAGCGAGTAAAGAAATTGAATTATTTCCAAAAGCAATGAGTGCGCCATTTATTGTTGTATCTTCTTTTTTTCTTGCATAAGCTGCAGCATAGACCAGAATTAAACCCCACCCAGCTCCTGTATCCCATGCATTTTGCGTTAAAGCCTGTATCCAAACTTTATGATTCAACAGAAGATTTAGATCGGGCTTAAAAAAATATTCAATTCCTCTAATAGCATCAGGAAGAAAAATTGCTCTTAAAAACAAAAGGATAAGAATTAATACAAGTGTAGGAACTAAAACTTTACTAATTTTTTCAATCCCACCTTTAACGCCACGATAAATAACATGACCTGAAATCGAAATTGCAATTAAATGAAACAGAACTGGTTGATAACTTGAGCTAAAATTATTCCAGTATTCTGAATAATCATTAACCATTAAAAGACCATCAGTAAAAATTGCGGTGAGATATTTAATGCACCAGCCTGTCACAACTGAGTAATAAAACATAATAGCAGTCGATACCAACACAACAAAACCTCCCATCCAGGCATATTTTTCACCAGCCAGTTGAACGAATGCGCCAACAGGACCTTTTCGAGTATATTTACCAATTGTAAATTCAAGGATGATTAAAGGTATAGACCAGATTAAAAGAAAAATTATCCATGGGATTAAAAACGAGCCGCCGCCATTTTGTGCAACGATTCTTGAAAAACGCCAGATATTTCCTGTGCCTACAGCTATCCCTAAAACAGAAACAAGTAAAGCCCATCTTGAAGAAAATGTTTCTTCTTTCATAGGAATTACTTTTTAATTTTTCTTCTCTCGATTCTTACTTTCTTCATCACAACATCTTTCACAGGTCTATCACCGGGTTTAATTGTTTCCACTTTACCAATTTTTCTAACTACATCCATACCTTTTATAACTTGACCAAAGATTGAGTGTTTGTTATCTAACCATGGAGTTGGTGCAAGAGTAATAAAGAATTGACTTCCGTTCGTATTGGGACCTGCATTTGCCATCGAAAGGACTCCAGCCTTGTCATGTTTTAAATCTGGATGGAATTCATCTTCAAAAGGATGGCCATAAATGCTTTCTCCGCCTCTTCCAGTTCCTGTTGGATCTCCACCCTGAATTACAAAATTATCAATCACACGATGGAAAATTACTCCGTCATAATATCCTTTTTCTGCAAGTCCGACAAAGTTTGCAACTGTCTTTGGGGCTTTATCTTCAAAAAGTTCACATTCAAATGTTCCCATATTAGTTTCAAAGACTGCAACAAGTTGAGTCTTTGTTTCTTTCTTAACTGCAGATTTTGAGTTTTGAGAAAACGAAATTTGACTTGAAGTAAAAATTATAGCTAAAGTCAGCAGAAATAAGTTCTTCATAATTTGTCCTCCACTTATGGTTGAATGAAATTATTACTAATTAAAACTAATAGTAAAATTCCTAAAATTATTCGATACCAGATGAAAACATAAGTTGAATGTGTTCTCAAATATCTCAATAAAAGTTCAATAGCAAGAATACCACTTAAGAACGAAAACGCTGTTGCAATTACAAGACTCACAATTCCTTGATGTGTTAATTCCGGAAGAATTTTATAAAACTCGTACACTCCACTGAGCAAAACTGCAGGCACGCTTAATAAAAAAGAAAATCTTGCAGCTGTTTCACGATTAAGTCCCGCAAATAATCCGCCAGTAATGGTAACCCCTGATCTTGATGCACCAGGAATTAATGCAAACGCTTGAGCAATTCCAACGATCAATGCTTTAGGTAATGTCAGTTCACTCATATCAAGATTTTTTTTCGAAAATTTCTCAGCCAGAGCCAGAATTATCGCGAAAAATATTAGCGAAAAACTTATTACATAAAGGGATCGAAATTCATTCTCAATTAATTTTTCAAGAGCTAATCCAAAGATTATAATTGGTATAGTTCCGATTATTATGTACCAGCCGAGTTTTGAATCAATATCGGTGATAAATTTTTTTTCAAAAAAATTGGTAATTACTTTCTTATAAATTCTTATTAAATCCTTCAAAAAATAAATTATCACTGCAAGCATAGTTCCAATCTGAATTACAGCGGAAAATGCAGCTCCTGGATCATCCCATCCAAAAAGTGATGGAACGATTCTAAGGTGAGCTGTGCTGCTAATTGGTAAAAATTCAGTTAGTCCCTGAACAATACCAAGTACAATTGCTTTAATTATATCTTCCATTAAAATCTATACCTCATTCCTAATTTTATTCCAAATGAATTAAAAGATAAATTTAGCTGTTCATTATGTTGTTGAGTGATTATAAAATTATCAAACATTAAATCGCTCATAAATGCTTGACGATAGCTCATACCGACTTCTGCCTGTAGTGTGTAGCTTAGTGAAGCATAAAAAGTTGATTTAAGATTAAATGCAAATCCTTTTGTTGTTTCAGTAATTTTTTGAATCGTCATTGGCTGGGTTTCATTTGCCGATCCTAAGATGTAACTAATTCCAAATCCAGCTTGAAAGCCATAGTAACCATAATTCAAATCATACAAAAAGTTTAATTCGGGGATGTAAAAAACATATTCAAACTCGTAAACACCAAGTCCGTAATTATTTGTAAAAGAATTCAAAGTGTAACCGAAAGAGGTCTCAACTGAAACATTTGGCAAAAGCGTAGTTCCAATTAATCCATAAAATTCGATTGCCGAATGCGTTTGATCTCTTCTATTTCTAAAATTCCAATTGTAATGGAGATAATCATTTAGTTTTTCCATCGTCACTATGTTGTAGCCCATTCCTCCGGAAATATAAAATTCCTGACCTTTAACATTTAATAATGGAATCAGTAATGAAATACAGATGAATAAAAATATTTTTCTCATACTCAAAAATTTGAAGTGTAAAGTTATCAATCGTAAGTGATTTAATCAAAAAGATCGTGTGAGAATTAAAGTATGATGTAAAAAAAATCTAAGAATTTGTAGTGATAGAATTAATTTAATTCGGCTAAAACTTCCTGATTTGAAACTAAATGAGATAACTCAGGTTTGGTTGAAACTTAAATAAAATGCTGTTAAAGCTTTAATCTCAAATCTGGATTAACTCAAAAAAACAAAATCCCATAAAAATACTCAGAGCTTAAAAAATTGAGCCGTTTGAAAAATTTGACTATATATTTTTAATAAATCTTCCGCTATGATTACTTCAATAAAATCATCTTCCTAATCTCAGAATAATTGCCGCTTTTCAACTGATAGAAATAAACTCCAGATGAAATTGATTTATCATTCAAATCTTCGGTTGAAAATTTAAGCTCATAAGTTCCAGCACTTAAGTTTTCATTAATAAGAGTTGTGATTTCTTTACCATACAAATCAAAAATCTTAAGTGTAGTAAATCCGTCTTTAGGTAAATTAAATTTAATTATTGTAGATGGATTAAAAGGATTGGGATAATTCTGGTAAAGGAAAAACTTATCCGGGTTTAAGTCGATGTCAACAGAGGTTCTTAAAATTCTCAAATTCCAAATTGGGCTCGGCTCACTCCAACCAACACCATTTCTTGCTGTAACCCGCCAATAGTTATATTCAGACATCATATAGGTAAGATTAATTGATATCGTTGTGTCTGATAAAATCGTATCTATTACAGGATTGTTAAAAGTATTGTTGGTTGCATATTCAAATCGATAAGCATCAACATCAGGTTCAGAATGTAACCAGCTAAAAGTAATTACTCCTGGATTAATAATTATAGTATCATTTGGGGGATTCATAAGCTGAACCTGATTAGGGACATTCAAAGGTAAAGTTTTGAAACTCCACACCTCAGACCAATCACTTGAACCATAACTTGCAATTGCTCTCACACGCCAATAATAAATTGTTCCTCTTGAAAGTTTAACTAAAGTTTTGAAAGTATCAACAAGAGTTGAATCAGAGAAAATTTTATTTGTAAAAAGACTATCTGTAGCCACTTCCAATCCATATCGAATTGCCTGATTATTTTTTTGCCCAGTTGAGTGAGATTGTAACTGGTTGATTTAATGATTTATTGGGTGGATGTATTAATTGAGGCGTCGCAACAAAGATGTTTGCCCTTCTTATTGCAGCCTGATAAACTTCTTTTGTATCTCTATTCTGAATAAAAGCAACAATATGTGAATTTTCTAAATTCCAATTTGAATTCCAGCTGAATACTCTTGAAAAAGTTTTTGTCTCATTTGGATTAATTGTAAAAACTTCGCCATTATGATTCGGGTACATTTTTCTCATAACAAAGTTATGTTTTGGATCCCCATTTGGACCTGTATAATTTATATCCGATTCAACTACTGCAACATGCAAAACAAGCGTACCCGAAGGAATCGGATTATTATCTGAAGTAACTTGAATTGTCAAGTTTCCGCCGGTTGCAGCATTAACATTTCCAAGAATTTTAATCTCAAACTGACTTGAAGTTATCATTGAATTTTGCAGAAGAATTATCCATGTAGATGCACTGGAAGAACCATCAGATGTTCCATTAATAATTCCACGAGGGACATAATTTGTGCTGTAGTAATTAGTTCTTCCCGCATTTTCAGTTGTGTTTGCAAGATAGAATGGGTCATTGCCTGGCGAGGGCCACCAAACATGATATTTTATAACAGCGACTCTATCTTTGTTCGAATAATTTTTATACCAGCTATCAAAATATGGATTTTGTGCTGCACAGGGTCCACAGGTTGTGCTCGTAAATATTTCAGCCAATACTGTTCTTTCAAACGCAAAGATATTGGAAACAGTGAGAAACGTAATTAAGAGTAATAGAAATTTCTTCATTTCAATCTCCATCAAATGTTAGTTGTTAATGATAATCTGAATCCATCGAAAGGAAGGACCTGACGACAAATTCCATTAGAGCAAACTGTTCCTCCTCTTTCTTTTCCATAATTAATGATAAGAGTATGATTTGAACCAATCCTGTAACCTCCTTCAAAAACTAGCCAATTCTTTCTATTCTCTAACTCAAATTTATTCGTTGTTAATTCATATCTCAATCCAAGAGAATATTTTGAAAAGAAATTAAATGAAATTGAAAAAAACTGATTGAAAAATTTTTCTGATTGAGGGAATTCAAATATCCACTGAGATTCTGAGATGAATTTTGTGCTTAGATAAACGTTCCACACTTTTTGAATTTCGAGTGGAATTGTAGTTATTCTTGTTGGTTGAATTGGATTGGTGAAATTCATTCTTTCATTAATTGTTTCGCTCCTTCTATTAAAGCCCAGTCGAATGTATGAATCAATTTCATCGGGCAGATAGTATTCAACATCAAAATAAATTTCCCAGAAAGGCGAACGAAGTTTATTTAATGATGGGAAAAGATCACTGCCAACTTTTTTTCTTTCGAATTGAAAAGTTGAAAGGTCAAGTTCATAATCGTAATGTCTTGATGAAAGAGCAATATTTGCATTAAATGTAATTGAACTTGAAGGAGAGAAAAACGCATCGATCTGGAAACCAACTTCATCATTGAAATCAACAACATGAGGTAATCTCTGCGTCAATGTAAAAATATGTTCTTTATGTACAGTTGGAGGATTTTGAAATGGCAAAGCCCTTGTGGGTCTGAAAATATCCGTTCTTCTTGACGGATCAACAATATCAAAACGATAATCTTTATACTCAAATGTAATTCCAAAACCTTCTGTTGAATAAGAAAGTGAAGAATAGAAACCAGAACCTTTCGAAGTATCTTTTCCACTCAGACTTGTTCTTTTAATTGCATAAGATGCGAATAAATCAAAGTCCCACAATTTTGTTTTAAAGAAAAATTCAGGAATGTGTACTTCGATTGTATCCATTCTTGAAATCACAGATGGCAGATAACCTTCCGACCAGGTGAAATTTGCGCCTACCGAGAAATCTTTAATCGGAGTAATTTCAAGTGAAGCCGCGCGGACTTTGTATTTTTCAGAACGCAAATTGCCAAGATAAATGCTCAAAGGTTCATTATAATTTAAATCACCACCAATCATCTGAGCTTTGAGAAAATCATTTTCGTAAGATAGTTTCAATCCGTCAATTCCATTATCAAAAGCTAAATTTCTATTTTCAAATAAATTTATTGAGAGGCCCCTCGCAAAAAGTGTATAAAAATCTCCAGCACGAAGATTTAAACCTGAAGTTCCAAATTCAATAAATCTTTTTCTTAAGCCTATGAAATTAAATCCATATTCTGGAGGATTACTATATTCAAGCCTGAAGCCCACAGTTAATTTTGGAACGAAGATTCTCACATCAGAAAAATTTTCAAAATAGTTTTTCTTAATCCGAGCCTGCCTTTCTCCAAAGAATTCAAATCCGCTGCCAGCTTTAAGATAATTTGAAACTGAAGTGGATATATCTTGAGAGTAGATTGAATGAACAAAAATTAAAAACAACATCAGTGTAAAAATATTTTTAATCAATGTAAACCTCCCGATTGATTAATTATTTCAGAAGGGATTGAATATCTTTTACAATTTCTTTTTCATCTCCAGGAAGGTAACTATTTCTGACTTTGACAACTTTTCCATCTTTATCTATAAGCAGAGAATAAGGCAAACTATTTCCATTTAATTTTTTAAAGACTTCTTGATTCGGGTCAAGTAAAACAGGGAAAGTATACTTCTGCCCGGCAATAAATGACTTAACTTTGGATGTACTTCTCGGGGAATCAATATTTATCGTAATTAAATTAAATTCTTTTTCTCTGAAGTCATCATAAATTTGTTGAATGGCTTTTAATTCAGTACGGCAAGGCACGCACCACATTGCCCAGAAATTAATATAAACAGGCCCTTTCTTTAATAATTCATAAAGTGAAATTTTCTCGCCCGTTATTGTCTCAAGTCTAAAATCAGGTGTTGATTTGGTTTGTGCGTAAAGATTAGAAATTAGAATGAAGATGAAAAACAAATAAAACTTTTTCATACGAACTTCCTACTTTAAATAAATCATTTTTTTTACAATTGAATTGTGATTTGCAATAAGTTGATAGAAAAAAATTCCTGAGGACTGAACATTCTTTAATCCCAGTTGAGAGAAATCAAATTCAAACTGGTAATTCCCGGCTTTCTGAAATCCAAAATCTTTTTCAAAAACGCTTTGACCCAGAGAATTGTAGATTATAATTTTTGTAAATGAATCGACGGGAAGTTGATAAGAAATTTTTGTAACCGAGTTAAAAGGATTTGGAAAATTCTGATGCAAAACAAATTCTTTTGATTGAAATATTTTGTCATCAATCGATGTTGTAATTGTGGTAAAATACCATATTTCTGAATCATCACTTGAGCCTGCAAGATTATTTGCAACAACTTTCCAGAAATATTTTTTGTTATTCTCAAGATTAGATGCAATGAAAAATGTATCAGTTAAAGTTTCATTAATTACAAGACTAATAAAATTCGAATCTTCGCTGACAAATAAAGTGTAGTTTTCAGCTTCAGGGGAAGAAAACCAATTAAACTCTACAGGAATCGAAATCCCAACTGCTCCTTTTGGCGGTGAGTTCAAGTTTGGAGGCGATGGTGGATTCTGTTTCGTTGTAAAATTCCACACTGACGAAAACTCACTCCAGCCTGCATTGTTTTTTGCCCGTACTCTCCAGAAATATTTTGTCTTACTTTGAAGTTGTACTTCTTTTGAATTGTTTGTGATTGTTGAGTCATTAAAGACAATCAGATTAAAAACCGAATCCTTAGCAACCTGCAAATGATAATTAGTTGCACCGCTAACCTGCGACCAATTTAATGTTAATCTTAAATCAACATTAATTGATCCGTTGGCAGGTGAAATTAAATATGGCTGTGAAGGAGGAAGATTGCCGGTCAAATTATAAGTAATGATCATTTTTAATTTGTTTAAAACACCTGGATTGGAAACTACAAGACTATCCTTTCCATTCATTGATTTATTTACAACTACTCCGCCAAAAAAATCCTGAAGTAATCCGGTTATTCCAGAAGGCAGATTCCAACTGATAGTAATTGTAGTTCCACTTCCAACCTGATATCTTACTTCATGAATTTGCTGCCCCTGATAATTTATTGAACCCTGTCTGTAATCTTTCAAAACACCTTCACCGAGTTCAGGAATGTTAATATCATAACCGACAAACCTTGCATCAAAAATTCCCGAAGGTGGAAGAGGCGGTTGTTCCATTTCATCCAGATGAGTATCAATTCCATTAGTAGCTGTTGGATCTAATCCAAAGTAGAGAGTTTTTGACCTTAAACCGTCTGAAACATTAATGGGGATATTAACTTGCGGAACTATTTGAGCAAAAATATTTCCCGCAAAAAAATAAATTGAAGCTATGATTAAGATTCTTCTCATTTCACCTGTCTTTTTATTTTTTTAAAGATAAAGTTTTTGGTGGATAAATTCTTAATTAAAATTCCAATGAAAATGTGAAATGAAATTCCTTCTAGCGATTGGAACTCAAACATTTAATTCAGCTCCAGTAAAAAACTAAAAGCCAACTACAAATGAATTGTTTTGAAGACCAGTCACCTCAAGATTTTTAAATAATAATCTACGAATAAAAATTTCTTAATAATTCTTAATCTATGAGTTCAAAATCTCGAACTGAATTTTTTCAAGTCTTTTAAGTTATCAATAACTTCAACTCCGCATTTCTCAAGTTCAATCTTTGACTGATGACCTGATGAAAGTAAAATACAACGACAACCGAGTTCAATGGAAACTTCAAAATCGTGAACTGTATCTCCAATCAGTAAAATTTCATCAGGTTTTGCATCAATTTTATTCAACAATTTCTTTCCGAGATCAATTTTACTTTCTGCATAAATGTTATCCAATCCATCTATATTTTTAAAGAATTTTTTCAATCCAAATCTCTCTACAATTTCAAAAAGAGTATGCTCAGAGTAAGCAGAAAGAATTGATTGCTCAAGTCCTCTGTTATGGAAATATTGAACTATTTCTTCTGCACCATCGGCAAGTTTTGCTTGATATTTTTTCTGTTCATAGCGATCCATCCACTCTTTACCAATTTTAGTGAAGTCTAATTTTTCCAGATCAAATCCAGCTCTTCTATAATATTCAATTACAGGAAAAGTAAAAATATCTTTGTATCGACTTTTTGAAATTCTTTGATAATTATATTTTTCAAGCAGCCAATTTATATTTTCAACACAAAGATCAACATCATCAAAAAGGGTTCCATTCCAGTCCCAGATGATATGTTTGATTCTAAATGTCATAAATCAAACTCCGGAACTACATACCCCTTTTAATAATTGTTGCAACTTCCCTTGCAACATTTGAATTGTATTCAAATGCAAGTTTTCTATGATTTATTAAATCTATAATTGTACCAATGAAGCAAAGCCCAGCTGTCAAAAGATAAAGAATTCCCATTCCAATTTGATTAAGCAAGAATCGATGAATGCCCGAAATACCAAGAAATCCAACCAATGCGGTCAACAAAATTAAAGTTGGATCTTTTCTTCTATTGCGATAAATAACCGCAAATTGTGCGAGTTGTTGTTCATCGAAATCATTTGTTAATCTTTGAACAAACATTAACTCTTCCCCTTCGAGCTCAGGAAGATAGGTGAATATGTTAGGCATAATGTTCTCTCCTTAGTTTTATTATTAGTTGAATTATTCTAAAAATAATTATAATTAGTGCAAAAAGTCCTAATGGATGAACCTGGAAAGATTCTAAAATTCTAAAATGAAAGATCATCGAAATCGATCTCCCAAGTCCGCATCCTGGACAAAATTGAAAACCCATATTTGTTAATGGACAAACTGAAAAGTGATTTTGTTCAGGAATTATAAATGCTAAATAGAACAAACCGCCGAGCCAGAAAACTAATTCAAGATTTTTAAAGATGAATAAAACAATTTTTTTGAGTTGAATGAATATTGATTTTTGCATTTTCATTTTGTTTGACGAATAAAACATACAAAGGTTATATTCACATTGCAAAATACAAAGTAAAGAGGAATAATATGACAGCTGAAACTCTTTCCAATTTCTTCTATCCAAAAAACATTTTGCTTGTGGGTGCATCTTCTAAACCAAAATCAATTGGATACGAAATTTTGAGATCAATTATCAATTTTGGATATGGTGGGAAAATTTTTGTCGTTAATCCAAAAACTGATGAAATCTTAGGAATTAAATGCAACAAAACTATTGATGAAATTGAAGACCAGATTTCTCTTGCGATAATTCTTGTCCCCAAAAATCTCGTTTTCGATAGTTTAAAATCCTGTGCATCAAAACAAATTAAGAATGTTGTAATCATCACAGCTGGATTCCGTGAAGTTGGAAACGAAGGAGCTGAACTTGAAGAACAAATTACTGAATTTGCAAAAGCCAACGGGATTAGACTGATTGGTCCAAATTGTATGGGTTTAATAAATACCGATGCTGATGTTAGACTAAATGCAACCTTTGCAGCCGAAGTCCCACATTATTCACCTGTTTCATTTCTCTCACAGAGCGGCGCACTGGCTGCAGCTGTCCTAAACACAATTTCTCTGACAGGATACTCTTTTGGTCAATTTGCAAGCATCGGTAACAAAGCCGATGTCAACGAAAATGATTTGCTCGAATTCTGGTGGAAAGACGAAAAGACAAAAGTTATTACAATGTATCTTGAGTCATTTGAAGATGGAAGAAAATTTTTTGATCTCGCAAACAAAGTAACAAAACAAAAACCTGTTATTGTCCTAAAAGCAGCAAGAACAAAATCCGGGTCATCTGCAGCATCATCTCATACTGGTGCAATTGCAACTCAAGATGATATTGTAAACGCCGCATTAAAACAAAGTGGATGTATTCGTGTGGATACAATTGAAGAAATGTTTGAGACAGCAAATGCATTCCTGAAATTAAAGAACGTTTCTGGTAAAAGAGTAGCTGTTCTTACAAATGCCGGTGGACCTGCAATTTTATGTGTGGATGAAATTGAAAAGCAGGGACTTGAAGTTTCACAATTAACAGATCAAACCAAAAATAAATTAAGAGAAATTCTCCATCCTGAAGCAAGTATCAAAAATCCTGTTGATATGCTGCCAGGTGCCGATGCAAATACTTATCGTCTTGCTTCGAAAATTTTAACAGATGATGAAAATGTAGATGCATTAATTGCAATCTTTGTTGAGCCTGTGATGATCGATTCTTTTGAAGTAATCTATCAATTAGCGGAAGAACAAAAACTGAATTCAAAACCTATATTCATCGTGAACTTTCCACTTCCACATTTCTGGGAGAAATGGAAAGAAAACGGAATTAAAGAAGCTCTCATAATCAAATCAGTTGAGCTTGCTCCATTAATTATAAAAAATTTCTATGATTACTATGAAAAAAGAAAAATCCAGAAAGAGGCAGCAAATTATTTGGATGAAAATTCCAGAGATGCAATTAAAAAAGTAATTATGAATGCAAAAAGTAAAATAGTTGAACCTTCATTTCTGACTTCCAAAGAAAGTCATAAAATTTTAAAGACCTTGAAACTGCCAATTGCGAAAAGCAAATACTTCAAATCCAGAAAAGAATTAATTGAAATTTCTAAAAACTTTGATTATCCCTGTGCCCTTAAAATTTCGAGCAGAAAATTTACTCACAAATCTGATATTGGTGGTGTAGTCTTAAACATAAAAGATAAAAAAACATTATTGAAAGCCTTTGATGATTTGAAATCAAATCTTGAAAAAAGAAAATTAATCGATGCAATTGATGAATTTGAAGTTCAAGAATTTTTTGAGGGAAATATCGAAGTAATAATCGGTGGTTACAGAGATAAATCTTTTGGTCCCGTTGTACTTTTTGGTGCTGGTGGAAAACTCGTAGAAGTAATTAAGGACAAAAATCTTGCTTTGGCTCCATTATCAAAAAATGATGCAATGAAACTAATTGAAAGCTCCAAAATTTATCCATTGCTTAAAGGATTTAGAGACATCGAAGAAACAAATCTCGATCTCTTAATCGAGCTTCTTTGTAAAGTTTCACAATTAATTTCTGAGTTTGATGAGATTTCAGAAATTGACCTTAATCCGGTGATGATCAAAGTTAAAACAATCAAGATTGTTGACTATCGAATTAAAATTGCCTAATGCAAAAATTTATTTGTTAAATCAAATTTGAAATTTATTCTCTTAGTTTATAATTTATTTTTAGAATGTGAAGGTTGCTTATGAGATTTGACTGGTTGTTCCCTCGGCCTCCTTCATAATTTTCAACTAAAATTTATTTTTATGTTTACATTTAGATTATCATTTATTATAATAATTTTAGTTTGCTCGCTTGCTGCTCAGGATCTGAAATCAATTATAGATTCAGTAAACAAATTACCCGCCACAGAATATCTTGCCAATCTTTATAAATCAAAATCAATCTTTGAAGAAAACCTGGTGAGAGCAAAATCTATCGGTTACAAATCTGGCGAGGCAAAAGCATTAAATATTCTTGCAATAATCTATTACCTGATGGGTAATTACGAAAAATCCACAGAATTTAACATACAATCATTAAAAATTTTTGAGGAAATCAAAGAGTACGAAGAACTGGCTAATGCATACGGTGAATATGGTTATCAGATGAAAAGACGAGAACTTGCAAAAGCTCACCAATATATGTTAAAAGGAATACAAATAGCTGAAAAATATAAACTTAGCAAACCAACACTGGCCAAGCTTTATGATAACTTTGGTGTATTAAAAGAAATGGAAGGTAAAGTTGATAGTGCTTTATTACTTTATAATAAAGCTCTAAAACTTAAGTATGATTTGTATGATTCAATTGGTATTCCATTTAGTCTTAACAAAATTGCAAATGCAAAAGCACTTCAGGGAAAGTTTAAAGAAGCTTATACCATCTTAAACCAATCTGATAAATTCAGAGCAAAAGAAAAAAATGATTTTGGCAAAGCGGATAATCTGGCTTATTACGGCGATTTTTTCACAATGGAAGGAAAAATTGATTCAGCGATTAAATATTATCAAAGTTCTCTTGATCTATCTCTTAAAAATGGATATACATTCCTGATTGAATATTGTTATAGACAGCTTTCTGATCTTTATGAGAAAAAATCTGATTTCAAAAATGCTTTTATTAATTTCAAAAAATACTCTGCTTATAAAGACAGCATTACCAATTTATCAACCAATCAAAGAATTGCTGAACTTGAACTTGCATTCGAAACAAGCGAAAAAGACAAATTAATTGCCCAGCAACAACTTCAGCTCAAACAAAGAGCAATTTTATTTATCTCGGTTGGAACAACTTTGTTGTTCATAGTACTTGCAATGGTTGGTCTGTATACTTATCAGATTCAAAAAAGAAAAGCTATTGCAAAAGAAATGGATTTGGTAAAACAACTCTCATTGGAAGAAGCAAACAAAAAAGTTATTGAAGAAAAATTGAGAATTTCAAGAGAATTGCATGATAATACTGGTTCACAACTGACATTTATAATTAGCGCATTGGATAATTTAAAATACTCAATAAGTGATGAGTCATTGCTTGAAAAGATAAACAATATTAACAACTTCACCCGCTCATCTCTTAACGAATTGAGAAATACAATTTGGGCAATGAAACATGAAACTGGAAATTTGTCTGATTTGATTTTAAAGATTAGAGATTATTTGAACAGGATTAAACCGAGTATTGCAAATCTAAACCTTAATGTCATAAATAATACTCAAAAAGAATATCGTCTCAATTCAGCACAACTCTTAAATCTCTTCAGAATTTTTCAGGAATGCTTGCAAAATATAATTAAACACGCCAACGCTACCGAAGCTCAGATTATATTCAATGATTCTAAAGATGGATTTACCATGCAAATTTGTGATAATGGAATAGGTATAGAAAACTCATTAAGTCTCGAAAGTTCAGGTTTAGATTCTCTAAAAATCCGTGCCGAAGAATCAAAAGGGAAAATGTATATCGAGAAAAATCAAACCAATGATGTCTCGTGCGGAACAAAACTCATTTTTGAAATTCAAGCTGAAGTTTCGGGCAATTAGGCATTTGACGTATTTATCTATTCTTTTCAATCATTATTTTTAAGTGAGAATTTTATCAGGATATGAAAATCAAAATTGCAATAACCGAGGACAATAAAATAATTGCTCAATCATTTGTAGAAAAATTATCTCTTTTTTCGACTGAACTGGAAATTAAATTTATTGCAAAAAATGGAGTTGAACTGCTCAATAAACTAAAATCAAACCGGGATATAGATGTAATTTTGATGGATATTGAAATGCCTGAAATGGATGGAATTCAAGCAACTTATGAAGTGAAAAATCTTTATCCACAAATCAAAATTCTAATTCTAACAGTTTTTGATGATGATGATAAAATTTTCAAAGCAATTCAGAATGGAGCATCTGGTTATCTCTTAAAAGAAGAAAGTCCAGAAGCAATTTTTAATTCCATTAAAATTATTATGGAAGGTGGAGCTACTATGTCTCCATCAATTGCATCGAAGATTTTAAGTATAATGAGAAAAGCTGAAATTAAATCTGAAGAGGATAAAAGTAACGAAAAAATCAAAACTGAAACTTTTGATCTTTCTCAGAGAGAAATAGAGGTTCTTGAAAAATTGAAGCAAGGCAAAGATTATAAAAAGATCGCTGATGAACTTTTTATTTCGCCCTCAACTGTCAGGAAACATCTCGAAAACATTTATTTAAAATTACATGTTCACAACAAAATGCAAGCCGTTCAAAAAGCAATGGAACATAAAATCATTAAATAATCTCCTGCAATTTCTGACTTCAATTCACCGTTTCTTTATCAATCTTCAAAATCAAGCAAACTTAATTCTGGTAACCCTTCAAATAATTCATTTAACGAAAAATGATAATTTACAACAACACCCTTGTGCTCACCATTAACCACATCTCCTTTACCCGATGCTCGTCTAAATCTTCTTGAACTATTCTTATCATTTAATCTTATTTTTCTTAAAAAGTCAATTTCCTGCGAAAAATATCTTCTACTTGTCTGATTAGGACCATTTATGCAGGGACGTTTCATCAAACACCAAACAACGAAGATCGGTTTTTGTTCTTTGTCTTTAATCTCAAAATATCTTTCAAGATCGCTTAAATTTAATGCGACTGTTTCGCTTGGAATTAAACCCGAGTGAGGCAGTTGTTTTTGAATGGACATAAATGCTCGCTGTTGAACTTTAACTTCGATGAAGAGCAAAGTTTCTTCAGATGCGTTTTTCTTTTTTATTTCTAAATCTGGGTAGCCTTTATCAAATGTTTTTACAGCGATTAAATTCTTATAGGTGGAATTAATTAGATTAATAATTTCTTTTTCTACAGCTTCTGAGAAATTTGAATCATGTTCAAATATATATTCATCCTTAGATTTTCCATCACATCTTGTTTCGCAGACATTGCAATCAAATTTATAAGGACCAAGTTTTACATAAGGCATAAATTTTTACAAATGAATTCAAAATTAATGAGCTATCATTATTGGTTTAATTTCAAGTCAGAACAAAGTCCGATGCTTTAAAAACTATTCTTCACTAAAATCACTCAAAAAAAGAGATTCTTCGGATAAATTAGAAGAGCTTAAAAATTTCTTTGCATATTCTTCTCTCAGATTATCAATACTGACTAATTTACCGTTTCTCTTAACAAACCAGAATGTCCAGCCGTTATTTCGCTCTCTGTTCAAAATCTTTGCGCTTATTTTATGAATTGAACCTGCTTCATCTTCGTAATTTAGAGAAGCATCTGCCATTACTTGAGCTTTGTATTTTTCATCGCTTGAATATAAAAACTCTCCAATTTCGATTAAGCCTTTTTCAATCAAACTTCCAAATGAAACTTTTGGTTTTTTTCTTTCAACTTTGTACTCAAGAAATTTTTTATCAATTGGTTTTACTTTTTTCAATCTCTCGTTCGAGACTTTGATATAAAAATCTTCTTTTTCAAAACCGATGAAGTTTCTTCCAAGTCGTTTCGCAACTGCAGCAGTCGTTCCACTTCCTGAAAAAGGATCTAAAACAACATCCTCTGGATTTGATGTGGAAAGAATTATTCTATAAAGGAGTTCTTCCGGTTTCTGAGTTGAATGAGCTTTCTGACCATTTACTTTAATTCTTTCACTACCCTGACAGATTGGGATGTACCAATCACTTCTCATTTGTAAATCGTCATTCATTACTTTCATTGAATGATAGTGAAATGTGTATCTGGAGTTTTTTGACTTAGTTGCCCAGATCAAAGTTTCGTGAGCATTGTTAAAACGCGTTCCTTTAAAATTTGGCATTGGATTATTTTTAATCCAGATAATGTCGTTTAAAATCCAGTAACCTAAATTTTGCATTATCGCACCGACCCGGAAGATATTGTGATAAGTTCCTATAACCCAGATGCTTCCAGTTTGCTTTAATATTCTTTTACACTCGCTTAACCATTTCTTTGTAAAATTATCATAATCTTCAAATGTATTAAATTTGTCCCATTCATCATCAACTGGATCAACTTTAGATTGGTCTGGTCGATAAAGTTCATTATTTAGTTGAAGATTATACGGCGGATCTGCAAAAATTAAATCGATTGACTCGTCGGGAATTTTTTTAAGCAATTCGATACAATCGCCTTGATAAATTTTGTTAAGTTCAAAATCGCCAATTTTACTTATGCTCATTTTTCAATAAGAATTTATTCGTATCTAACCTCTCGTAATAATATAAAAATTTAAGATAAATAAAATCGTTTCGTTGAAAAAAATTGCTTATTTGTTCCTTACAATCTCAAATCCATTTGTTAGTAAATATTAAAATCTAAATTTCCAAATTGCATAGAAATCCATACTTTGGAATGAACAAGCCAAATAATTAATTTATTCATATGAAGATATCAGATAAATCAATAAAAGAAGTTTTACTGCGAGCCGACATTTTAACTGTAGTTGGAAACTATGTGACATTAAAACCTGTTGGTCGAAACTATGTTGCGCTCTGCCCGTTTCATAAAGAGAAGAATCCATCTTTTACAGTCTCACCACAAAAACAGTTATTTCATTGCTTCGGATGCAAAGCTGGTGGAACTGTTGTTGACTTCTTAATGAAAATTGAAAATTATAGTTTCCCTGAAGCGATTGAACATTTAGCTAAATTATTCGGGATCAAAATTGAATACGAAGGTACTTCTTCTTTCCAACAAGACGAAGAAATTAATAAACTCTATGAATATTCACTTATCGCATCTGAATATTTTGTGGATAAACTTTTCAATACAAATGAAGGGAAAAATGCACTCAAGTACCTCAAGAGCAGAGGAATTCATGAATCCACAATTAAAAATTTTAGATTGGGATATGCATTAAGTGCCTGGGATGGATTTGTGAATTTTATTCGTTCAAATAATTATGACTTCGAAATTTTTGAAAAGCTTGGGATTATAATAAAAAAAGAAAATGGTGAATATTATGACAGATTCCGAGGAAGAATTATCTTTCCAGTATTTTCCGTTACTGGCCGTGTAATTGCTTTCGGCGGCAGAATAATCATAGACGATAAAGATCAACCTAAATACTTAAACTCGCCTGAATCAAAAATCTACACAAAAGGAAAAACTCTCTTTGGACTTTATCAGACTAAAGATGAAATAAGAAAAAGTCAGGCAGCAATTCTTGTTGAAGGTTATATGGATTTTCTTTCACTTTATCAGAGCGGGATTAAAAATGTTGTAGCTTCTGCCGGCACAGCCCTTACAATGGATCAAATTATTCTTCTTTCAAGGACATCGTCGAATTTGTATCTGGTTTTTGACGGAGATGATGCTGGACAAAAAGCTGCGATTCGTGCAATTGAGCTTTTACTCCAAACAGATGTTAATTTCAAAATTGTTGCTTTGCCTGAAAAAGAAGATCCTGATTCTTTTATTAAAAACTATGGAGTTGATGAATTTAGAAAGTTAATTGAAAATGGAGAAAATTATATCAACTACATTTACAAACTGGCAGAAAGAAACAATGCGTTAAGTGATATAAATTCAAAATTAAAAGTTGTCGACAGCTTAATAGAATTCACTGCCAAAGTTAAAGACCCGGTCAGACGTGAACTGCTCGGAAGAGAAATTGCCTCAAAATTTAAATTGACCAGCAACTCGGTTCTTCAAAAATTGGATCGAGTTGTTAAAAATTACAAGAAAACAGAACAAAGACAGGAAGAACTAAATCTAGAAATTGAAACACGCAAAAAAGACTCAACCAAATATCCTGAACTTTCGCCTGCTGAACGGGGAATGCTCAAATTAATCTGTGAAGTCGAATACATTTATCTTGAACCAATTTTCTCAAACCTCAACGAAAATGATTTTATCAATCCACTCGCTGGAGAAATCTTCAAAGTCTTGAAAAATTATTATTTGGATTCAACAGCAGGAGAAAAGATAAACAGTCTTTTAATTCTTGGTCAACTCGAGCGTGAAGAACTGAAAAGTCTCTTTGCCGATGCTCTGACTGAAAGATACAAAGTAAGTGAAGGTTGGGAGGATATTGTACAGAATAATATCTCGGATAATTACATTGAAAAAACTATAACTGATTATATAAAAAAATTAAAAGAACTCTCACTCACCAAAAGAATTGAAGAATTAATGCAAAAAGCTAATTCTACAATTGATTATAATGAAATGTCTCAAATACTTAAAGAAGTTGATAAGTTGATAAAAGAAAAAAAGTTTTATCAGGAAAGCTTTGAGGTGAAATTAATTCACTAATTTTTTATTTCTGCTTTCAAAAAAGAATACAAATAATTCATTCCAATTAATAAACATCCACCTGTAAAAAGCACCCAATTAAATTTCTGCGGTACATAGTTCTGAATTACATCCCAGAATTTTTGCTTTTCTGTAATGTTTGAAAGCTCGGTCCAGAAATTATGTTCAGTAAATAAATTGAGATAGTCATAAATAAAAGTATAAATGATTATCAACACCCCAGCAGAAATTAAAATCAGTTGCATAGAAGAAAATTTTATTTGATAATTTTTCTCACTCAAATAAACATAAATCAGCGCAATCATAATCATCCCAATTGAGCAAATGACAGGTGCTAAAACTGGTCCAATCCATGTAATTGGGATTAAAAACAAGACATCCCATTCAAGAATTGTTTGGGGCCAGTTCAAAAAAAGTTTTAGAGCTACATAGTAAAAAATATCCCACACACCAAAAGTAAAAATGAAAAACGAAAATCTTTCACCTTTTGTTTTTCCTAATATCCAGCCAATTGTTGTAAGCATTATAATAGTGCAGAATTCTCTAACAATTTCGATCCTGAGCATTTGAGGATCTAAAAATGTCAGCGGAAATCTGAAACCATCAGGATAATATATTGCCCTTAAGTACACAACGACTATTGCTTCAAGAAATCCAAACGAAACTCCAAAAATTGATGCTGGAATAAATCGTTTCATAATCATATTAAAATTAAAATGTTAAGAATATCAAATCAAGAAAGCTCGATTAATCACAGTTAATCGCAGTATTTAGATTATATAAATCAAACGAAATGAAAGACGCATTTCTAAAATTTGAAGAACATAGAAGCTAAAAGAAACAAAACTAACTATCCGCTCAGGGATTTATAGCAAAGAAATAAACATTAGAATTATTTCATTGAGATATTTTAAAAGCATTGAAAGTCTTGATAGTTTGATGACATAGCATGTTTAATGTGATTATAATCAATAATGGAGAAAGAATTTATGAAAGGTTCAGATTTTACTTTTTAATCAACAATTGAAACACTTTCCCGCCATTTATCAAATTGATAATAAAAGCCGTTCAAACTATATTTGTATACTTTTTGCAATTAAAAAAATGACTATTTAGGAGATATTTGAATGGCTATTATGACTAAAATGCGGGATAATATGCCCGCAATTTTAATCGGGCTTGTTGTAATGTTCTTAATTACAATTGTTTTTGACTGGGGAATGAACTATCTCGGACTTACTTCTCAAAGAAATGACCCGGTCATTGGCAGTGTTAATGGAAGAGAAATTAAATATCTGGAATTCAATAAAATAGTTGATCAGGCAAGAGAGAATCAAAAAGCTCAATCGGGGCAGGATATTGAAGATGATCAGCTTCCAATGTTCCGAGATCAGGTCTGGGAATCTTATGTCAATCAAATATTAATTGAGCAGGAAGTTGAAAAGTTAGGCATCAAGGTTACTGATGACGAAATCTACGAAATTATCACAGGCGAAAATCCTCCTGAATTCTTAAAAAGAAATTTTATTGACTCACTTGGCAATTTTAATCGTCAGCTTTATTTACAAGCCATAATGGATCCAAGAAATAAAGAAGCACTTGCTCAGGCTGAAGATTATGTAAAACAACAAAGATTACAGGAAAAACTGATCGCATATCTCAAAGCAACAATCGTTGTCCCCGAGAATGAAATTAAAAAACGATTTATGGAACAAAATGTAAAAGCAGACGCAAAATTTGTCTTATTCGATTTGAATTCCATTAAGGACAACGATATCTCCTACAACGAGGATGATCTCAAAGCTTATTACAAGAAAAACATTGATCAATATAAAGTTGAAGCACAACGCAAACTTAAGTATGTAATTTTTAGAAGGCAGCCGAGCAAAGCAGATAGTCAATCAGTATTTAACAGCTTAAAAGCTATTGCAGAGGAAGCAAAGAAAGATCCTGATTTTGCTGGACTGATTAAACTTTATTCAAATAAAGAATATTCTGAAAGAGCAATTCTCCATGGATCATTGCCATACGAAAGTGAAGTAGAATTATATAAACATAATGTTGGAGATGTTGTTGGACCGGTTTTAACTTACTCTGGTTATTCAATTTTCAAAATAGTAAGAGATAGTCTTGGCGCAGATGAATATGTTCATGCATCTCACATCTTAATTCCAATTGCAGGTGATAGTGTAGCCGCTTTAAACAAAGCCAGGGATATTTTACAGCAAATTAAGAATGGTGCTGATTTCGCAAAGTTAGCTAAAGATTATTCACTTGATCCTATCTCTGCTTCCCGTGGCGGTGATCTTGGCTGGTTTGGGAAAGGAATGATGGTACCCCCATTTGAAAAAGCAGCATTTAACGCAAAGATTGGTGAAGTTGTTGGTCCCGTTAGAACTGATTATGGTTACCACATCATCAAAGTTCATGATAAAAGTAAAAGAATTATTATTGCTGCCGAGTTAAATCAACCGATTAAAATTTCTCCTCAAACTGAAGAAGAACTTTACAATGCTGCACAAGATTTTGCATACATTGTTCAGAAAAATGGAAACTTCGAAAAAGAAGCAGAGCTGATGAAATATCAGGTTCAAGAAACTGCACCTTTCAACGAAAAATCTGAATTCATTCCAGGAATTGGAATGTATAAACAGCTTGTAAAATTTGCCTTCGACAATAAAGTTGGTGAAGTTAGCGAAGTTTTCCCTACCAGTCAGGGATATGTTGTTGCAATGGTTTCAGATGCAACTGATGCTGGTTTCAAAAGCTTTGATGAAGTAAAGGAAACCATTAAGCAAGCAGTAATCAAAGAAAAGAAATATGAAATCTTAAAGAAAAAAGCAGAAGAAATGCGAAAGAAAATTCCCGCAGGACAGGGACTTGAATATTTAAAGAACATTGATACAAGCATTGTAATTACTCAAACAGGTCTCTTTAACTATGGACAATTTGTCGGTGGTGGAGTTGGTAGAGATTTCGCATTTAATTTTGCTGCTTTCAAATTGAATGTCGGTCAGGTTTCTGAACCCATAAAAGGGAATAGAGGTTATTATCTTATTGAACTTGTGTCCAAACAAGATTTTGACAAAACAGCTTTTGATATTCAAAAGAACACTATACGAAATCAAATACTTCAGGAAAAACAAAATACAATTATCAGCAGCTGGATGAATGAATTGAAAAAGAAAGCCAAAATTGAAGACTTAAGATTTAAGTACTACCGATAATCAGGTTTCTAATTAATTCAAAACTAAAAATGGACGGTTCAGCCGTCCATTTTTATTTTAAATCAAAAGTGATTTTAGTTTTATGCCTCAAGAAGATAACTGTAATCTTTAACTAAGATTTCTGTCAACTTCCAAATTTTTTCATTTTCTCTTTGAATAAACTGATAGTCGCCTGATAGATTTTTGAGATCTTCAAGTTTAATTCTTTGAGCAACATTATTCTTGTTTGTTCTGATATAAATGAATTCACCATTTATAAAAAATCCTGGAGATTCACTTCGATTAAACTCAATTTCATCAGAGAATATTGTGAATTTATCTTTGAAAGGTTTTCCATTGTAAGGACAAAATGTTTCACAGTTTCCGCATTCATTGCAGATTTTATCAATATGAACAATTTGAAATTGATCTTTAAAACCATCGTCTACATTAATTGAAACATTTGCTCGATTAGGACAAACCTCAACACACTTATTGCACACAGAATCGCACATCAAACAACGGGAAGCTTCTTTTATTAAATCATCATCAAATGAAAATTTAATTTTCCCTCTTAATTCAATTTGCCTGCTTATCATTTCTTTACGATAATCTTTTTTCAATTTGAAATTTACATTGATGCCTTCCCGTCGAATTATTTCTTCTGCAGCTTTTTTCCCATCGGAGATTGATTCAACTACAGTTGAAGGTCCCCGCAAAGTATCACCTCCAACAAAAACATTTTCAATATTTGTTTCATTTGTTTCAGCATTAACCAGCAGTTTTAATTTCGAATCAAAATCAATTTTATTTCTCTTAAGAAACTCATAATCCGTATGTTCTCCAATCGCAGTTATCACTGAGTCAATTCTGAATTCTTCAAATTCGTTTTCAACTGGTATAGACTTCGGTCTTCCATCCTGATCAAATTCACCAGGTTTCATCTTTTGACATTTTAAAATTCCATTCTGAAACTCAACTGGCTGGAGCAAATCAAAAAATTTCACACCATCTTTCATTGCTGCATCAATTTCTTCTCTATCAGCAGGCATATATTTCAATGCCCTTCTGTAAATGATAAGGACTTGTTCGACACCATCACATCTTAAAGCAGCACGTGCAGCATCCATTGCTGAATTTCCACCGCCAATTACGGCTACTTTTTTACCAAGATTAAAACTTTCTTTTCTGTTAAATCGTTTTAGAAAATCAAGAGCGTCAAAAATATTTCCTCTTGCATCGATTTTTAATTCATTAGGAATCTCAGCTCCAATTCCAATAAAAATATATTTGAAGCCCTGAGCTTTTAACTCGTCTATCCTTAAGTCAGGCTTAACATTATAAACAACATCGACGCCATGCAGTCTGATGAACTCAACATCTTTATCAATCACATCTTGTGGAATTCTAAATTGTGGGATGGTGTGTCGAACAGTTCCTCCCGCTTTATCGGTCTTCTCAAAAATTGTCACATTGAATCCTGCTCGAGCTAAAAAATAGGCTGCAGAAAGTCCAGATGGTCCAGCGCCAACTACTGCCACCTTTATTTCATTTCGATTTGATTGGAAGTTTTGAGTAAAATTCTTCAAATAAATCTCGAAAGATTTTTCAGTTGCAAATTTTTTTATATCTCTTATTAAAACTGGTAAATCGTATTCCCATCGTGTACATTTAGTCATACATTGATGATCGCATATGTAACCCGTAATGTGAGGCAGAGGATTTTTCTCTATTATCGTTTCAAATGCTTCAATAAATCTACCCTGAGAAACTAAGTAGGCATACTCAGATACATCTTGCTCGATCGGACAGGTAACTTCGCAAGGTGCAATGTAACAATCAAAAAGCGGAAGACTTTTTTTGATCGAAACTACCGTGGTTTCTTTGAAATCTTTTTTATAAAAGTCATTTTGGAATACTTCATCACACAGCTCTTTTAATTTATCGAGATTGACCTTTGATGAATTTATTTCAAACTGATTTTCATCTGCTTCAAAATCTTCTACAATTTGATGTAATCTAAAGTATCCCCCAGGTTTGAGAAGTTCGGTTGCATAAGTTACAGGATAAATTCCAGTTTGAATAATTTTTTTCGAATTGAAAATGTTAGCTCCTCCAGAATAAGAAATGCTTATTTCACCATTTAATTCTTTTGAAATTTTATATGCTAGATTAATCGTTAATGGGAAAAGAGTTCTTCCGCTCAAATACATTTCTTCACCAGGTAATCTCTTTTTTGTATTAATTACACCAAGTGTGTTAGAAAGTTTGATCCCAAACTCTTTTCCATTTTGTTTCGCGAATTCCTGAAGCCGTTTAATCATTGGAATTGCTTCTTCAAATTTTAAATCATGTTCAAATGACTCATTCTTTAAGAGAATGTAGTCATAACCGAGTCTGTCTAAAATATCCCTGACGAATTCATAACCCAGTAATGTCGGATTTAATTTGACATAAGTATTTAAGCGCTTCTCTTTAATCAAATATTTTGCAATTGATTCAATTTCATTAATCGGACAACCATGCATTGTTGAAAGCGTAACTGAGTTTGAAATCTCTGGAGGAATATTTTGAAGCGTTTCAATTAAATCTTCTCTTGAAAAATTTTTAATCGGTTCAAATTTAGAGTCAGAGATGAAGTTCAAAAGCTCATTAAGATATTTTTCAAAAAGTTCACTTTTTCTTGCATCTTTAATTTTCTCAATAAAATCATCGACCTTTTCGGATTGAATCCCTTTCAAATCGTAGCCAACACTCATATTAAAGACAAAACCCGGATAAGAATTTTCTGAGTGTCTAAATACTTTTTTCAGCAAATGGATCAAAAGCCAGGCTTTCAAATATTCATTAAAAGATTCGTGAAGAGATAATTCCTGTGACCATTCAACATTATAACCTTCATCTTCAACATCAATACATGGTTTTTCAATTTCTAAGTTGTCAAGTATTTGAACTGTCTTAAGCTCAATAAATCTTCCGCCCACTAAATATGACGCAATGATATTCTGAGCAAGTTGAGTGTGAGGTCCTGCGGCAGGACCAAACGGTGTTTCAAGATTTTGGTTGAATATTTGAAATGTCTTAGAATTTTGCTTTTTGAAGAATTTCGATTCTGGAATTCCAAAGATTAAATTTTCTTTTTGAAATTCAGAAAACACCCAGTTGAGTAATTGCTTGAATGAAATTGTTTTCATTACTCGAGCCATAAATCAATTTCTCCGTTGTGAAAAGTAATTTTAAATCTGTGTAAATTTAAGAAAATTTAAATACGGATTAGATTAAAGGATAAAACAAAGTGAATCTATCAAAAGAAATTCTTGCTAAAGCAAATCAATACCGCGATTACACCGCGAGAAATCTTTCAAAACTTGTGCAAACAAAATCACTCAGTACGAAAGAAAAACAGGTTGCCGAACTTATCAAATCAATGATGGAAGAAGCCAGCTTTGATGAAGTCTTTATAGATGGACTCGGAAATGTTATCGGCAGGATTGGCAATGGGAAAAAAATTATCGCAATTGATGGTCATATCGATACCGTTGATGTTGGTAATTTAAAAAATTGGTCATTTGATCCTTTCTCTGGCGAAATAAAAGATGGATTTGTTTTTGGAAGAGGCTCGGTAGACCAGAAAGGTGGAGTTGCATCTTTTATAACTGCAGGTAAAATATTAAAAGAAATTGGACTCAATAACGATGTAACTGTCTATTTTGTTGGCTCAGTAATGGAAGAAGATTGCGATGGTCTTTGCTGGAAATTTATTATTGAAGAAGATAAAATTAAACCTGATGTTGTAATCTTAACGGAACCAACAAAATGCAATATCTATCGCGGACACAGAGGCAGAATGGAAATTGAAGTTGAGTTCAGAGGAATTTCGGCGCATGGATCTGCTCCTGAGCGTGGTAAAAATGCAATTTATATGGCAGCACATTCGTTAATTGAAATTGAAAGACTCAATGAGAACTCAGCTTTTGATGATTTTTTAGGGAAAGGATCAGTAACTGTTTCACAAATTGTTTCTGACAGTCCATCGCTTTGTGCTGTTGCAGATTACTGCAGATTTCATCTTGACCGAAGATTAACCTTTGGAGAAAATAAAGAGCTTGCATTAAATCAAATTGAAAAAATAGTAAGTAAATTTAATGGTGAAGTAAAACTTCTTTATTATGAAGAAACTTCTTTTACTGGCAGAAAATATGGGATGGAAAAATATTATCCAACCTGGAAAATGGAATTAGATCATCCTGCAGTTCAAAATGGAATTAAATCTTATAAAGACCTATTTAATTCTGATCCAGTCATTGATAAATGGACATTTTCAACAAATGGAGTTGTGATTAGAGGATTATATGGAATTCCTGCAATTGGATTTGGTCCTGGTGATGAAGTCTTTGCTCATGCACCTGATGAAAGAATTCCAATAGATGATTTAGTTAAAGCATCCGCATTTTATGCGATGTATTGTCAAACATTTTAATTAAAAAATATAGGGAGAAAAAAATGGACAAAAAATTTAAAGGCAAACATTTTCTTTCTGAAGATGATTGGACAAAAGAAGAACTGGATGTAGTGTTTGAAACTGCATTTGAACTAAAACAAAAATTTTATGCAGAAGAACCAACCCTTTACCTTCCTTATAAAACTTTATTTATGATATTCTTTGAACAATCCACTCGAACAAGAAATTCGATGGAAGCAGGAATGACCCAGCTCGGAGGTCATGCACACGATTTGACTGCCGACAAAATGCAAATCTCTCATGGTGAATCGGCAAAGGATACGGCAATCATACTTTCAAGGATGGGACATGGAATTGCCTGCAGGAATTGTTTTTATGGAATTGGTAAAAAATATTTAGATGAAATGGCAAAGTATGCAACTGTTCCTGTTATGTCTTTGCAGGATGATGTTTATCATCCTTTTCAGGGAATTGCAGATTTGATGACAATCTTCGAATACTTTGGAAAAAATCCGAAAGGTTTGAAGGTAACAATTTCCTGGGCGTATGCAACATCGCATGCGAAACCTCTTTCTGTTCCGCAATCACAAATTCTTTTATTCCCGAGATATGGAATTGATGTAACAGTAGCTCATCCGAAAGAATTTCCACTTTCGAAAAATATTGTTGAAAAAGCTTATAAGAATGCTGAGGCTGGCGGAGGCAGTTTAAGATTTACTGACAATATGGATGAAGCTTTTGAAGGTGCAAATGTTGTGATTCCAAAAAATTGGGGCGGTTTTGCTTATTACGATGTTGATTACTATCTACAAAATGAAGAAGAATGTAAAAAGGAAATGAAAGCTAATCTTGAAAAATATAAAGATTGGATTTGTGACGAAAGAAGAATAAAGCTTGCTGCTAAAGATGTAAAATTAATGCATGCTCTTCCAGCCGATCGCGGAAAAGAGGTAACAGATGAAGTTATTGATAATCCAGAAATTTCTATTGTTTATGATGAAGCAGAAAATCGTCTTCACACCGCAAAAGCGATTATGGCATTGACAATGTAAATAGATTGAAAATTTAAATTGTTTGCTGTCATACTTATTCTTTTGAATAAAGTGTGACAGCATTTTTTATTTTTTGAAGAAGATTTTGTGTACTGTCTTAGATGCCTTTCATATTTTAATCAATGTAACAGCAAAATTTCACCCTGAGTTTTTAGAAGGAAATGTCATCCTGAGCATTTGTCGAAGGATGACCTAAAAAAATGTTTAAAGTTTCATTGCTGTCAGGCTTCGATGAGCTCAGCCTGACAGTGAATTTTCATCTTTAGTTTTTCCAAGATAATGTCACCCTTCAGGATTTTGTTTTTTGTGGGTGCTTGTTTTTTTCTATAATAATTTCATCCTTTCTGGATTAGGTTCTCAATTAATCGAAATTAAATCAATATCTTTTGTGATCTATTTACACCAACTCCGAAGGAGTTGAATATGATTAGCCCCGAGTTGCACTCGGGGAAATAATGTCAACCAAAAATTCCAACCCCGAAGGGGTTGAATGTGGATTTCAAAATTTTTTTAATGTCTGATCTGCAATTGAATTTTTCAGATCATTTAGAACAAATTCTGTTTATTTGAACCCCTTCAGGGTTCTTTGTTTTTTGTTCTCATTTACCCCCAATGCGATTGGGGGCTATTCATATTAAACCCCTGCGGGGTTTTTATATTCATTTTTGTTTTATGTGTAATTGTTTTTTCTATAATAATTTCATCCATTCTGGATTTGATTCTTTGGGAGGGTTGATAAAATTTTTGAAAATTGATATAAAAACAATAAAAGCCAGCCCAATGAGCTGGCTTTTAATCTCTAAATTACTTCAACACAACCATCTTCTTTATTGAAGTAAAATCTCCTGCTTTCATCTGATAAAAATATACCCCGCTGCTCAATCCAAATTTCCCAGCATTAAGTTCTACTTCATACTCACCTGCATCTTTAACTTCGTTTACAAGTGTTGTTACCTCCCTTCCTACTATATCATAAAGCTTTATCATCACAGGCTTTGTCTCTTTTACTGAGTATCTGATCTTTGTTGTTGGATTAAATGGATTGGGATAATTCTGATAAAGTTTAAATCCAAATGGTATTTCGCTTGTTTATTTTTTAAAATCAAGTTTAACTCCTCCCTCACGATACACAGCAAGTCCTCCTCCTGTCCCAATCCATTTGTTGCCTTGTCCATCTATGGCTATTGCATAAACTTTATTACTTGGTAATCCAGAATTTGATGTTTTATAAATAGTCCATTTTACACCATCAAACTTTGCAAGTCCTCCATCTGTCCCAATCCATTGGTTACCCTGTCCATCTATGGCTATTGCATAAACAACATCACTTTGCAAACCTGAATTCCATATGCTATAAACAGTCCAATTTACCCCGTCAAACTTTGCAAGTCCTCCTCCATATGTCCCAAACCATTTGTTGCCTTGTCCATCTATGGCTATCGCAAAAACGACATCACTTGGCAAACCTGAATTTGATTTGTTATAAACAGTCCATTTTACTCCATCAAGCTTCGTAAATACTCCATAATTTGTCCCAATCCATTTATTACCTTTTCCATCTATTACTATTGCATTAATCCAATTAACTGGCAAATCTGAATTTGATTTGTTATAAACAGTCCAATTTGCTCCATCAAACTTTGCAAGTCCTTCATATGTCCCAATCCATTTGTTACCTTGTCCATCTATGGCTATTGCATAAACATCATTTTCTGGTAAACCCGAATTTGATGTGTTATAAACAGTCCAATTTACTCCATCAAACTTCACAAGTCCAGCTTTATCTGTCCCAATCCATTTGTTACCAAGAGCATCTATGGCTATTGCTTTAACACTATTATCTGGCAAACCTGAATTTGATATGTTATAAACAGTCCAAATTACTCCATCAAACTTTGCAAGTCCTCCATCTGTCCCAATCCATTGGTTAACTTCTTCACCTATGGCTATTGCAGTAATACGTTCAAAGGTCAAACCTGAATTTGATGTGTTATAAACAGTCCATTTTTCTCCATCAAACTTTGCAAGTTCTCCTCCACCTGTCCCAATCCATTTATTACCTTGAGCATCTATGGCTATCGCAGAAACATCATTTTCTGGTAAATCTGAATTTGATGTATTATAAACAGTCCAGTTTATTCCGTCAAACTTTGCAAGTCCTTCCCAAGTCCCAATCCATTTGTTACCCAATCCATCTATGGCTATTGCAGAAACAAAATTACCTGGCAAACCTGAATTTGATGTGTTATAAACAGTCCAATTTACTCCATCAAACTTTACAAGTCCTCCACTTGTCGCAAGCCACTTTCGATTTTGTCTATCTATAGCTATTGAACGAACATAATTATCTGGCAAACTTGAATTTGACGTATTATAAATAGTCCAATTTTCTCCATCAAACTTTGCAAGTCCTCCTCCACCTGTCCCAATCCATTTGTTACCCTGTCCATCGATGGCTATTGCGTTAATCCAATTATCTGGCAAACCTGAATTTGATGTATTATAAATAGTCCATTTTATTCCATCAAACTTTGCTAGTCCATCCCAGGTCCCAATCCATTTGTAACCTTGAGCATCTATGGCTATTGCATAAACATGATTATATGGCAAATCTGAATTTGACCTGTTATAAAAAATCTTATTTCCCGTTTTCTTATCAATCCTTACAAGACCACCGCTTGTTCCAACCCAGACAGAATCACCTTCAATTGCAATTGCAGAAACTGAATTGCAATTTGTGAAATTAATCCATTCAGGATTTTGTGAGAAAGAGCGGTTTGGATATAAAGAAAAGAAGAGAAGTAACAAAATAGAAATGATGAAAAATAAAAAGATATAAGAAGTTTTTAGTTTTTTCATTTTTATTCCCCCATTTTTCAACTTTAATAATTTCTACATTAATCTAATTAAGTCAATTTTAACATTCAAGCTTTTATTACAATTTTAATAATCAGTATAATCTTTACATAAGCTCTTAAAGATGGGAGATTCATTTTCACAATGATTTTTTAAATGGAATAAAAGATTAGACTAAAATTAATTTGTTTTTTCCGTCTTAAGTTCGTTTTGTAATTATTAGAGAAATGAATTTAATTCTGAGATTTTGTAAGATGGTGATGTTAATTGCCACATAATTTAATTTCTTCAGCTTCGACAAGCTCAGCCTGACAAAGAATTGGCATCCTGAGCATTTGTCGAGTGATGATGTTTATAATCAGTTAATTTAACTCCTCAAACTTCGACGTATCCTACTTTAATTAATTCCTGAAGAAAATTTAATCCTATATGCTCATATTTTATTGTTCTGACACAATTCAGATCTTTTTATCGAAAAAATTTTTTCAAGTGAAATATTTTCATTTTAATTAACAGCAAGAAAGACAAAAAAGATTGTAATGGCTTTGATGATAAAATGAATTCACCCTTATTTAAGATTAAGATAATCACAGGCAATCTAAAGGAATAAAAGACATTTTAAGTTGATTTTTATGATTTCTTTGAATTTATAATTCCCCGATTTTTGCTTTTAATCCCGATAATCACTTAATTGAAAAAAAGGACATTTTTTATGCTAAGAAAATCCTTCCTTTTGCTTCTCACTTTATGTTTAAACATTTACTCTCAAAATTTTTGGATAAAAACATCCTTCCCCTCAGGTACTCAATTAAATAATGTTTATGCATTACTCGGTTTACCTGATAATACCATTTTAGCCGGCACTTATTTTTATGGAATAATGAGCTCAACAAATAATGGCAACGACTGGCAAAATAGAAGCTTTGATTCAATGTGGGTGATGAAAATAACAAGAGATAATAATTGGAATCTTTATGCTCTGGTGGTCGGAGGAGTTGATGGTTCGCAAAGTGGTCTATACAAATCAACTGATCAAGGAATTAACTGGAATAGAATATGGATTAAGCAGGGCGGATTTAATTGTATTTATATTGATGAAAACAATAATCTTTATATTGGAATGAATTATTACGATGGTCAGGGTGGAATTTACAAGTTCAATGGTTCGGATTGGGTTAACATCTTTCCTTATCCTGCATATGTTTATTCAATACTAAAAACATCTTCAGGAAAAATCCTTGCTGCAGCTTATGAAAATGGTCAGGCAAAAATTTATTCTTCGATCGATGAAGGTACAAACTGGAACAGTTATTCCTTTGGAATTAATTTTACATCAACAGATTTGATCAAGGATAGAAGAAATAATATTTATCTTTCAACAGCTGGTTATGGAATTTATCTTTCTAATGATGATGGGAATTCGTTCAGTCAGATTGGGATTACTGGACCCGAATTTACATCACTTTATATTGATGGAGATATTCTTTATGCGGGTTCAAATGGTTATGGTGTTTATAGAACATCAAATCTGGGTCAAAATTGGGAATTATTAAATGATGGTTTTGGGCAGGAAAAATATGTTTTGAGTTTAGGTGCAACTCCAAATGGTTATCTTTATGCAGGAATGAATTATTATGGAATTTATCGATCGGTTAATCAAGTTTTAGATGTCGAAAGTGAAATTAACCAATTAAGAGCTTTTCAATTATATCAAAATTATCCTAATCCGTTTAATCCAAAAACTCGAATCAAATTTTCGCTGGCTGATAAGAATACTGTAACTCTTAAACTTTATGATTTATTGGGGAGAGAAATTACAACTCTATTAAACGAAGAAAAATCGCCCGGTATTTATGAAGCTGAGTTAGATTTAAGTAATTACAATTTAGCAGGTGGCGTTTATTTTATTCATTTAAGTTCAGCGGATAATTACTCGATTAAAAAAATGATTTATTTGAAATAAGGGTCAACTCTCGAGCAATTTTAATTTGAAGAGGCAAAAATCCAAAAAGATTAAATAAAGAATATTTAAAGTTCAAATTTCATCACAATTAGAAATAATATTTTGATTAAAAGTTTTTGTTGTCGAATAGTACAAAATCGCTTTTCGTTTGTATTACATATTAGAAAGAGATGAAAATTGAATTTTTAGTTATCATTGGGGTCAGCGTTATTGAGGTACTAAACTTCAAGGAGTGGAGAAAAGAAAGTTCCACTCCTTTTGTTTTTTAGAAATTTGCAGGCAGAAAAAAGTTAATGACTAAAAAAAATAAAATTATTGACGCTCAGTTTATAATTCGAGTGATTAAAAATGAAGTCACAGAAGAGGAAAGAGAATTCTTCAATCAATGGCTCGAAGAAAGTGATGAACACAAAGAGGAGTTCGGTAAAATCGCTCTCCTTTGGGATAAAACAGGTACCCTGCCGACTCCTCTTTCCCCTGATTTAATTTCAGAATGGGAAAAATTAAAAGATAAACTCACAAAAAATACAGACCAAATTCCAGAAAAATCTTACAGAATTTATACAATATCAGATCAAAATTTTGATGAACCTGTAAAGACAAAATATTTTTCAGAGTATTTCAAAAAACATATTGTCCTTACCAGAGCAGCTGCAATTATTTTGATTTCTTTGATTGCTTATCAGTTTATAAGTTTACCTATCCCTCAAAAATTTAACAATCAGATTCAGGAATCTAAATTTTATGAATTCGTTACTCAAAAGGGAGAAAAAGCAACCATTCCTCTTGCCGACGGAAGCATTGTTTATTTAAATGCAGATTCAAAATTAACTTATCCTCAATTTTTTGATGAACACAAAAGATTACTGAAACTTGAAGGTGAAGCTTATTTTTCAGTTAAATCAGATCCCGAGAAACCATTTGTCGTCCAAACAGGTGATAAATTTACAGAAGTGAAAGGCACTGAGTTTAATGTCAAATTCAGAAAGAATAAATTAAGTGTCGTAGTTACAAAAGGAGTTGTGGTTTTATACAATCAGGATAGTTCAAAATTTGTAGATCTTCGCAAAGGTGAATTAATAACTTCTACAAGTAATGGATTTACCCAACCGATAAAGGTAGACACAAGACTTTACACAGCCTGGCGCGAAAACAAATTGTCTTTTGTCGCTACTCCGCTTTCTGATGTTCTTGAAGAGATAGAGAGATTTTATAATGTCGAGACTTTGTGTAAGAATAATAAAATTTTAGACCGTAAATTAACTGGTTATTTTGACTCCAATTCACTTGATGAAATTCTTACAAAAATTAGTCTCGCCTTAGATTTCAAATTCCAGAGAAAAGGTAAAAAAATTATTATCTTTTAACAGAGGTTTAAAATGACTTTGAATTTTGTTTGCATTTTATTGCTTCTGATAAATACAATTACATCCGTAAATGAAATTTATGGACAGGACGGCGATAGTCTTGTTTCGGAAATTGTTCGCGGCGGCTTGATGATTGAGAAAAACAATCTTGAATTTTTGCAATCAGAAAAAGACAGTTATCTATTACCATCTCAATCAATCTTATCAAGTAAAATTACAATTGAACTTTCTGAAGGGACAATTAGAGATGTCTTAAATATCATTTCATCAAAAACCGGCATCAGAATGATTTATAGCGATGACCTTGTTAGAGATAAAGTAACAGACATTCGCTTTTATGACGAAACTGTTGAGAATGTTTTGAATTATCTTTTCAGAAACAAAGAAGTTAGTTACATCTTAACTGAAAAAAATGAATTGATAATTGCAAAGACACAAAAAATAGATGAAGAAACAGGTTCAATTCAGGGAACAGTTCGCGATAAATCTGGCGAGCCATTAATTGGCGCAAATGTTATTGTTAAAGAAAATAAATTTGGTGCAGCCACTAATCGATTTGGAAAATATTCAATTCACAAATTGAAACCGGGCAAGTACACCGTCGAAGCATCATTTATTGGTTATCAAAAGGAATCAAAAGAAGTTATTGTCAAAAAAGGTGAAGCAGTTACGGTAGATTTCTATCTTGAAAGCACTGCATTTTACATTGGTGCAATCGAAGTCGTTGGAACAACCGAATTAATTCCGAAGGATGCGAATACAAAAACCGTAATTAGCGGTGCAGAGGTTGAACATTTTCAAGCTTCAAGTATTGGCGATGTACTGGACCTTGTCCCGGGCGTGCAAAAAACTTCAAATCCCGGACTTTCAAAAACAAGTCAGGTTGCGATTAGAGGTGAAGAGACCGATAAACTCTCTGCACTTGGTACGCTTGTAATGGTTGATGGAATTCCAATCTCAAACAATGCAAATCTTCAGTTTGAAAAATGGACAAGTGGAATTACTGGACCTTCGAATGTTGGCGGTGGCGTTGACCTGAGAACAATTCCAGCAGACAACATTGAATCGATTGAGGTGATTCGTGGTCTTCCCTCAGTTAGATATGGAGATGTAACTGCTGGTGTAATTAATGTAAAAACCAAAACAGGTGTGCAGCCGCATCGACTTAAAATTAAAAATAATCCGGATACTAGAGAATTAAATTTGGGCGGTGGAAAAAATTTTGGTCTAACTGGATTTTCTTACAATCTTAATGCGGCACAGAGTGAAAGAGATATTAGAAAAAAAGGTGATGAATATATCAGATTAACTGGTCAGGCAGTTTTTACGAGAGATTTCCTTGATAACAAACTAAATACCAATTGGAAGTTATTCGGTCAGAGAATTTTTGATGAGGAACAACCCAAAGGAGATGTTTATCAAACAAGAAATTATAATCGTGGTTATTCGCTTCAGACATCTTCTTGGGGAAAATATGTTTCGATACCTGATATAGAAAACTTTAATTACAATGCATACATAAATTACAGACGAGAAAACAGTATGAAATCTCGTCTTGTTCAATCTGATTTGAGAATTTTACCAAGCGGCGATACTGTTTCAACATATCTTGGAAAAGTAGAAACTCGTGGAAATGAATGGCAAATTGGCGGAAGGTTCGAGTGGGAAAGATTATACTTAACTGGCGATTTCATTCACAAACTTTTGGTCGGTTCGGATGTACAGTATGAAGCAAATACTGGTGAAGGAGTTTTAATTGATACTTTATTTAATTACTACGGTGTCGAATCTGGAAAACTTCCATATCGATTTGATGATATTCCAGGTCAGGTATTAGCAAGCATTTATGCAGAAGATAAAGTAACAGGTAAGCTTGGTTTAGATTTTACTGCCGTGTTTGGTTTCCGCTATGAAATGTACAGGCCTTACGGAATCAATTTATCAGGATTACTGGGTAAAGGTGATTTTGTAAAATCACACCAGGGAAGCTTTTTTAATCCGAGAGTTAATTTAATTGCTTATTTAAGTGAATACAATCAAATCCGTTTAAGTTTAGGAACATCATCAAAATCACCGGCAATGAGTTACATTTATCCTCCGCCAACTGTTTCAAAGTGGAGAAATCCACTCGATAGTCAAACTGTATTTTTCAGATTGAATACTAGAAATCCAGAACTTAAAGGATATAAAGAAACTCAGTATGAAATTTCTTATGACCACAGATTTGGAAATTTAATTGGAACTTCTTTGACTGCCTATTACAAACAGCGAAAACAGGATCCAACTGGACAAACAATTCCCCTTTTCTATTACAGAGAACTTAATGGACAATCTTATTTATACTACATTGATAAATATTCTATTCAACAGAATCTTGGCTGGAGTATAAGCAAGGGGATTGAGTTTACAGCGAGATCGAGTAAAATTAAACCTTTAAATATGGAGTTTCAAATTGTCGGTTCTTATAATTTTGTAAAGCGTGGATCAAACGGTTGGGCATTTGATTCAGATCCTGATCAAACTCTTGGGAGATTTCCAAATTACAAAGTGCCCGGTGTTCCATTCGATACTTTAATTGGTTTCGTTTACGATGCTTCGTTATACTGGAGTGACAGATTGATTTTGAATTATTATGTTAAATATACTCATCCTACTCTTGGTTTGTGGATAACTTTAAGAGCAGAACACACGATCTTCGAAAGAAGCAAAACATATAATCTTGAGCCAATTGATTTCTCAGTTATTACAGACTCAGTCAAATTAAATACTGTTAAAATTGCTCGTGATTGGGATGAAAGAATTAAGAAGAAACCTGCGAAGTGGTTATTTAACATCAACATAAGTAAATCGTTGTTCAAAGGTGCTGAAATTTCTTTCTATGTGAATAATGTTTTTGATGATCCTGCACTTTATCGTTATCAATACACTTATAATCCAAATGATATTGCTGAAGAAGCTAGAAATCCTTCTCTCTTTTATGGAATTGAATTCAGTATGATTGTGGATGAATTATTCAGGTGAGAAGATGAAAAGATTAATGTTTTATTTTTTTGCATTTGTAATTTTATTTGTTGGATGTGCTGAACAGCCGCCTATTGCAATAGATGGTGAAGGTAAACTTGATGTAATTGTATTATGGGATTCGACTTACTCTGAAGATGCATCCATCGCGCTGCCAGTTGCAAATGCAAAAGTATTTTTAAACAGTCGATATGGAATAAAAATTTTAATGACAGATGATAATGGAAGAATTATCCTCGAAAATTTGCCGACATCGATTTATGGTCTATCGGTTAGAAAAACACATCCACTTGACCCAAACATTATGCTGATCGGTGTAAAACAGGATTTGAATGTAATTTCGGGTAAAACTATTTCGGACACAATTTTTGTAAAACCAATCTCGGCAACTGGAATTGTGATTAATGAAATTTACACAGCCGGACCGGTAAACAATATTTTTTACTTTTATGACCAATTCGTTGAGATTTATAATGCAAGTGATAGTATTCGATATCTTGATGGTATGATTGTGATGCGTGTGTCTGGTAATAATGACGGCAAAGGTCCTGGCGCCGATGAAGATGATGATGGCGACATTGATGGAGTCACTTTTGCGTTTAAATTTCCCGGAAATCCCGGTGAACAAAACATTCCAATCTACCCAAAACAATTTGTAGTTCTTGCTGTCGATGCAGTCAATCACAAAAATATGATTTCAACAAGCATTGATCTTTCTAATGCTGATTGGGAATTTTATAATCAATATTCACCTGAAGATATTGATAATCCCAATGTTCCAAATTTGATTAATGTTTTTTCGCATCGAACTCAAGATTTTTTAATTAATCTCTCAACAGATGTAATTGTAATCGCCGATGGTAGAGATTCTCTTTTACTTGATGGAGTTGATATATCAACAATTGTAGATGGGGTTGAATATCAGCCAAATCCACATCCACAAAGTAAAAAGACGCTTGACCCAAGAGTCGATAGAGGATATGTATTAAGTCCGCCAAGATACAGCGGCCGCTCAATTCAAAGAAAAGAACCTGGTTTTGATACAAATGATTCCGGAACTGATTTTGAAATTATTGAACCTCCAACACCAGGAAGACAATAATTGAAGAAAAAGATGAGAGCTTTTATTATTAAAAATTTATTTCGGTTTTGTTTTGTGAGTTTAATTGCGATTAATTTGAATAGCTGTGCTGAAAACCCACCAGTATTTGTTGATGGGCAGGGAGTGCTGGAACTCGTTGTTTTGTGGGATTCAACTTATACAGATTCGACATTGGCTGTTCCTGTTTCGGATGCGAAGGTAATTATTTCTTCTCGTTATACTGCAAAAATTTGTCAGACAGATCAAAACGGAAAACTTTATTTGAGAAATTTACCTACTTCAGTTTACGGTTTTACGGTAAGAAAATCCCATCCGATTGATCCAAGTATAATTCTGGTTGGTTCTAAGCAAAATGTTGAGATTGTTTCTGGCAAAATTGTTTATGATACAATTTTTGTTAAACCAATTTCGAGCACTGGAATTTCAATCAATGAAATTTACTGTGCAGGACCAGTTAATAACTTTTTCTTTTTCTTTGATCAATTCATTGAACTATATAATGCGCGCGATAGCGTACGCTATCTCGATGGAATGATGATAATGAGATTTTCCTCAAACAATGAAGGTAAAGGACCTGGTGCAGATGAAGATGACGATAACGATATCGATGGTGCAACTTATGTCTTTAAATTTCCTGGAAAACCAGGTGAGACAAATTACCCATTTTATCCAAAGCAGTTTGTTGTTTTGGCTTCTGATGCAGTAGATCACAGAAATGTCTGTGCAACAAGTTATGATTTATCAAATGCTGATTGGGAATTTTATAATCAATATTCTCCTGAAGATATTGACAATCCCAATGTTCCAAATTTGATTAATATGCGTCCGGATAAAACTGCTGATTTTCTTATAGCTCTAACAAGCGATGTCATTATTCTTTCGGATGGAAGAGATTCAATTTGGCAGGATGGAATTGATATTAACACAGTGGTAGATGGTGTGGAATATCAAACCAATCCACATCCTCAGAATAAGAAAACTCTTGATAATCGAATCGATAGAAGTTATGTCTTAAGTCCGCCAAGATATAGTGGTAAATCAATGCAGAGGCGGGAGCCGGGACTTGATACCAATGACTCGCTTTCAGATTTTGAAATTCTTGATCGAGCAACACCAGGATATTTCAAATAAGGATTGAAAATGAAAAGATTATTAATTCTGTTTATAGTTTTTGCAACACAAGTTGCATTTACTCAAAACGAGAGAATTGCAGCACTTGGAAATCCAACAATTGCATTGAAAGACTTTGACCTCGATTTGAATCTTTATGATTTTGGAAATAACTATGCCTGGTTAATCGAAGATCACACATTTGATGTTTTGTATATCAGACCTAAAATTAATTTTCAGTCCGGAGATTATCGCAGATTTTATGATGCTGAGAAAAATTCGATTTATTCACTTTCATTTGATGGAACAAAAATCTTGAAAGATGGTGCATTCCGTGGTTATGTAATTTATGAAATTGAAAATCGGAAAAATGTTAATCGAGCATTGAGTCGGTACCCTTACAATGGTATCCCATTTAGAATGACCGATACAACAACTGGCGATTTTCTTTATAATGGACCTCGAGTTGGATTTCAATATAGTTTCATTCCATTGAAAAATTTTTATCTCGGCTTTGATTTGAATTATCAAATAGTTGATGGATTAAAAAATATTTACAGCAGAGCAAAATCACTTTGGCGCAATATAGATGGGAGCATTAATCTGGCTTACAAATTTTCTAATGACTTTGTTGTAGGCGGAAAATTAACCATGCTCGATAACAAAGAATCAATTGAAGCAAAAAGTGAAGATCTTTTTGATGCAGAAATCTTTAATTATCGTGGTGATACTTTTGCTTTTAGAAGAAGAAGTCAAACAGTTGAACAGACTTACCGAGAAAAATTGAATAGATACGATCTTGCAGCAATCATTTCACCATTAGAGAATTTAAACATTGGCTTAAAAGGAAATTACCTGAATTCAAATCTTAAAACTCAGTTCCCCTATGGAACATTGAAAGAATATGAAGAAGGTCATACAGTATTTGAAGATTATGGAACAGCATTGAAAGTTCATTATTCTCCAATTAGAAATTTATTATTTGGTTTTGAAGGAGGTTTTGATAACTATTCAAGTTGGTCTCGAGTCTCAGAAACTGCTTTAATGATTTGGAAGTGGAATATTCAGACTATTTCAATTGGAAGCGGCATTTCTTATAAGTTTAATTCATTTCCTCTTATTTCAATTTTTGAAATTAAATCTGGAATAGTGAAATCAGATTCATCGAAATACATTGACAATTATTTTTCAAATTATAAGGAGCCTTTTTATTCATTGACTTTTGGATTTGAGTTTGAGATTCTAACGAAAGCTTTTCTAAGAGCTGGATATAGTTTTAATAAACTCGGATTTGATGTTGTTAGAGGCAGCAAAGATGTGAAATCTAATTCTATCTCAGCAGGTTTTGGACTTTATAATTTTAATTCATTGCAAATAGATTTTTATATTTCATATTCAATTCAATCAAATTCTATTTCACAAAAGAATAAATTTTTGAATTCACAACTAAACTTAAAAATCTTTAATTACTAAAAAATTGAGGAGAGCGGCTATGAGAAAAAATTTACTTTATCTAAGTCTGGTATTTTTAATCTTTTTCTCCAATTCTTATACTCAATGGAGAAACGCATTAACCTCGACATATCCGAGCGGAACAACTTTCAGAAGTTTTTATTTTGTTGATCAGAATGTTGGCTGGGTTGTTGGCTCAGATGGTATCATACTTAAAACTACAGACGGCGGTGATAACTGGGTCGAACAAACTAGCGGAGTTACGGTTACTCTTTATACTATTACTGGTTTAAATCAAAATTTCCTTCTCGCTGGAGGTGGTTCAAGAACATTATTAAAATCAACGGACGGCGGATTTACCTGGACCGCAATTACTCTTGATGTAATTCCCGAACCAACAGGTTCAATTGTGAAGATTAAAGCTTTTAACCAGAATTTAATATATGTGCTTGCTTCTTATTCTACTACTGTTGGAAGAATCTTTAAAACAACAGATGGTGGGAATACATGGACTCAGCTTTTTGCAAGCACAACAAACAATTTAAATGATTTTGATTTTGCTAGTCCAACTGTTGGAGTTGCGGTAGGAAGAAGTGTTGGAACTCTTTATTACACAACAGATGGTAACACTTGGACATTGGCTCCCACTCCATCGCTCGGTGGCTTTAACTATACTCGTTCTGATGTTCGTGCTGTTAAAATGCTTGATGTTAATACAGCTGTAGCAGTCGGCTGGGGATCTTTTGCAGCTGGGTTGCAGCCGAGCATTCATCTCAAAACGACAAATGGTGGTGCAAACTGGACTTATATGACTCAACTTGAACAAAACCGAAGCTATGACAATCTTTACAATATCTGGTTCAAAGATGGAAATAATGGGCTTGCAATAGGTGGTGCAACTCGTGGAAGTGTAATTGAAAGAACAACAGACGGTGGAGTTAATTGGGTACCAATTGCAGCTCCGTTTGGACCAACACTTTATGGTATTTATGGGATTGGAGATAAAGTCTGGATTGGCGGCAGTGATGGCTTAATTGCTTACACAACAGATTTTGGAAATACCTGGAAAAAAATTACGCCAATACCAGCTGCAACCATTTATGATATGTGTTTTGCAGGAACAAGCAGCGGCTTTGCTGCAGGTTATGATGGAACATTCTTAAAAACAAATGACAACGGACAAACCTGGACAGCATCTTATATTTTTGCAAACAATGTTGCTCCAAATGTAAATGGAATTCAATTCCTAAATGATAATGTTGGATATGCCGCACACAGTTATCGCTTGGTTTCGAAGACAACAAATGGTGGAAACAGCTGGTTTGCTGTATTGCCCGATAGCTTAATAACGACTGGACATAATTATGGTCTATTCTTCTTGAATGAAAATTTAGGTTGGGTTTGTGGTCAATACACTACCAGTAATGGAGTGATTCATAAAACGACAGATGGCGGTCAAACCTGGACGACTTATCAAAATGTTGCTGCTAAGGCTCTTAGAGCAATAGCATTTAAAGATGAAAATAATGGAGTTGCCGTCGGTGCTTCTGTCACAGCTCTTTATACAACAAATGGTGGGACTACCTGGCAAACTGCAACTGTAAATGGAATGACTACAGGCGACTTGAGAGATGTGGTCTACCTTAGTCCAACAAGATTAATTGCCTGTGGTACAAATGCAATTCTCAAAAGTGATGATGGCGGCTTAACTTGGAATGCCGTACCTGTAACAGTTCCAAATTTACTTTATGCTCTTACTTTCAAAGATGCGATGAATGGTTATGCAGTAGGAACAAATGGACTTGTTTATCAAACAACTGATGGCGGTGATAATTGGACACAAATAACAGATCCGCTGTTCACCTCAACATTTTATGCTGCTGCAACCGATCAAAATGGAAATCCCTGGTTTGGTTCATTAGGCAGCAATCTATATACATATTCTGCTCAAGCTCAGGTCACATTCAATATCAACATGCGTGTAGCAATTCGGAAAGGTAAATTCACTCCATCGAGTGATTTGGTTGTAATTCGCGGCAGTTTCAACGGATGGGGTGGAAATGATGATCAATTAAGCGATCCAGATGGTGACTCAGTCTACTCAATTACAAAGACATTCAATGTTGGTGATAATCTTGAATTCAAGTTTGTCATTGTAAGAGGTGGACAGGATTTCTGGGAAGATCAAATTCCAAACAGAACTTACACAGTTCAGGCAGGAACAAATGTTTATGATGGCGGCTACTTCAATAATGACAGTGTGTATGTTCCACAATTTCCAATTCAGTTTACCTTCTCCTGCAATATGGAATTAGAGCGATTAAGCGGAAGATTTAATCCAGCCACAGACACAGTTTCCGTAAATGGAACATTCAATGGCTGGACATCGAAGGCATGGATACTTACACCAAATCCATTAAATCCAGATTTGTATGAAGGAACCTGGACAATTAATGCAGGAGTAGGTGAGAGCATTGAATTTAAGTTCTGGTATACACCGAATAACTGGGAAAGCCGACCAAACAGAGTATATACATTTACACAGGATGATATCAATGCAGGAGCGGTGTTTTACAGTGGTTCATTTAACGATGCAAGCTTGGCGACTGTATTAAATCAGCCTGCAACGATTAAGTTTACAGTTAATACCAATGGAGCGATATCGATAATCAATGGACAGCCATTCCCAGTAGTTAATACAGTACACATAGCAGGAAGTGCATTGCCATTGCAATGGCCACAGGGTGGATGGCCCAATAGTGATTCGACAGTAATGATAAGATTGTATGATGATGGGACAAATGGAGATTTGGTAGCAGGCGATAAGATATTCTCGAGAGATATTACATTCCCGCAATACACAATATTGAGAGTTGAGTACAAATATTCAATCAACTTTGGAGATGCTGCAAATAATGGTGGAGGAAATGATAATGAAGCTGGCTTTGCACAAAATCACATTTTGAATATGACGAGATTTATGACAGGAGCGACAACGGTTATACATTTGGAAGGATGGGAGATTCATATTTGACAAACATTACAGGAGTTAATGATCAGTCAGTTACAAAGCCGACGACATATTCATTATCACAGAACTATCCAAATCCATTCAACCCATCGACAACTATCAACTTTGCCTTGCCGAAAGAAAGCATTGTTACACTGAAAGTTTATAATATGATTGGTCAGGAAATTATGACTTTAATAAACGGCGAGAAAATTAACGCTGGTTATCATTCGGTTAAAGTGGATGGTTCTAAACTTACAAGCGGAGTTTATATTTATAAATTAACCGCTGGTGATTTTGTTTCTGTTAAGAAAATGGTTCTGATGAAGTAATTTTTTAAAAAGGCACCGATGTGTGACCGGGTCGGTGCCTTTTATTTTGTTCTTAAATAATTTGCTCTGAGAGAATATTAAATCAAAACCTTAGTTATAATGAAGGAAAGATCTTTTTATGAAATTATTACGCGCATTTTTTGTTTTAATTAGTTTATCCTTTTTTGTTTTTGCTCAACCCTCAGTACAGCTGCAAACAGCTTTATCAACAATCAAGCAAAATGAAATCTATGAGAATCTGAGATTTTTAGCTTCTGATAGTTTGAAGGGTAGAGCTGCTGGTTCAGATGAAAATAATATTGCTGCTCAATTTATTGCAAAAAAATTTATCGATTATGGCTTGAAACCTGCGGGAAACTTTTCCTCTTTATATCGAACTCGATTGAAATCAAATAAGTCAGATGAGATGATGCCCGAAGAATATTATCAGAAATTTAGTTTCATAAAGTCAAAGCTTTCGGAAAATAATTCTTTGAAAATATGCAAATCGAGTTCTGTCGCAGATGTTGAAGTTTCGTTTTCATACAAAAAAGATTTTGTTATTCAAATAAGCAATCTATTTAATGATATTTACTTGAAAGCGCCTGTTGTTTTCGCGGGTTACGGAATTGATAAAGGTGAAAACAACTATAGTGATTATACCGATGAAAAAGGTAAACCAGTCGATGTAAAGAATAAGATAGTTCTAATTGTTGATGGATTTCCACAGGAAAATAATCCTGAAAGTTCGTTTTCAAAATCTAAGAATGCTCTCTATCGAAATCCATTGAGAAAAATGGAAGCTGCACAAAAGCTCGGTGCAGTTGCAGTTTTAGTTGTAAACTCACCATTGAAAAATGAACCTCCGTTTAACATAAAATATGAACAAAGAATCAATGCTTATGAAAACCCATCCTTTCATTTACCAGTTCAAATGAGTAATTCAATTCCAATAGTTTTTATAAGCGAAAATGTATGTTATGAAATCTTTAAAGACGCTGGAATAAGTTTGAAAGACTTATTACAAAAAATCGAGAAAAATTTAAAAGGAAATGCATTTGAATTTCCGACTATCAAAGTAGAATTAAGAATTAATTTCGTTAAGGAAATCATAAACTCTCAAAATGTTGTGGGCATAATTGAAGGAACTGACGAAAAACTTAAAGATGAATTTATTGTAATTGGGGCACATTATGATCATGTTGGTCTTGGTTATTATGGAGCAATGAATAAAGCTGATACTGGCAAGATTCACAATGGTGCCGATGATAATGCTTCAGGTACATCTACATTGATTGAACTCGCTGAAGCTTTTTCTGTTAATAAACCAAAGCGAAGTTTACTTTTCATAGCGTTTAGCGGTGAAGAGAATGGACTGCTTGGTTCAAGATTTTATGTAAGTTATCAGCCTTTAATCCCTCTTGATAAAATTATTGCAATGTTCAATTTCGATATGGTTGGAAGAAATGAACCTGAACTTCTCTGGATTGGAGGGGCATTTTACAGTGATGATCTAAGAAAGATAATTGAAAAAGCAAATTCTGAAGTGGGATTTGAATTGTTGTACAATGTGGGACTTCTAAATTTTGCGAGCGATCAGGCTCCATTTTTGAAAAAAGAAATTCCCTCAGCTTTTTTCTTCAGTGGTTTACACGATGATTATCATACTCCTCAGGATGACTATGATAAAATCAATTACGAAAAACTTGCCCGAGTAGCTAAACTTGGATTCTTGTCTATTGAGGCCATTGCAAATTCTGACTTCAAACCACAATACAAAGAACTTTCAATCGAAGAAAGAAAACTGCTTGTCGAAACATCAATGCAAAAACAAAAGAAATATCGAACAACTAAAAATCCAGATCTGGAGGAAATTGAAAAATGAAAAAAATTCAAATTCTTGTATTAATCGTTTTGATTACTTCGAATTTTGTTCTTTCTCAAAAAGTGAAATATGAAGAAGGAAAAGTTTATCGTCACCAACTTGACAATGGGTTAGTTGTGTTGACGATGGAACGACACCTTGCCCCGTACATTTATCATCAACTGACTTATCGAGTTGGTTCGAGAAACGAACGATTGGGAATTACCGGGATCAGTCATGTCGTAGAGCATATGATGTTCAAAGGCACAGAAAAATATCCTAAAGGTGTTGCATCAAAAACTATTTCAAAGAATGGTGGAGTGTTCAATGCCTTTACAATGAATGATATGACAAGTTATTACGAATATCTTCCTAAAAATAAAATTGAACTTGCAATGGATATCGAATCTGATAGAATGATGAACTGCATTTTCGATCCAGATGAATTTAAATCAGAGATTGAGGTTATTATTCAAGAGAGAAGGATGCGAACAGAAAGCACATCAAATGGAATTGCTCACGAGATGATGAATGCAATTGCTTATGATAGTCATCCAAATCGTGATCCTGTTATTGGCTGGCCTACGGATTTGAAGAGTATGACAAGGGATGATGCTTATACTTATTACAAAACTTTCTACACTCCAAATAATGCATTCCTTGTGCTTGTTGGTGATTTCGAAACTGAAAAAATTCTTGAGCTTGTCAAAAAATATTATGGAAAAATTCCGAAAGGTCCTGAGGTTCCAGAATTAAAAGTTGGCGAACAAAATCAAATCGTCCGAAAAACATTTACTCTCTATCACAATGACATAACTCAGCCAACTTTAAGAATGGCTTTTCATGTTCCAAATTATGAACATCCCGATGCGGCAGCTTTGAAACTTGTACAAAGAATTTTTACAGCAAAAGCAAGAAGTGCTCGTCTTTACAATCGACTTGTGGAAAAAGAAAAGGTCGCTACTGCAGCTGCAGGTGGATTTGGGTTTACAAAAGATCCAACCTTGTATCAAATTTCAGTTGTACTCAAACCAGAAGCTAATGTTGATAGTGTTGAAAAAATTGTCTGGGAAGAAATTAAAAAGCTGCAGGATTCGCTTGTAACAGAAAGAGAATTACAAAAAGCGAAAAACCGATTCAGATTTGATGAATTAACTACTTACACAAAAAATGCAGATATAGGATCGAGGATTAGTTTGTATGAGAATTATGTTAATTATGAATTCATTGATACATTCAGCAATAGAGTTAAAGCAGTTACCCGTGAAGACATTCAAAGAGTAATGAAAATATATTTCAATCCTGAGCAGGTCACAGTTGCTTATCTTTATCCAAAAGGTCCAGTGAAAAGGCAGGCAGAAAAGAGCGAAGAAGAAAATGAAGAAAATAGTAACGAAGAGAAATTTGAACTTTATGATGGCAAATTCTATTTCAAATTGCCAGAAGAAATTTTTGAATTGATGACCCAAGTTGAAGAAGAAGATTACAAAGATATTCTCAGACCAATGCCTATTGCTCCACTTATAAAAACATCAAAGCTTAAAAATGGAATTACAGTTTACACAATAGAAAATCATCTAACGCCATCGATTTACATTGGAGGAGTAATCCAACCAGGATATATTGAAGAAGCTGTCGGCAAAAATAAACCAGGTATTGTCGATTTGCTAAGTGATGTAATTAATCGTGGACCAAAAAATATGACTTATGATGAGTTTATTGAAAAAGCTTCGTTTGTTCCTTTTCAATTTAGCGTTCAAGGAAATTATAGAAGAATATATTTCCAGGGTTATTGCTTGAAAGAAAATCTCAATGAAATGATGACTACAGGACTTGATATATTGAAATCGCCTCGCTTTGATGAAAAAGAAATTGAAGAACTACGCAGTCGTCATTTGATTCAAGCTAAAAATCGATATAAACGAACAAGCGTTAGAGCTTTCTATTATATGTTCGATAAAATATTCAAAGATCATCCATACTCTCAGTACTTAAGCACGGAAGAGTCGCTGAATAAAATTACTCGTCAGGATTTGATTGATTTATGGGATAAATATTTTCAGCCCAAGTTAATGTCAATTGTAATTCTTGGAGATTTTTCTCACAAGGAAATGCAAAAGATTGCTGAAAAATATTTTTCTGATTTCAAATCCAAAAAGGCTTTGTCGGATTACAAGGTTATGCCAAAAGTTAAACCGCTTGAGGGAAAAGAAATTAAAGTCTTTACAGAAAAAGATTATACTCAATGCACAATTAATATTGGTTTTTCTCCTTTCAATGATATTCCTGCTGAAGAAGAAGATGCGGTTAATGTTTTGAATTACATTCTTGCATCGAGTGCATTAACATCAAGGATTGGAGTTAATCTTCGCGATAAACAGGGTTTAATCTACGGAATTAAAAGCGAACTTTGGTCAACAACAGATGGAATTGGATATTGGAAATTTAATACAAAAACAGCTCCACAGAATGTTGATAAAGTCATTAAAGGAATTTTCTCTGAAATAAAAAATCTAATTGAGAATGGTGTAACCGACGAAGAATTAAAAAACGCAAAGATTAGACTTTTGAGCTTACTTCCGCTTTATGTCGAAACTCCCGATGATATTGGAAGCCGAGTATTTGAATTAATTCAAGATAGGAAGCCACTTGATTATTTTGATAAAAAAGCTGATCGAATTATGAAAGTCACAAAAGAAGATGTGATAAGATTGGCTAAAAAATATTTCACTCTTGATCGTTTTATAATTGTAATTGATGGACCAATTGAGCAGAAAGATGTTGATGGTTTGTTAGAGCAATTATGAAATTTATTTTGAAGTACAGAATTAAAAAGGATGGGTTCTCCCATCCTTTTTTGTTTTGAGATAAAAATCTTTAAATGATTTGTAATTCGAAATTTCTTCTTCGATGAATGCAAATTATAGTTGTAAATACCAGCTTATTACGAAGTCAGTCTTGGAATAACATTTTATTTTTCTTCAATCTGAGCCAGTCGAAGCTGAAGGAATTAAGTTAACATTCCATAATGTTACCCTTCGACAAATGCTCAGGATGACAATTCTTTGTCAGGCTGAGCTTGTCGAAGCTGAAGAAATTAAATTATGTGGTGATTAACATCACCATCTTAAAAAATCTCAGAATTAAATTCATTTCTCTAATAATAACAAAAAAAACTTAAGCTGGAAAAAACAAATTAATTTTAGTCTGATCTTTTATTCCAGCCTAAAAATCTTTTTGAAAATGAATCCCTCATCTTTAAGAGTTTTTCTGAAGATAATATTAATTCTTTAATTTTTAATAGATGCTTGAACTTTAAAATTAACTTATTTAGATTAAAACAGAATTTATAAAGATAGAAAACTGGAGGAAATAACAATGAAAAGACTAAAAGCTTTTTCTATGTTTTTATTTCTCTCCTTTACTATATTTCCAATCCTTTCTTTCTCACAAAATCCCGAATGGATTAATTTCACAGCTAGTAATTTTGTTTATGCAATTGCACTTGAAGGTGATTATGTCTGGGTTGGAAAATGGGGAGGAGGACTTGTAAGAATTGACAAGAGAACGGGGAATATGACTTTTTACACCAAGGCTTCAGGTTTGCCAAATAATAATGTTCGTGCAATAGCCATAGATGGACAAGGTAACAAATGGATTGGGACAGATGGAGGAGGAGTTGCAAAGTTTGATGGAGTAAATTGGACTGTTTATAAAACAGGTAATTCAGGTTTGCCAGATAATCGGGTTCGTGAAATAGCCATAGATGGACAGGGTAACAAGTGGATTGGGACAGAGGGAGTAGGACTTGCAAAGTTTGATGGAGTAAATTGGACGGTTTATAAAAGATCAAATTCAGGTTTGCCAGATAATTATGTTGAATCAATAGCCATAGATGGACAAGGTAACAAATGGATTGGGACATATGGA